>JBGPJK010000074.1:0-15860 GCA_041485425.1 Terriglobia bacterium | reverse complement strand
TCAGCATGATCCTGCTGGCCGTGGTCAACGGCCAGCCCAAGGAACTAAGGCTGGTGCAGGCCATCAAGCACTTCATCGACCACCGCGTGGACGTGGTGCGGCGCCGCACCGCCTACCTGTTGATGAAAGCGAAGGAACGCGAGCACGTCCTCGAAGGCTACATCACCGCGCTCGATCATCTGGACAATGTGATCACCATCATCCGCGCCAGCGCCAACCGCGCCGACGCGCGCGAAAACCTGGTCGCGTACTTTGCCGGCAAGAAGATTGACATCAACACCACCGGCCGCGCGCCCAAGCTGGAGAAGCCCTTCACCGGCCTCCAGGCGGACGCCATCCTCGAATTGCAGTTGCACCGCCTCACCAAACTCTCCATCGACGAAATCACCAAAGAGTTGGGCCTGACCCGCGGGAACATTGCCGAGTACGAATCCATTCTCGCCTCAGAGAAAAAGCTGCGCGGCGTGATCGTGAAAGAGCTGGAAGAAGTGAAGAAGCAGTACGGCGACGAGCGCCGCACCGTGATTCAGGACGAAGCGGCAGAAATCCAGCTCGAAGACCTGATCGTTGACGAGCAGGTGGCAGTCACCGTCAGCCACGGCGGCTATCTCAAGCGTACGGCCATCTCCACCTACCGCAATCAGCGGCGCGGGGGTCAGGGCCGCATGGGCATGAAGACGCGCGACGAGGATTTCGTCGAGCATCTGTTCATCCCATCGACACACGCCTACATTCTCATCTTCACCAACACTGGACGCGTCTACTGGCTGAAGGTCTATGAAATCCCCGACGTGGGCGCCGCCGGCAAGGGCAAGCACGTGGGCAACCTGGTCGCGCTGCAGCCGGGCGAAACCGTGCGTACCATGCTCGCTGTTCGCGATCTGGAAGAAGTAGGCAGGTACGTCTTCTTTGCCACCCGCAACGGCACCGTCAAGAAGACCGAAGTGAAGGACTTCTCGCACGTCATGTCGCGCGGCATCATCGCCATCAACATCGAGAAGGGCGATGAGCTGGTGGCGGCCTCGCTGACCGACGGCAACCAGATCATCTTCCTCGCCTCTCATGATGGTCAGGCCATCCGCTTCGACGAGAACGACGTCCGCTCCATGGGCCGCAACGCCACTGGCGTGCGCGGCATGAACTTGGGGGAGAAAGACTACATCGTCGGCATGGCCACCACGCTGAAGCCGGAGGTGAAAGCGGAAGTGGAGAAGGGTGCCAAGAAGTCCGAGGATGTGGCCCCCGAGGTCGCGGACCTGGTTCCGGAAAAAGGCTCGCTCATCCTCTCGGTCACCGAGAACGGCTACGGCAAGCGCACCCCCGCCGACGAGTACCGCCTGACCAACCGTGGCGGCAAGGGCGTCATCAACGTCAAGACCACGGAACGCAACGGCAAAGTAGTCGGCATCTCGCAGGTGAGCGAAAAGTCCGAGGTGATGCTGATCAGTCAGTACGGCAAGATCATTCGCATCGAGTCGAAGTTCATCCGCGAGTCTGGACGCTCGGCGCAGGGCGTGCGCCTGCTGAATGTCGAAGCGGGGGACCGCGTGGCGGCGGCGGTGGTGATTCCTCCGGAAGAGGAACCGGGCAACGGGGGGACGCTGATTCAGTAGTTGGTGAATCTCAATTTGAATTCACGGGAGTGTGGTGGTAAGTCATAGAAAACAAAAGGATGATGAAGAACCCTTATGAATACGAATTGGCTTAGCGCAGGCTCCCGGCAGCGCGGTCGTGGAATTTGAGAAGACGCTGGAGTGTCCCATCTTCCAGTCTCTTGGGGCAATCGACTGGCAGCGCAAGGCGTTTGCGGACGGTTGCAGCAAAGGATTCCGAACCAAACGGGTAGAACTGAAATTTCATGAGTAAAGCGAACCCGCCTCTCTTGAAAAGCTCATAGACGTAGGATCGTGGCATCATCCGCCCAATGAATAAGGGTCGCAGGCGAAGGGGTCTCGCACATCTTCAGCTTGGTGTAGAACTCATTCTGCGAAATGTAAGACAGCCGATTCTTGATCTCAGTGCCGTAGAGAACCCCATCCTTTTCGAAGATGCGATCCAAGTTGTGTTTCGTCTCGGTCCATTGAACACCGGCAAACTGACTCACGTTGCGAGCCTTGGGTAGGAAACCTGCGCTTGGCAAACCCGCGTCCACCAGCATTTCACCCTGATTGCCGAGGGCGCTGGTGAAAGCAGGATCAGAGAATTGTTCTACCAACTTTCTGATTTCTGCGGCTCTTCGTTTCCAATATCTGTTCTTGATGTGGAAGTAGAAACGAATGCGACCTACCTTTTTGAGAATCTCAATGCTGCTTCCGATCTTGCGAGCGTCGCGTAACTGGGCGAGGGCTTTGGTTGTTATCCAATGGAAGTAATCGTCCTCAAAGATTACTTCGAGCTGCATTTCGTAAAATACTTCGCCCGGCTTGCTTTCGATGAACGCCAGCAGCTTGTCTGCGGCTTCATCGACCTTCGGGTCGTGGCGAGGCTCGGTCTCCGGGGTGTCAAAGTCTGGCTCAGGCCAGTCATCAGGAGTGTCGTCGATCTGGTGAACAGCTAACATCTGGTTTTGTTTCAGCGATTGTGGCACGGCGACTGGAAAATGATAGGTTAGCTGTTAGGTTCTGGTTCTGCGGGTTGCTGGTCAACCTCCGTTTGACTTAACAGTGTGCTCCACCCTCGCCCGATTGACGCCACCGCCAATTCCCCCTAAGATGGCTCGGCCCAGGTTCCCCCAAGAGCCTGAGCCCATATCCCAAACCAACCATGATCGGCACAACGCTTTCCCACTACCGGATTGTGGAATTGCTGGGCGGCGGTGGGATGGGAGTGGTCTACAAAGCGGAAGACACGGCGTTGGGGCGCTTTGTCGCCTTGAAGTTTCTGCCTGATGAAGCCTCACAAGATCCCCAGGCCCTGGAGCGTTTCCGGCGCGAGGCGCGCGCGGCCTCGTCGCTGAACCATCCCAACATTTGCACCATCCATGAGATCGGCCAGCACGAGGGGAAGTTTTTCATCGCCATGGAGTGCCTCAGCGGCCAGACCCTGAAGCACCTGATTCAGGGCAAACCGCTGGAACTGGAACCGCTGTTGAACCTCGGCATTGAAGTGGCCGACGCGCTCGATGCCGCGCACAGCAAAGGCATCGTGCACCGCGACATCAAGCCGGCAAACATTTTTGTTACCGACCGCGGCCACGCCAAGATCCTCGATTTTGGATTGGCCAAGATCGCGCGCGCCAGCCAGTCTGCGAGCGGGGAGTCGCAAACCCGGGCGGACGCGAGCAATCTGGATCTGACCAGCCCCGGGACCGCCGTGGGCACAGTGGCGTACATGTCCCCGGAGCAGTTACGGGGCAAGGAATTGGACGGGCGAACCGATCTGTTCTCCTTCGGCGTGGTGCTTTATGAGATGGCCACCGGGGTGTTGCCGTTTCGCGGAGAGACCTCGGCAGTCATCACCGAAGCGATTCTGAACCGGGCGCCGACTACGGCCACGCGGCTGAACCCCGAACTTCCGTCGAAGCTGGAAGAGACGATCAGCAAGGCTTTGGAGAAAGATCGCGATCTGCGCTGCCAGACGGCGGCTGAGATGCGCGCCGATCTGAAGCGTCTGAAACGCTCGATCGACTCGTCGCGCACGTCGGTCGTGGCCGAAACCAGTCAGGCTGAGTCGCCCGCGAGCCGCGGCTCATCCCCAGCCGTAACGCGCGGCAAGCCCGCTGTGCCCCGTCTGGTTTTCGCCATCAGCATATTGCTGGCGCTGGCTGCGGGGCTGTTTGGTGGCAAGCTGTTCTTTACTACCCCGCCCCCACAGCCTCCGCTCTACCGGCAGCTAACATTTCGTCGTGGCAGTATCCGTTCTGCACGCTTTGCGCCGGACGGGCAGACAATTCTTTACAGCGCCGCCTGGCAAGGCGGCCCGGTGGACGTGTTTACCGCGCGCCCCGAAGCTCCCGAGGCGCGTTCCATGGGCCTCAGTCGAACCCAGTTGGTGTCGGTGTCCTCCACCTCGGAGATGGCCGTCCTGCTGAACAGCAAAGCCATCGGCACTTGGGTGAACATGGGCACGCTGGCGCGGGCTCCGCTGGTCGGGGGCGCGCCGCGCGAAGTGCTGGAGCAAGTGCAGTGGGCGGACTGGGCCGCAGACGGAAGCGGCCTTGCCGTGGTGCGTAATTTCGGCGGCCGCAACCGCCTGGAATACCCGATTGGAAAAGCGCTGTACGAGACCGGCGGCTGGATTGGCCATCCTCGCGTCTCCCCCAAAGGAGACCGCATCGCGTTTATTGACCATCCGATTCAGGGCGATGACAGCGGTGCGCTCGCCGTCGTCGATCTGGCCGGAAACAAGAAGGCCCTCTCGGGCGAGTGGTACACGATTCAGGGGCTGGCATGGTCTCCTGACGGCAACGAGGTCTGGTTTACGGCCAGCAAGTCGGGCGTGGACCGGACACTATACGCGGTCTCGCTGGATGGCAAGGAGCGCATGGTGTTGCGTCTACCGGGCGCGCTGATGCTATTCGACATCTGGAAGGATGGCCGGGTGCTGATGATGCGCGCCAGTTGGCGGCGTGAACTGATCGGCATGACTGCCGACGCGGCCAAGGAGCATGATCTTTCCTGGCTGGACTATTCCTATCCCGCAGGACTTTCGGCGGATGGCAAGACCCTGCTATTTGATGAAGAGGGTGGCGGCGGATCTCTCGCTTATTCCAAGTCCGGCGGGTTGTCCTATGCCGTGTACATTCGCAAGACCGACGGCTCGCCCGCAGTCCTGCTCGGGGAAGGTGGAGCGGTGTCTTTGTCTCCCGACGGGAAATCAGTGATCGCCCAGACGCAGGATTCACCCTCCCAGCTGAGGCTGCTGACCACGGGCGCTGGGGAACCGAAGGATCTGACCAAAGACAATATCAACCACTCGTGGGCACATTGGTTTCCCGATGGCAAGCGCGTCCTGTTCTCGGGGAATGAGCCGGGCAAGGGAGTGCGGTTATACGTCTATGACCCGGCTTCCGGCAAGAACCAGCCGATCACGCCGGAAGGGGTGAATGGCACCGCGTTTGTCATCTCTCCCGACTCCCAGGCGGTGGCTGGAATCGGTCCCGACCAGAAGGGCTATCTCTATCCGGTTGCGGGTGGCGAGCCGCGCGTCATTCCGGGACTCAATCCTGGAGAACAGCCGATCACCTTTAGCACGGACGGCGGCTCCCTGTACATTTACCAGCCCGGCGAACTGCCCGCCAGGGTCGATCGCCTCGATGTGCGCACTGGTCAACGCACCCTGTGGAAACAACTCATGCCCTCCGATCCCGCGGGCGTTGAAACCATCGGCCCCATTCTTATGACGCCCGACGCCAAGACCTGCGTCTTCGGATACCACCGCATGCTCGCCGATCTGTATCTGGTCGAGGGACTGAAGTGAGATAGAGCAAGGCCTTGCCGCCCAGCAGATCCGTGATGTGCTGCCCACCCAAATCCGCAGTGGGCGCAACCTGGCGATCTAGGTCTAGTTAAGCCCGGGATCTCCCGGCATGGGATGCGTGGCTTCCTCCGCGTGCGGCACCAGTTGCTGATAGACAGCATTGGGCACGGTGGTCTGCCAGTAGCCCGCGGTCTTGGCGAATCCAACGATACCGAAGAACAGGGCGGCGATGCCGGCAGCCATGGCCCAGGCGGGCATGGTTCGCGGGCCTGGCGTGGGCAACGACATCTGCAGCGCGCCCTTGGCCGGACAGACGGCAACGCACTCCAGGCATCCCGTGCATTCGGCAGACTTGATGGTGACCAGCTTGTCGACTGGCAGCGCCGATGGGCAGGCCTTGGCGCACTTGGCGCAATCAATGCAGGCAGAGGCGTCACGCCGGATGCGCAGCGGGCTGATCAGCGACGTCAGCCCGAGCAGCGCGCCGTACGGGCAGAGATAGCGGCACCAGAAATTCTGCACGAAGACCGACGCCAGCGCCAGCACGCCGATCACGACCAGGCCGGTCTCGCCGATAAAGCGGAAGAAGTTGAGCATCTTCACGTCGGCGATCACCCCATACGGGCTGCGCATGAAGCCGTTGATCGCCTCGGCCGACGTGGTGGAGACCGCCCACACGAAGAATCCCAGCAGCAGGTACTTCAGCCCGCGGAGAGGGAGATCGAACCAGCGCGGCAGCTGAAAGTTGCGGCGGAAAAGTTTTTGTCCCGCGCGCCACAGGTATTCCGAAATCGTACCTACCGGGCACAGCCAACTGCAGAAGGCCTTGCGAAATAGAAATGCGATCGCGGCAAAGGTGATGAGCAGGAACATGGCTGCGGGATGCATGGCAGGCACGTGCCCGGTCAGCAGCCAGTACTTGAAGTTCATCATGCCGGCGATCGGCAGGTAACCTTCTACGCCGGCGGGGCGAGTGACTGCTGACGCCGCGGCACCGGTTTCGAAGTGGCGCACCCAGAGGTAAAACGTCCGGCCCAGGTAGAGGTTCAACAGCAGAAACCCGAATTGAAAACTGCGGCGCAACGCCTGTGAGTAATCGCGCTCGGTCCGGCGGACTAGTTTTTTCCTCGACTTGACCTGCTTCGGTTTTTGAGTGGCCGGGTGCGGCATTGGAGGAAGAGGCGGTAGTTCCGGGATGATTTCGGTATGAAGTTGAGTCGCCATGGCGTCTCCGTACAAAGCCGAGATTAATCGTTGATCTCACCGAAGGCTGTGACTTAGGTCACGGGAAGACAGCTATTCCTGTGGCACGTAAGCTAGTGATTTCACGCGCTCATCGGGTGCCCCGGCTAGTCCGCGGAAAAAACGCTGCATCAGCCTGCGCCGGTTCATCGTCTAAGCACGACATGATCGTTGATCTCAGCCACCGGCTGGAGCCGGGGATGCCATCGTATCCGGGACTCCCGTTGCCGAAGTTCCACACTTTTCTGGCGCACGGCGATGCCGCGAAGCACGCACACTACGCGCCGGGGACCAGTTTCCAGATTGCTTCCTATGAGATCGGTGGCAACACCGGAACGTACGTGGACGCACCGTTCCACCGCTATCCCGATGGCGCCGACCTGGCCGATGTGCCTCTGGAGCGACTGGTCGACTTGCCGGGAGTGTTGATCGCCGCGCCGGAAGACGGCCCCATCGAAGCGAGGGTCTTTTCTGGTGCAGCGCTGCGAGGAAAAGCGGTGCTGGTGCATACGGGGTGGGCAAAGCATTGGGGCTCGAAAGAGTACTTTCGCTCCGGGCCATTTCTTACCGCGGCAGCCTGCGAGCACCTGGTACATGCGGGCGTGGAACTGGTGGGAATTGATTGCGCCAACATCGACAACATGAACGATCCGGCTCGCCCCGCACACACGCTTCTGCTGGCCGCGAGCATTCCGATTGTGGAGCATCTGCGCGGAGTGGAGCCGTTGAGCGGTCGAGACTTTCGTTTCTTTGCCGCGCCGCCCGCGATCCGTGGAGGGACTTCGTTTCCAGTGCGCGCGTTCGCGATTTGTGACTAAAGGGGGAATGAGGGAAGCAGTGAACCTGGCTCAGAAATTTTCAGCATTCCGCGATTACTGGAGCCCCAAGATTGGTGGCGAACTGAATGACAGCTACGCGGGTGTAGGAGTCTTTCGTAAAGTTCTTGGGCGTGTGTGATACACATTTAGGCTTGGACTTCCAACACGCCATTTTTCTTTTTGTCGCCGGCATTCTGGGCGGCGCGCTGAACGCGGTCGCGGGCGGCGGCAGCTTCGTGGCGTTCCCCGCGCTGTTGTTCACCGGCGTGCCTCCGATTCCTGCCAATGCCACTAATACCATCGCGCTTTGGGTGGGCGTAACGGCCAGTGGGGGTGCCTATCGCAGCCGGCTCGATGTCCCGAAGCGCGTCATGGTGCCGCTGCTGCTGACCAGCTTCATGGGCGGACTGCTGGGCGCGTTGCTGCTGCTGAAGACTCCGGCGCACACGTTCATGAAGGTGCTGCCATGGCTGATGCTGGGCGCGACCTTGCTGTTTGTGTTCGGCAAGCGGCTCGCCGGAGGGCGTGCGTCGAGCGTGGGGCACGAGGCGACGGTCGCGGCCATCCTGGGAGCCTCGGTATTCGAGCTTGGAGTGGCCGTGTACGGAGGGTATTTCGGCGGCGGCGTCGGCATTGTGAACCTGGCCATGCTGGCGGCGATCGGGATGACCGACATCCATGCTATGAACGCGTTGAAGAGCGTGCTGGGGACCGCGATCAACGGCGTGGCGGTGGCGGTGTTTATCCTGAAACGCGCCATCTACTGGCCGCAGGCGGTGGTGATGATCGCGGGCGCCGTGGTGGGAGGATATTTCGCAGCACACTACGCGCTGAAGCTACCGCAGGCGTGGGTGCGGTGGTTCGTCATCCTGGTGGGGGCGGGGATGACGGTGTACTTCTTTGTGAGGGCGTACTAAGGGCGGAGGAAGATCAGCCACGGGTCAACACGGACCTGCACGGATACAAACACAGCTCTGCATGGATTATCCGGGATGATCCGTGGCCAGTTTTTTCCACGCACCAGCCAGGTTACTGCAGTGGCTCGGAGACGTGCTCGCGCACGATCAGCCATTTTCCATCCAGCTTCTGCCAGATCACGGTCCAGCGGAAGGTTCCCAGTTCGCGCTTGCCGGATTTCTGGGTCATGTCGGACTTGACGGTAGCCGTGCCCCAAGTGTATTCGCCGGCAGGATGGATTTGCGCGTCGTCGTTTACGGTGAAGGTGGCGGCTTTGTAGTCGGCCAGTTCCTTGCTGACGCCCTGCTGATACTCATCCCAGCTGGCATACTTCAGCGGGGCGATGTCGAAGAACGTATGTGCGCCTTGAGCATAGAACTGCGTCTGTTTCGAGGCATCGAGCGTGTCCCAGCCATCCCAGATTCTCTGCATCAGAGCCTTGTCGGGAGCGGGGCCACTGGCCATTTTCCTGGCGGACTTCTTTTGCGCGAAGCTCGAAAGGCTGAGTGCGAGGACGCAAACCAGCACGGGGAGAAGGCGCCTCTGCATTGAGTTTCCTCCGGGCGAGGATTTTCGCACAGCGGGGTGGGAAGCTCAAAAGAGATTCAAGCCTGGCCGCGGACCTTGGCCCACCACCAGCGGAGTCCCACGAAGAGGAAGCGCCAGTCGTGGAAGAATTCGGGGGCTTTGCGCTCGAAGGCGTGCCCGATGAACTGCAGCGCCCAGCCGAAGAGGAACAGGCCGAGGGCATAGGCCCAAAAGGGATGGAAAAAAATGCCGGCCACGGCAAGCGTGAGCGAGAGGACGATGGTCGGGATACCGAAGGTATGGCAGGCCCGGTTTACGGGATGCTGATGACTGCTGGCATACTGCGCGATCCATTGCGCGCTGGTGCGACCGCCTAACATGGTTCGGGGATCATACACCTGGTTTGACCAACTTCCGCGCCGCACGCTAAAATGAATAGGTTTGCATGTACCTGCGGTTCCGTTCTGGGGCCGCCCGCATTCGTTGCTGAGAGCGCCGACGCGGAAACAGCAAGCACAGAGAAATCAGCAGATTGCCCGGTTCGCGCCAGTGTGCGACGGGAATGGATTTTGACGGAGGCATAGGTATGTACGCGGTCATCCGCACTGGTGGGAAGCAGTACCGGGTGGCGCCCGGCGATGTGATTCGTGTGGAGAGCCAGGGGACCGGCACCGACGGCCAGATTGAGTTCAGCGACGTGCTGGCGGTTTCCGGCGGCGAAGGCCAGATCGGCAGGCCCCAGTCCGAGGCCCGGGTGGTCGGCCAGATCGTGGAGCAAGGCCGCGGCGAGAAAATCCTGGTCTTCCACTATAAGCGCAAGAAGCAGTACAAGAAGCTGCGCGGGCATCGGCAGGGGTACACGGCGGTGCGCATAACCGAGATCGCCTTTGACGGGCAGAAGTTCACCGCGCCCGAGCTGCCGAAGAAAGAACCGAAGCCGAAGAAAGTGGCGGCAGCGGAAGCCGGAGAAGCCGAGGTTGAGGCCAAGGTGGCGGCTCCCAAGAAGAAAGCTGCGGCCAAGAAGCCGGCGGCCAAGAAGGCTGCTGCGAAGAAGAAAAAGTAGCTTTCGCGGTCAAGATGCCGGCGGGACAGCCGGCGCTACAAGGAAATATTTATGGCACATAAAAAAGGACAAGGTACCTCACGAAACGGGCGCGACTCGAACGCGCAGCGGTTAGGGTTCAAGGCATTCGGCGGGCAGCTCGTCCCCGGCGGAACCATCATCGTGCGGCAACGGGGCACCCGGGTGAAGCCCGGCCTGAACGTCGGCCGCGGCAAAGACGACACGCTTTTTGCCAAGGTCACCGGCCGCATCAAGTTTCTCGACAAGGGCGGCATGGGCAAGTTCGTCATGGTCGAGCCGCTCGAGGCGAAGTAACCGTCACAAGATCAACGCAGCGGTCGCGGAGGGTTAGCACGCGGCCTGGGGCCTCGGCTTCGGCCGGGGCTTTTTCGTTCCACGACGAGGTTGCCGAGCTGGGCTCGGCCTGGACGGCCGGGGGCGGCCGTTCTCACGTGATTGGTGCCAATGTTCATCGATGAGGCGACAATCCGGGTGAAGGCGGGCGATGGCGGCAATGGCTGCCTGGCTTTCCGGCGGGAGAAGTATGTGCCGCGAGGCGGCCCCTCGGGCGGAGACGGCGGCAAGGGCGGCGATGTGGTTATGGAATCGAGCGAGCGCCACAACACGCTGGTCCATTTTCGGTTCAATCCGGAATATAAAGCGGAGCGGGGCCGGCACGGCGAGGGTTCCAACCGGACGGGACGCGAAGGGGTAGACGTGATGTTGAAAGTGCCGGTGGGCACCATCGTCTACGACGCGGAAACGGGCGAGAAAGTGTACGACTTCTCGCGTCCGGATGAGCGGATTGTGATTGCCCAGGGTGGCCGCGGTGGGCGGGGCAACGCGCGGTTTGCGACCTCGACACACCAGGCGCCGCGGGAGCACGAAGACGGACGGCCGGGAGAGGACCGCACCTTCCGCCTGGAACTGAAGCTGCTGGCCGATGTGGGGCTGGTGGGATATCCGAATGTGGGGAAGTCCACGTTGATCTCCCGCATTTCAGCGGCGCGACCGAAGATTGCGGATTATCCGTTTACGACTTTGCAGCCGAACCTGGGCGTGGTGGCGGTGGGCAAGCCTCCGGAGGAGCGAAGCTTCGTGGTGGCGGATATCCCCGGGCTGATTGAAGGCGCCCACTCAGGAGCGGGCTTGGGGGCACAGTTTCTGCGGCACATTGAGCGCACCCGGCTGCTGGTACACCTGGTGGATGTCTCGGATGCGAGCGGGCGCCCGGATCCGGTGAAGGATGTGGAGGTGATTACCGGAGAACTGGAAAGCTTCGGCGCAGGCCTGGGACAGAAGCCCGTCATCATGGTGGCTTCAAAGATCGACGTCGCCAATAAAGACAAGCTGGCCAAGCTGAAGAAGCATTGCAAGAAAGAGGGACTCGAGTTGTTCCCGATCTCCGCGGTTACGGGTAAAGGTATTGACGAGTTGAAGTACGCGATGGCGGAAAGAGTGGAAGAAATCAGGCTTCAGGGGGCTCAGGAAAGAACCGAGTACCCAGTGCCGAGTCAAAGCAAAACCCTTAACCACAAAGGGCACGAAGGTTGACGAAGGAAAATCAAGGGCAAAACCTGGCGTAGAAGAAGAGGCGGCCGTAAATGGCCGCCTCTTTAAGTTTTTCACTCGGTACTCGGCACTGATCACGCCTGCGGAATCTGGGAGCCGTGCTGGAAGTGGTACTGCAGGATTTTGGCGGCCAATGCCGGGTGCATGGTCGGTGCCTCGGCTTGCATGGCGCGGACGACTTCGCCGCGGCAGACCACCTCCGCGGCCGACAATCCTGCAATTTCCGCGGGCAGCACGAGGTTGATCTCGAGCTGCGCGTTGGGGGGAACCAATTCTTCCGCCCGGAACAGCATGCCCGAGCGACTGATGTTTTCGGTGGTGCCTTGGCGCCAGTCGTTTTCTCCAAGCAGCCGGTATTTCAGCGGCAACTGAAGATTGAATCGTTGCGCACGGAAGGGAGACAACTTCTCCCGGCGCCGGATTGCAGCTTGTGCAGCCAAACGAGCAGACATCGAAACCTCCTGGGGAAGGGCTGTGTCGAGCACCTCCCGCACCTTGGTCTTGAGGGCGGGGAGGGTAAAGGGCTTCTGGAGCAGGGTGATGCCGGCGTCCAGCGTGCCGTTGTGACCGATGGCATTCTCGGTGTAGCCCGACATGTAGAGCACCTTGGTTTCGGGCCGCAGGGAGGAGATGCGTTGGGCCAGTTCGCGCCCGTTCATTCCCGGCATGATGACATCGGTCAGCAGCAGATGAATGGGGCCTTGGTGAGCATTGGAAGCCTGGATGGCGGTGGCGCCGTCGCCGGCCTCGAGCACGGTGTATCCCTGCTTCTGCAGATACTGCAAGGTGAGCTCGCGGAGGTTGGGCTCGTCTTCCACCAACAGGATGGTCTCGACATTCTGGTGCGAGTTGTTGATCGCAACCGCAGCCTCGGCGTCAGCCACTTCTCCGCTTGCACTGACGCGCGGTAAATAGATCTTGAAGGTAGTGCCCTTGTCCGGCTCGCTATAGACCCAGACGTAGCCTCCGCTCTGCTTGATGATGCCGTACACGGTAGAGAGTCCGAGGCCGGTGCCCTTGGTTCCTTTGGTGGTGAAGAAGGGTTCGAAGATGTGGTTTTGGGTTTCGGCATCCATGCCCATGCCGGTGTCGCTGATGGCCAGCATGATGTAGTCGCCGGGCTGCACCGGAGCGTGGAAGCGGGCGTAATTGTCGTCGAGCGTGACATTGGCGGTTTCGATGGTAAGCTTGCCGCCGTGGGGCATGGCGTCGCGGGCGTTGACCGCGAGATTCATGATGACCTGCTCGATCTGGCCAGGATCGGCTTTGACCGCGCCGATGTCTGCGCTGGGCACCATGACCAGATCGATGTCTTCGCCGATCACGCGGGTGAGCATCTTCAGGTTTTCGGTGACCACCGCATTGAGGTCGATCACCTTGGGAGCCAGCATCTGCTTGCGGCTGAAGGCGAGCAGTTGGCGGGTGAGCGAGGTGGCACGTTCGGCGGCGTTGGCAATCTCTTGGGCGGGGCCACGAAGCTCCTGGTTGGAACCGATGCGCTCCAGCAGAAACTCGGAGTAGCCAGAGATGACCATCAACAGGTTGTTGAAGTCGTGTGCGATGCCTCCGGCGAGCCGGCCGACGGCTTCCATCTTCTGGGCCTGGCGAAGCTGTTGCTCCAGGGTGCGCCGCTCGCTGACGTCTTCGCTGAACAGTTCGAAGAAGATGGCATTGCCTTCGCCGCGGATGGCGCGCCCGGAAAGCCGCACGACGGTGGAACTGCCGTCCTTGCGCACCCATTCGGCGACCAGTCCATGAAATTGCTGGAGTGAGCGAAAGTAGTCGGCGAGCGTGAACCACTGCTGGGAGTCGGCGTAGAGATTGGGGAGACTGCGGCCGACCAACTCCGCCGCCGAGGCGTAGCCCAGCATGGTCACAAAGGCCGGATTGACGCCGAGCAGAATACCGGCGGAGTCGCAGCGGCAGATGCCATAGGGAGCGTTGGTCACCAGCGAACGGAAGTTGAGTTCCGAGCGCCGCAGTCCTTCCTGAGCCGAGCGTAGCGCGGCATTAAACCAGCAGATCAGCAGGGCCACGAACACGAACAGCGTGAGATGTATGATGGCCTGGCGATACTCAGCCGGGGAGCGTACCCCGGTCAGGGAGAAATAGGCGCTTACGGTGAGGGCGAAGGAAGTGGCGACCAGGCCGGGCTTCCAGCCGCCGTACCAGGCGCTGACCATGATGGCAACGGCGAACACGACGAGGCGACTCTCCACCACGTCGGAGAACATGAGCGCCGGGATCAGGGCGAGAATGATGCTGAGGACAGCAACGCCGTAACGCAGGATGGGAGCCCGAGTGGCGGGCACGTAGCGGGTGCGGAGAAGGGGGAGCTTCACTCGCATGAGTCAAATCGTAGTTCCGGAATGGGATACGCGCGAGTTACGGGAGTTCATCCGATTGCTGTCCGAACGGCGCTGGCCGTGAGAATGAAGCGGGAGAAAGCAACCCCGCGCAACGATTGACCTAGCGTGGATGTCGGGAATGTGCGTACGATTTCAGCAGAAAGCGGGCAAGAACCTGCATCAGGCCGGTGAAGGCAAGCAAGTGAAGGGCGATTTCCGGGATTGGGTTGCTCCATGCGGCAAGAGAGAACTAACCAAAGTCCTAAATCGCAGAGAGCGCTGGGGACAGCCGCGGGAACGCGGAAAAGTTCCAGAGCTGGTGGCGTCATTCGGAGGACGGCTTTCAGCCGGCGAGACGCTGGCGCTAGAAAAGTATGAACATCGGCCTATTCGGCGGGACGTTTGATCCCATCCATCACGGGCACCTGGCACTGGCGCGCGCGGCGCGAGATCGCTTTGAACTCAGACGCGTATATTTTGTTCCGGCGAACATCCCGCCCCATAAGCAGCGGCAGCCGATCGCGGCCTACCTCCATCGCTATGCGATGGTAGTGCTGGCAACCATGAACGAGAAGGCGTTTGTGCCATCGCTGCTGGAGGCGCCGGGGATGGTTACAGCTCAAGGTGCGGGCAAAGGGAAACACTCCGAGCATGCCGCGCCGGGCACGAATTACAGCATCGACACGGTGCGCCGGGTCAAAGAGACGCTAAAGAAAAGTGACCGGCTATTTTTTCTCATGGGGATGGATGCGTTTGCCGACATAGCGAAATGGCGTGAGCCCGAAGCACTTTTGCGGGAGTGCGAGTTTATCGTAGCCAGCCGTCCGGGATATTCACTGGCCGACGTAGCCAACGCGCTGCCGGAGAGTCTACGTCCGGCGCGGGCGGTCACGAAACCGTTCTCCAAGCAACCCGCCAAAGGAGACCTAGTGCTGCGGGGAGCGACGGTGCACCTGCTGGAGAATGTCCATGCGCCAGTGTCCGCCACGGCGATTCGGCTGGCGGTCGCGGCCAAGCGGCGGTTAACGAAGTTTGTGGATGCGGCGGTGGGGGACTACATCAAGAAGATGGGGCTGTATGCTGGTGGTTAGTCGCAGGTCAAAACTGCAGCGGCTGCGGCAACGGACGCCCAGAGTGCATGGTCAGCTACAATGAGGACGGGCCAACGACCAAGGACTGACGACCAACGACCGCATGAAGAAGAAGAATGATTTGAAGCGACAGGTATCGGAAGCCATCGGCGCCTGCCAGGAAAAGAAGGCGGAAGAAATCGCCATCATGGAATTGGAGAAGGGCTCGGGGGCATTCACCGATTACTTCGTGGTGTGCAGCGGGACGAATCCGCGGCAGATCCAGGCCATCTCGAATGAAGTGGAGGAGCGCCTGGAGAAA
This sequence comes from Terriglobia bacterium, assembly GCA_041485425.1. Classification (GTDB taxonomy): domain Bacteria; phylum Acidobacteriota; class Terriglobia; order Terriglobales; family Acidobacteriaceae; genus JAIQET01. The sequence goes on along the minus strand of JBGPJK010000074.1, from coordinate 522 downwards.
GCTGGGCTGCGGGCGGCGCACATCGAGGGGTACAAGCAGGCGGAATGGGTGCTGCTCGATTACGTGGATTTCGTGGTGCATGTGTTCTCGGAAAAATCGCGCAAATACTACGACCTGGAACGGCTGTGGAAGTCGGCCAAGCGGCTGGAGCCGGGGGAGCTTTCCGCCACGAGGAAGCGGGTGGCGAGCGCCAGACGGAAGCGGGCGTAGGCTCGCCGGCTAAAGGGTTGGCACTGCGTGCAAGATCCTTCACTTCGCTCAGAATGACACCCAGGTCCAGTTCCGATTCGTTCCTATCATGAGCCCTATCCAAGATTCGAAGCCGCAGTGGGGCGCCTCGTACCGGCTGGTCGCGGCGGAGAAATGGAAGGCGAAGTCGGCGGCGATGGGACGCGCGGTCACGGAGGCGTTGGTCGAGTATGCGCGTCCGAAGCCCGGGATGAGAGTGCTCGATCTGGCCAGCGGCACCGGTGAACCGGCAATCAGTCTGGCCTCGAGAGTCGGGCCAGAGGGGCATGTTAC
>JBGPJK010000073.1:0-15883 GCA_041485425.1 Terriglobia bacterium | reverse complement strand
TCAGCCTGGCGATGTTCGGGAACTACTACGTGTATGACTGCATCGCGCCAATTGCCGACCTGCTGGCGAAGCAGTTGGGGTTTTCCGACTCGAATATCGGGCTGCTGCAGGCGATCTACAGTATCCCCAACGTTTTCATGGTGCTGATCGGCGGCTATGTGGTGGACCGTATCGGCACCCGCAGAGCCATCGTTATCTTCGGCACTCTGTGTTTCATCGGGTCGGTCGTGACGGTGACTTCGGGAACGCTGGCGGTGATGGCAACGGGGCGCCTGATTTTCGGCTTGGGAGCCGAATCACTGATCGTGGCGGTAACCACAGCCACGGCCAAGTGGTTCCGCGGCAAGGAACTGAGTTTCGCCTTCGGCATCAATTTGATGATTGCGCGCTTCGGTTCCTGGCTGGCGCAGAACTCACCCACCTGGGCCAGTTCCGCCTATACGAACTGGCGCTCGCCCCTGCTGATCTCGGTCGGGTTCGGCAGCCTGTGCGTGGCGGGCGCGATCATCTACTGGATCATGGAGTCCTATGCCGAGATGAGGATGGATCTGAAGCACCAGGGATCCACCGATAAAGTGGTGTTCAGCGACATCTACAAGTTCGGCCTGTCATACTGGTATATCGTCGCCCTGTGTATCGTGTTTTACTCCGCTATCTTTCCCTTTGAGACCTTTGCCATCAAGTTCTTCATCGAGGCCCACGGTACCAGCCGCGAACTGGGCGGATTCCTGGTGAGTATCCTGACCGCCTTCACCATGTTCGGGACGCCGGCATTCGGACTGTTCGTGGACAAATTGGGGAAGCGTGCCCTGTTGATGATGCTGGGCTCCATGCTGCTGATCCCGGTGTACTTGATGATGGCGTATACCCACGTCAGCCTGTATGTGCCGATGGCCATGATGGGGGTCGCGTTTTCGCTGATTCCGGCGGTGATGTGGCCGTCGGTGGCGTACATCGTGGACCAGTCCAAGCTGGGGACCGCGTACGGGCTGATGACCATGATCCAGAACATGGGGCTGGCAGGCTTGAACCTGCTGGTGGGCTGGGCAAACGACCACGGCCATGCCAGCGCACAGAACCCAGCTGGATACCATCTGGGCATGTGGATTTTCTCCATCCTGGGCTTCCTGGGGGTGTTTTTCGCGTTTCTGCTGCGGCAGAGGGAAACTGGACCCCATGGTCACGGGTTAGAGACGATTACGACCGCATCCGCAAGCGCTTAGGGCGGTACGGTGGCCTAGGTGGTTGACGACGTTTGGCTTTCCCCTTTAGGCTGCGCAATGGGTACCAAAGTCACCTGCAAGGTGAACGGCAAACCCGAGAGCCCCTACGAAGGTCGGTTCTGGTGCGGGGTAGGGCCAGCGTACCCCGAGGAACCGCAAGCGGTACAACGAAAAGACATTTACGCCGCATCTGACTTAGTGCGGCCGGAAAAGGCGACTTGACCGACGCGAAGAAACCACAGGGCGACAGGCTTTCAGAAGCAGAGGCCATTGAGCGAGCCAAGCAGGGCGAGGCAGAATCCTTCGAGGTGCTGTACCACCTGCACAAGCGTCGCGTGTATTCCTTATGCCTGCGCATGACAGCCAACACGGCGGAAGCCGAGGATCTCACTCAGGAAGCCTTCCTGCAGTTATTCCGAAAGATTGGCACCTTTCGCGGCGAGTCGGCCTTCTCCACCTGGTTGCACCGGATGGCGGTAAACGTCGTCCTGATGCACCTGCGCAAGAAGGGGCTGCCGGTGGTTCCGCTGGAAGAAACCCTCGATACCGAGGAAGAATCGCCGAGGAAAGAATTGGGAGCGGCGGACCCTGTGCTGGCCGGATCGGTGGACCGGCTGCAGTTGCAAAGGGCGATCGAGGCTTTACCGCCGGGATACCGGTCGATTTTCGTATTGCACGACGTGGAAGGGTATGAGCACAACGAGATTGCCGACATGATGGGTTGTTCGATCGGCAACAGCAAGTCACAGTTGCACAAGGCGCGCATGAAGTTGCGCGAGTTCCTCAAAACGAGCAGAGCTGAAAAAGCCGCCAAGCCGTGAGGAGCTGGACGACAGGGATATCGGGGAGAGAGGAAGTATGAATTGCGCCGAGTTTCAGCAAGTGCTGCCTGACATTGCCGACGGGGGCCGGAATGCCGAGCAGGAAGGGCATCTGGGTTCCTGTTCCGCCTGTGCCGGGCTGGTGTCAGATCTGAAGGCCATTGCGCAGCAAGCCCGGCTGTTGCAAGCGTCCCATGAACCGAGTCCGCGGGTGTGGGGTTCCATTGAGAATGGGTTGCGGCAGTGGGAGTCGGATTTGAATCTCATTGCGCAGCAGGCTCGGAGCTTGCAGGCGTCCGCGGAGCCCAGTCCGCGGGTTTGGAATTCCATCGAGATTGCATTGAGGCAGGAGGGGCTGATTCGTCAGCCCCAGCGGGACCCCGTTCTAGCCAGCAGGCCTTCCTGGCGCTGGAGCCGGGCGTGGCTGCTGCCGGTAGCGGCCGTATTGCTGGTGGCGTTCGGCGTGATTGGTTACCGGCCCGGGACGGGCCGCCCGACAATCCCGGCCCAGCCTGCAACCGCACCCGGTTTCATGGCCAACTTGCCGGGCATCATGAAGCACACTCCGAACGAGGATCAGCAATTGCTGGAGGTGGTCGGATCCCGGGCGCCGGCCATGCGGGCGGCGTACGCGGCGGATCTGCAAAATGTAAACGACTACATCCGGGATGCCGAAGAGTCGGTCCAGACCGATCCGAACGATGAAGAAGCCCAGCAGTCTTTGATGGCGGCCTACGACCAGAAGGCCATGGTTTACGAGATGGCTTTGGACCGTTCTCTGCCATAATAAGCATCAGCCGTCCGGGGAATGAGTCGTGGGGGAGGTACTTGAGATGGGCAGCAGGCAGCGCGCCGCAAAAATTGTCGGAGTGGCAATCGTTGCCGCGGTAGCCTTGGGCGCCGGCCAGACGCGCAAAGAGTACCGCTACACCGTGGGCTCGCGATCCAGTGTTACGGTCACGAACCAGTACGGTCCCATCTCCGTAAAACCTTGCTCCGGCAATCAAATCGTGGTCACCGCGACGCTTCACTCCGACAAGGTGGAGGTTGACCAGAGCCAGAGCGGCAACCGGGTCGACGTTTTGTCCCACCTGCTTCCCGGCGCCAACGCGGACAACGGACGGGTGGATTACGAAGTCCAGGTGCCCCCCGATACCAGTGTGACGCTGCACTCCACCACGGGGCCGCTATCGGCTGAAAAGCTGCACGGCGATGTCACCCTGGAAGGCGCCACCGCCAGCGTGGAAGTGCACGATATCAGCGATGGGCACGTCCACGTCCGGACGCTGAACGGCCCGGTGACGCTGACCAACATCCACGACGGACACGTGGAAATTACCTCGGTCAGCGGCGATATAATTTTGCACTCGGTGAACGGCCCCCTGGTGCAGGTCAACTCGAGCAGCGGCAAGATCCGCTACGACGGCGACTTCGGGGCTGGCGGCGAGTACTTCCTGACCAGTCACAGCGGGGACATCGAGGCTACGGCCCCCGATGACGCCTCCATTGATGTGACCGCCCGCTCGGTGCGAGGGCACGTGGAAAACGATTTTCTCTTGCAGCCCAAACACACCCCTTTCGCCATCAAGGCAGGGAGTGCCTTCGCGGGTACCATCGGCCGGGCTGCTTCTTCAGTTAAGCTGCTTTCCTTCAGTGGTAAAATCCACCTCAAGAAACGCTGAAAAATCAGGCCAAGCAGGTGCGCAGGAGTCCGGCAAGCCGGCAGGCATGAGGACCAGACCCGGTTCCGAGCCCGCGGGGAAATCGTCCGCGCCTGAGTCTGCTGCGAGAGCGCGGGCGGTATTCCTGGTCGGCTTCATGGGAGCCGGGAAAACCTGCGTCGGGCAAGCTCTGAGTCGGCAGTTGGGCTGGGAGTTCGAAGATCTGGACGAGCGCATCCAATCCCGGGAGGCACAAACCATCGAGCAGATCTTTCGCATATCCGGGGAGGCTGGATTCCGAATCGCGGAGCACCAAGCCATCCGCGAACTGCTCTCCAGTCTTGGGTCTTCTCCACGAGTGGTGGCTTTGGGAGGAGGAGCTTTTGCCCAGCCGGAAAACGCCGCGCTGCTCGAAGCCGCCGGATTTCCCATCGTTTTCCTCGACGCGCCGGTGGAGGAACTGTGGCGGCGGTGCCAGCAGCAGGAACTGGAACGCCCTCTGCGGCGCGACCTGCATCAGTTTACGGAACTGTGCCAAGCCCGACGACCCCATTACCTTCGTGCTGGGCTGAGGGTTGTAACTGGCGGCAAACCGATTGAAACTATTGCTGCCGAGGTAGCGTGCAGCCTCCGGCTTCTCTAGACGTGGTTTGGAGACCCAGGGTTCTCCCAAGGAGTTGGATCGTGAAAATCAGAAGCGCACTCGTACTGGGAACATCCTTGCTGCTGCTGGCCGCCGGCGTTGCGGCGGGTACGGGCAAGGAACCGGCTGGCCAAGTGGTGGATTCGGGTTCGTTCGGAATCTTCATGAACGGACGCCGGGTGGCAACGGAAACCTTCTCCATTCACTCGCAATCCGCAGGGGTGAGCGCCATCGCTTCGGAGCTTAAGGAGGATGGGGGCAGCGGCGCTGCCCAGAGTTCGCAATTGCAGATGACCTCGGCCGGCGCCCTGGTGCACTACGAATGGCACGAACTGGCGCCTGGCAAGGGCCAATTGGAGGTCATCCCCAAGAACGACTTCCTGGTGGAGCGAATCACCCAAAATCCCGGGGACAAGCCCGCCGAGCAGCCTTTCCTCATGCCGAGTACGTCGGTGGTTCTGGACAACAATTTCCTCATCCAACGCGAGGTGCTGGCCTGGCGCTACCTGGCCTCGAGTTGCACTACCGAGAAAGGCCAGATGCGCTGCGGCCCGGCCCAGTTTGGTGCGATTGTGCCCCAGGACCGTACCTCCACCCGATTGAACGTGCAGCCCGTCGGCGAAGAAAGAGTCACTATCCGCGGGGTTGAGCGACAACTCCTCCGAATTAATCTCAAGAGCGAAGATGACGAGTGGGCGCTGTGGCTCGATCCCCAGGACCACTACAAGCTGATGCGCGTCATCAAGTCCGGGGAGAATTCAGAAGTGGTACGGGACTAAGGGGCGATTAACTTGCTGTCCCTGATTGACACACGCACCTCACGGGTTCTGTTCACGGTGCTGCTGTTCGCGCTGGCACTTGGTTTTCTCTATGTCGCCCGCCGCACCCTGATCGCGTTTCTGTTCGCGATTTTCTTCGCCTACCTGGTGGATCCCGCCGTGTCCCGGATTGAGAAGTGGATCCGCGGCCGAGGACGCGCCATCGCCTTGATCTACGTGCTGCTGGTGGTTTTGGTGGTCACCTTTTTCTTCTTTGTGGGGCCCCAGGTCGCCCGTCAGGCACAGCGACTGAGCGAGTCCTTACCCACCCTGCTCACCCAGGTCGGCACCGGCGCCATCGCCGAGCAATTCGGACAGGAACATGGCTGGAGCCGGAATACCATTGAGCCCCTGAAAAAGTTCCTGCAAGACCACAAAGATGAACTCGCCAGCTTGGCGCAGCGGGGCGGCTTGAAGGTGGCGGAGTTGGCTCAGCAATCCTGGCTGCTGCTGGTGGTGCCCATTCTGGCTGCCTTTTTCCTCAAGGACGGTCGGGTGTTTGGCCAGGTGCTGCTTTCCTTTGTCAACATGCGTCCGCAACGCGAGTTCCTGGAAGGAGTACTGGGCGACCTCAATCAGATGCTGGCCCACTTCATCCGCGCCCAACTGACGCTAGCGGCCTTTTCCATGCTCGCTTATATCTCGTTCATGGGGCTGATGCGGGTTCCCTACGCGCTGGTGCTCGGCACTGCCGGCGGCATCATGGAGTTCATCCCCGTCGTGGGCCCGTTGGTAGCCGCCCTGGTGATTCTGGGAGTTGCCCTGCTTTTCAGCTATCCCCACTGGCTGGTGCTGCTGGTGTTCCTGCTGGCGTGGCGCATGCTCCAGGATTACGTGGTTTCGCCCCGCATCATGGGCAAGAGCATGGAACTGCATCCCTTGGCGGCCATCTTCGGTGTGCTGGCGGGCGGCGAGATGGCCGGCGTGCTGGGAGTCTACCTGTCGATCCCGGTCATGGCCAGCTTGCGAATTGTCTGGCGCCGCTGGCGCTTGTACGCCGAGAAGAAACGATTTGGCCCGCTGAACGAGTACTCGTTCGGGACGGAAATCAGCCCGCGGAAGTAGGGCCTCCGTTCTCCCTGGTCAGTCTTCGGTTAGCCCGCACCCACCGCAGCCTCGACTCTCACGTTTCGCAGGAATTCCGCCGCCGCTTCCGGCAACACGCTATTGATGAACATGCCCGAGCCGAGTTCGAAACCGGCGACACGCGTGAGCCGTGGGATGACGCTCACGTACCAGTGAAAATACCTTACTCCGACGCACTCGGCGGGCGCGCTGCGGATGGTGTAGTTGAAGTCCGGATTCTCCAACCCGTGATAAAGCTTGCCCAGCACGGCACGCAGGGTGCCGGCCAGGTCGGCAATCTCGGCGGCGCTGATGTCCCCGAAGCTGGCCATGTGCCGCCGCGGGTAGATATGGGTGCAGAACGGCGTGGGGGAGGCAAACAGCTCCATCGCGACGAAGTGCTCGCTGGTCATGACGATGCGCTTCTGTTCCTGTAGTTCTTCTTCGACCATCTGGCAGAACATGCACTCGCCGTATTCGTCGTAATGCGCCAGCGCTTGCTGGAACCGTTCGCGCACCTGGTGGGAAATGACGGGAGTCGCAATCAGCTGCGAATGGGGATGCTCCAGGCTGGTGCCGGCATCGCGGCCGTGGTTCTTGAAGATAGTGATGTGGGCGATGCGGGGATCGTGGCTGAGCTCGTTGTAGCGAGTCCTGTAGATGCGCAACACGTCCGCGACCTGCGCGTCGCTCATCCGCGCCGTGACCTGGGCGTGGTCGGGCGTCTCAATGATGACGTCGTGCACTCCGAAACCGTTAATGGTGCGGCGGGAGCGGTGGATAATTCGGGTTGGCTCAATGTCCCGCGCCAACGCGGCGAACCGGTTGGGCACTACCCGGACCTGCCAGGAACCGTTCCCGTTGGCCGGCACCCGCAACACTTCCGGCGGGGTCTTGCTCTCATTCCCCGGGCAGAAGGGGCAAGTCTCCACGAACGACTCCACAGCTTTGACCGGATGGTGAACCACCAGGTCTTCCGGACGCTTGGCGCGCTCGGTGGCGATGATGACCCATTCCTTGGTCAGGAAGTTCTGACGTAGCTCTGGCATATTGACTCCTCTGGTTCTCTATCGGCAGGGCCTCGATTTGCTGCAGTCGCGACTGGGGCTTCAGGCTCTCCCGGTGCATTACCGATCTCTGTTGTAGAATCCGGAACAATACCCATGCAGACCAAGATCCCAGTCGGAATCCTGGGCGCCACCGGCATCGTGGGGCAGCGCTTTGTCCAGATGTTGGAGCGCCATCCCTGGTTCGAAGTCGCCTGGCTGGCAGCCTCGGACCGCTGCGAGGGCAAGCCGTATGGCGAAGCCGCGCGCTGGCGCATGAAGACGCCGATTCCTGAGCTTGTGGCTGATATGCGGGTTTCGCCCGCAAATCCGGAGCGCGCGCCCAAAATCATTTTCGCCGCCCTTGAGGCCGCCATTGCGGCTGAACTCGAGCCGCTTTTCGCCCAAGCCGGATGCGCCGTGATCACCAATTCCAGCGCGCTGCGCATGCAAAGCGATGTGCCGCTGGTGGTTCCTGAGGTCAACCCCGATCACATCAAACTGCTCGAATGTCAGAGTTGGCGACGGCATTCCGGGGGCTTCGTCGTGACCAATCCGAACTGTTCTGCCATCGGGCTGGTCATGGCCCTGGCTCCATTGGAACAGCGATTTGGCATCGAGACTGTGATGGCCGTCACCATGCAGGCCGTGAGTGGCGCCGGGTATCCCGGCGTGGCCTCGCTCGACATCCTGGGCAACGTGATTCCCTACATTCCCAAGGAAGAAGAGAAGATGGAGGAGGAAACGCGCAAGCTGCTGGGACGGCTCAAGGGGTCGGGAATCGTGCCGGCGGAGTTTGGCATGAGCGCCCAATGCAATCGCGTAGCTGTGGAAGACGGGCACACCGAGTCGGTTGCGGTAAAGCTGAAGAAGAAAGTCCAGCCGGAGGAGATCATTGCCGCGTGGAACGAATTCCGCGGCCTGCCACAAGAACTTCGCCTGCCCAGCGCGCCGGACCAACCTGTCCGATACATGGCAGTGGCAGACCGGCCGCAGCCCCGTTTCGACGCCGATTGCGGCGCAGGCATGACGGCCACGGTCGGCCGCCTGCGTCCCTGCGGCGTGCTGGACTGGAAATTCACCGTGCTCTCCCACAACACCATTCGCGGCGCCGCGGGCGCCGCCCTGCTGAACGCCGAACTGCTAAAGGCGCAGGGATATCTGAAATGAAGCTGCGCGAGCCGAATCAGAGCCTCAAATTCACTGGAAGCCAGAGGAACCTCCGCCGATGATCGTCATGAAATTTGGCGGCACCTCGGTGGAGGATGCGAAGGCGATCGCCCGTGCTGCCGCCATCGTCAAGGTACGCCTGCCGCAGAAGCCGGTGGTCGTGGTCAGCGCCCTGGCCCAAGTGACCGACCAGTTGCTGGCCATGGCCCGCGCCGCCGGGGCCGGAGACCGCGACGCTGCCCTCAAAGGCTCCCGCAGCCTGCGCGAGCGCCACTACAACGTAGCCGGTGAACTGCTGGGAACGGGCATCTTCACCCAGTTTCACAGTGAACTGGAAGCCGATTTCGACGCGCTCGATGAACTCCTGCGGGGCATTGCCGCGGTTGGCGAACTGACGCCCCGCACCTCCGATCACGTGGCTTCCTACGGCGAACTGCTGTCCAGCAAGATTGTCACGGCGGCATTCTCGGCGCGCGGTCTCGACGCCACCATGGTGGACTCACGCCAGTGCATCGTGACCGACCATAACCACACCCGAGCCGCGCCGTTGTTCGAAGATACTCACCAGCGCCTGCACTCCACGCTGCCGCCGCTGCTGGCTGCCGATCGCGTGCCGGTCATGGGTGGCTTCATCGGATCCACCAAGGCAGGGGTGACCACGACCATCGGGCGCGGCGGATCGGATTTCTCCGCCGCCATCGTGGGCGCAGGCCTCGGCGCCGAGCGCATCGAAATCTGGACCGACGTGGACGGCATGCTCACTACCGATCCCAACCTGTGCCCGGAGGCGAAACGCATCAAAGTCATCAGCTTTGACGAGGCAGCGGAACTGGCCTACTTCGGGGCCAAGGTGCTGCATCCCGCGACCGTGCTGCCCGCCGTGCAGAAAAACATTCCGGTGTACATTTTGAATTCCCGCAATCCCAGTTGCGAAGGAACGCGTATTACGACGCGGGCCCCGCACTGCAGGAACATCTTCAAGGCGATTGCGGTGAAGAAGCGCATCACGATTGTGGATGTAGCCGCGCCACGCATGCTGCTGGCCCACGGTTTCCTGAAGGCGATCTTCGAGGCCTTTGACCGTCACCGGGTCCCGGTGGACGTGGTTTCTACCTCCGAGGTGAGCGTGTCGCTCACGGTGGACTCGAACGAGTCGATTCCCGCGCTGGCGGCCGACTTGGCCAAGCTGGCCGACGTAAAGTATGAAGGGCGCAAAGCCATCGTCTGCCTGGTGGGCGATAATTTGCGGGAGACGCCGGGAGTCGCCGGCCGCGTGTTCGGGGAGTTGGCAGATGTGAAGATCCGCATGATTTCGCAAGGCGCCTCGGCAATCAACTTGACGTTTGTGATCGAAGAAGATGCCGTGCCCGGCGTGGTGCAGCGGCTGCACAAGACCTTCTTTTCGGATTTGGATCCGGAGGTGTTCGCGTAAGTTGCGAAAATCTTAAACCGCAGAGGACGCGGAGAAACGCCGCCGGGAACGCAGAGAAAATCGAATGAGAACTGGTCTCGGCGTTCTCGGCGGCAGTTCTCGGCGGCCTCTAAGGTAAAGCTTTTCCTGATCTATGAATATTCTTGTTTTAGGTCGCGGCAAGACTGGATCGCTAGTGGCGGAAGTGGCGCGACAGCGCGGCCATCAGGTGGAAGCGCTTGGTGCTGCCGCCAATCCTAAGGCGTCGGCCCTGACACCCAACAAGCTCGCGGACGTGAACGTCGTCATGGATTTCACTACCCCGGCGGCCGTGGTAACCAACATCGAGGCTTGCCTCCGCGCGAAGAAGAATATGGTGGTCGGCACTACCGGCTGGCACGACGAGGTGCCGAAGGTCCGGAAAATGGTGGAAGGCAGCGGAACCGGTTTTTTGTATGCAGCAAATTTCTCCGTTGGCGTTAACCTGTTTTTCGATGTGGCGCGGACTGCCGCGGCGGCGTTGCAGCATCAGTATTTTGGGCAAATCTTCGAGCGTCATCATGCCCAGAAGAAAGATGCCCCTTCGGGCACGGCAGTGGCACTGCAGAAAGTCGTTAAAGATGCCTCGAAGACGGAACTGGAGATCATCTCGTTCCGCGAGGGAGACGTAGTCGGCATGCACGAACTGGTGCTGGACTCGCCCAACGACACCATTTACCTCTGTCATGACGCCAAGTCGCGCCGTGGCTTCGCCGAGGGCGCCGTACGCGCCGCCGAGTGGCTCGCGGGGAAAAAGGGGTTCTTCGACTTCAAGGACGTCTGGCGGGAGCTGTGACTCGTAATTATTGGCCGGGAGCCTGAAGTCAGCGCCAGCGCCTCTCAACTGACTCCTGACTCCCGACTCCTGACTCCCGGGTTTTGCACCTTCGCTGGTTCGCGCTATCTTAGTGTCATGCAACTCCGTGGATGTGGCACCGCTCTTGTAACTCCCTTCCATCAGGACGGCTCCATCGACGAGCCCGCCCTGCGCAACCTGGTTGCCTGGCAGGTGGAGTCCGGAATTGATTTTCTGGTCCCCTGCGGCACCACCGGCGAGACTCCCACGCTTTCTCATGACGAGTGGCTGCGGGTCATCGACATCACCATCGAGGTCGTCGCCGGACGTGTGCCCATTGTGGCCGGCGCCACGTCCAACTCGACGCACGATGCGGTGGAAAAAGCGAAGGAGGTCGCGACCCGTCCGGGGGTAACGGCGATCCTTACCGCCTCCCCGTACTACAACAAGCCCACCCAGGAAGGCCAGTACCGCCACTTCCGCGCGATTGCGGAAGCGGTGGAGAAACCGCTGATTCTCTACAACGTGCCCGGGCGGACGGGTGCGAACATTGAGCCGGCAACCCTGGCCCGACTGGCGGAGATTCCGAACATTGCAGGCGTGAAGGAAGCCAGCGGCAACATGACCCAGATCGCCGAAGTGTGCAACGCGGTGCCGGAACACTTTCTGGTTTTCTCCGGTGATGACGCCATCACCTTGCCGGTGATTGCGCTGGGCGGGGTGGGAATTATTTCAGTGGCATCCAACGAGATCCCGCACGAAATGGCAGAAATGACCCGGGCCGCACTGAGTAACGATTGGGACACGGCGCGGCGCATCCATCGCAAATACCTGGCGCTGATGCAGGCTAACTTCATGGAGTCGAACCCGCTGCCAGTGAAAGCAGTGCTGGCGATGATGGGCAAAATCGAAGAAGTCTACCGTCTGCCCCTGCTGCCCATGCGGCGTGACACCCGCTCTCGCTTGCAGAAAATCGCGACCGAAGCGGGCATCATTACCAAGCCGGCAGCCGCCCCGGCAGAGCTCGTCGATTTCTACATCTATGAGAACTGGCTGGCCGGACCGCACAAGATCGTGGTGCACCGTTCCACCTGCGGGCAGTGCAACCACGGCAAGGGACGCCCTGCCGGGCACGACGCCAACCACGCGCGCTGGCACGGGCCCTACGCGACACTCTCGGAGGCCCGCCAGGCGGCGCATGACATGACCAACGTGCTGATCCGCAGCGAGTGCAAGTGCATCTGAAGATTTTCAATTGCCGATTGCCAATTTGAACCGGCGCTCTTAGTTCTTAAATCGGCAATTGAAAACTGGGAATTCTCGTATACTTTTTCCTTCATGCACCCCCTGCAATCTGCTATCGAGCGCCTCGCCTCCCTCGGCGAAGTGGAGCGCAATCCCGAGGCGCGCCAGACCTTTCTGAGCTTCCGCGATGAATTGACCCAGGGCAAAATTCGCGCCGCCGAAAAGATCAATGGCCAGTGGGTGGTGAACACCTGGGTGAAGCAGGGCATCCTGCTGGGGTTCCGACTGGGCGAACTGGCGGAGATGGGCGACGGATCTCTTTCTTTCGTCGACAAAGACACCTTCCCTGCCCGCCGCTTCTCCGTTTCCGACCGGGTGCGCGTGGTGCCGGGCGGATCATCGGTGCGCGTGGGAGCTTATGTAGCGCCCTCGGTGATCTGCATGCCGCCGATGTTCATCAATGTGGGCGCGTACGTGGATGAAGGCACCATGGTGGACTCGCACGCGCTGGTGGGTTCCTGCGCCCAGATCGGTAAGCGCGTGCATCTGAGTGCCGCGGCGCAGATTGGGGGCGTGCTGGAGCCGATCAACGCCGCGCCGGTGATCATCGAGGACGACGTGCTGGTTGGCGGCAATTGCGGCGTGTACGAAGGCACGCTGGTGCGGGCGCGAGCGGTACTGGGAGCGGGGACGATTTTGACGCGATCAACGCCACTCTATGACATCGTGCGTGGGCAGGTATACCGGGCCACGCACGAGAAATCGCTCGAGGTGCCGGAGAATGCTGTGGTCGTGCCCGGGTCGCGAGCAGTGAAGAAAGGCCATGCCGCGGAGTGGAACCTGTCGCTCTACACGCCGGTCATTGTGAAATACCGCGACGACAAGACGGATCGGGGAATTGAGTTGGAGGAGTGGCTGCGGTGATTTGTGTAGCGCCGGCGTCTAGCCGGCTGTCGGGTGGGCGTCCCGCCCGCCCATTGTGCATCACCGAAAAGGTCGCTAAGCGTTCACCTGCAGCTTCGCGTTGAACCAGCCCACTCGTATCTGCTGCAGAGTCTGCACCACCGCATCAGCCGCTTGCAGCTCCGAAACCGGATACGTACTCGGCAGCGCAATGACTTTCATTCCCGCGGCGTGCGCGGCACGAATACCCGCCGGGGCATCTTCAATCACCAGACATTCTGTGGGGTTGACGCCCAGCAGTTCGGCTGCTTTCAGGAAGGGTTCGGGATCGGGCTTGCCTTTCACTACCTCGTCGGCGGAAACCAGCACGCGCGGGACCGGCAGCTTGCCCAGACGCAGGCGGGATGTAGCCAGGTAACGAGTGCCGGACGTGACCACGCACCAGCGGCCGTCCGGAATGGAGGCGATCAGTTCGGCGGCCCCGGGCATGACGGTCACTCCCTCGGTATCGGCGGCCTCGCGCTGTTCGAGTTTCCTGGCTTCCTCTTCGGGGGGAATATCCGGGGCCAGCAGGCGGACGACTTCGACGGTGCGGCGTCCGTGCGCGATCTCCAGTACCTTTTCGGGATCAATGCCGTTTTCATTGGCCCACCTGCGCCATTGGCGGCTGACCGAAGGGGTCGAATCCACGAGCACGCCGTCGAGGTCGAAGAGGATGGCGGAACAATGGAACGATTGCATTATCCGAGAAAACCCTTCCCCCTGAGACCCAGAGGCACAGAGAATACGAATTCATGGTCTTTACCGTTGGCTCCCTCGATCAGGGTGACAGCGAGCGGGGACTGGAGGAAGACGTAAGCGCCGCATGCTCAATCGCCATGCGGCTGCGAACCTCCAGGTGATGCCGTCGAAAGTGAGTCCGGGCGCGCTCGCCCCAGGCGCGCACAAAATAGTAATTCAGCCCGGCGCCGATGAGCGAACTGGCGATGGGGATGAGCCGCCCAGCCCACTTCTCCACCACTTCCCCGCTGGCCTGTACCGCGATGCGCTGGATGACCTTGGGGACGAAGCGGTTGACCACTTCTTTTTCCAGCAGCTCGCGGCTGATGTCCACCCCGGCAGCGCTGGCGGCGGCAATCCAGAGTTCCGCAGTCTCCTCGTCGGTGTTGTATTCGAAACCGTAGAGCAGGCTCAGCTTCTGAATGGTGCGCAGAGTGATGCCGGCCAGAATGCTGAGGTCGGGGACCATGGTGACGATCCCACCCAGACCCAGCCCCGCGCCTTCCGCAGCCGCCATCTTCATTCCGCTGCGAACCACGCGGGCGGCCAGATCGTCGAGCAGACCGATTTCCACCGAATACACACCCTGGAAGCTGGTGATCGGCAACCCGTAGGCAGCCCGCAGTTGCAGCAGAAAATTGGCGGGATTAACCCGGACCGTCTGATAGGCGCGCTGGAAGCCACGAAGAATGGCACCCTCGACGCGCCGCCGCAGCCAGGATTTGTGAATCTGCGCAAGCATCTGTGACAACCTTAAACCAGGGCGGGTGTAGGGGGAAAGGCAGTTCTCGGTTCTCGGCTCTCAGTTCTCGGTTGGGGTTTTGTCGCTCGGTACTGGGTACTCGCTCCTCCTGTGCTAGCATCAAAGGTCCCAATGCCAACTGGAAAACTGCATATCGTGCCCTTGGGTGGTCTGGGCGAGTTCGGAATGAACTGCATGGCCGTGCGCTGGGGCGATGACATCATCGTCGTCGACGCCGGCCTGATGTTCCCCGAGGCCGAACTGCTCGGCGTGGACATTGTCGTCCCCGACATCTCTTATCTCATCGAAAACCGCCAGCGGGTGAAGGCCATCGTTCTCACGCATGGTCACGAGGACCACATCGGCGCCCTGCCGTGGATTCTTTCTGAACTCAACGTCCCGGTATGGGGCACCGAGTTCACGCTGGCCTATGTGGAAGACAAACTGGAAGAGCACGGGCTGCTCGATGACGCCGACCTGCGCGAGATCCGGCCAGGGGAGCGGTTCAAGATCGGACCGTTCACCATTCATCCCATCCAGGTCACGCACAGCCTGGTGGATTGCGTGGCGCTCGCTATCCACACACCACTGGGCGTCGTCCTGCACACCGGCGACTTCAAGGTGGATCCCACGCCCACCGACAACAAGTTGTTCGACCTGCAAGCCTTCGCCGAATACGGCAAAGAGGGCGTGCTGGCGCTTTTCCAGGATTCCACCAACGTCGAGCGCAAGGGTTACACGCCAAGTGAGCGGGCGGTGCGTCGGAAATTCGATGAAGTCTTCGCGCGCACCGAGCGGCGGCTGTTCATTTCCTGCTTTTCATCCTCCATTCATCGCATCAAGCTGACCATTGACCTGGCCTTTGAACACGGCCGCAAAGTCGCGTTCATCGGGCGCTCGATGAACAGTTCGGCCGAGATCGCCGAGGATCTCGGTTATATCGAAATCCCCGAAGGGCTGCTGATCCATCCCGGCGAAATGAAGAACTACCCCCCGGAAAAAGTGTGTGTGCTGATCAGCGGCACCCAGGGCGAGCCCATGTCAGCCCTGTCGCGGGCGGCGGTGGACAACCACAAGCACGCCAAGATCGAAAAGGGCGACACGGTGGTGCTCTCGTCGCGCATTATTCCAGGCAACGAGAAGGCGATCTACCGGATGATCGATCACCTGTTCCGGCGCGAATCGCACGTCATCTACGAAGATGGTTCGTCGCCGCCGGTGCACGTCAGCGGACACGCCAGCCAGGAAGAACTGAAGCTGGTCATCAACCTGGTCAAGCCCAAGTACTTCATTCCCATTCACGGCGAATACCGGCAGTTGAAGCTGCACGCCGAGTTGGCGCAGGCCATGCACGGCTCGGTCGGCAGCGTGATCCTGCTGGAGAGCGGCGACGTCCTCGAGTTCGACGAACTGGGCGCCCGCAAGGTGGGACGCGTCAACGTAGGCCGGGTCTGCATTGATTCCGGCTCGCGCACCGATGTGGTCGAGGACCTGATCATCAAAGACCGCCGGCACCTGAG
>JBGPJK010000072.1:0-16302 GCA_041485425.1 Terriglobia bacterium | reverse complement strand
CAATCGAAAATTGCACATAAGGAACTACTGTTCCAAGGTCTTCCGCAACTGCTGCGGGTCGGTAGCATACGCCAGCGCCGTTTCCCGGTCCACCACTCCCGCCCGCACCAACTTCTCGATCTCGCCGTCGAAGTGCTGCATGCCTTCAGCGGCGCCGTTTTTCATGGCCTGGAGCAGGGTCTGGCTGGGGTGGTCATCGTGTTCAATGTACTGACTGGTACGCGGGCCTAGCTTCAGGATTTCGATGACCGCGATGCGGCCGCTGCCGTCGGCGCGTGGGAGCAGTCTCTGCGACACAATGTGGCGGAGGGTCTTGGCGAGCCGGCCGCGAATTGCGCTTCGTTCCGCCCCATCGAAGGCTCCCACCATACGCTCAACCGTCTTGGCCGCATCTACCGTGTTCAGGCTGGAGAGTACCAGGTGCCCCGTTTCCGCCGCTTCCAGTACCATCTCCATGGTCTCGCGATCGCGCATTTCGCCCAGCAGAATGACTTTGGGCGCCTGCCGCAACGCCGCTCGCATCGCCAGGGCGAAACTCGGGGTATCACTGTGCAACTCGCGCTGGTGAATGGTGGCGCGTTTGTGGTTGTGCAGGAACTCGATCGGATCTTCGATGGTGATGATGTGGCAGGTCTGCTCTTGGTTGATGCGGTCCAGGAGCGTGGCCAGCGTGGATGACTTCCCCGACCCGCGGGGACCCGTCACCAGCACGATGCCGTCGCGAAGACTGGCGACCTCCTCCAGTTGCCGTGGGAGCCCCAGCGAAGTGAAGTCGGGAATGGAGGTCGGGATCACCCGCATCACCACCGCGCAACTGCCGCGCTGAATGAAAACGTTCACGCGGAACCGGGCCAGCCCCGGCAAGCCAAAAGAAACATCGCACGAGCCCTGCTCCCGCAATGCGCTGATCGCCAGCTTGTTGTTGCCGATCAGGTCGGAGGCGATGCGGCGGGTGTCGTCGGGCCCAAGCACGCGGAGTCCGGGCGCCTGCACGGGGATCAGTTGTCCATAAACTTCGACTTGCGGCGGGCGTCCGGGCGAAAAAATCAGGTCGCTCACCTGGTCGCAAGCGCGCAGCATGGCCGCCAGCAAGGCGTGAGTCGGGACTGCCCCCGAGACCGACGGCGTCTCCAGAGTTACCTGAATTGGAGCAGTACCCGGTGCTGCCATACGTTTCCTTCGGGGGGAGGACGCGGCGCGAACAGGGGATGGATCCCGAACGGATCGTGCCAAAGTTCTACTCTAGCGAAAAGAAGCCTTTCGTCCTACGAAGAACGTCGAGTTCATGAACCTTCGTAATGTCGGTTGTGGGAATATCCTCTGCGTTGGTTAAATCGGTTTTCCTCGGGTGCTCGGTGTCCTTGGAGGTTAGACCGCGGCTAATCCCGCGCGCGATTCTTAATCCAGATCGGCGTTCCCACAAATCCAAACGCGCGGCGGATCTGGTTCTCCAGGAAGCGCTGGTAGGAGAAGTGCAGCTTCACCTTGCGGTCGGTGAAGAGAATGAACGTGGGCGGGGAGACCGCAGCCTGGGTCAGGTAATAAATCCTGACTTGTTGCCGCGCCGGCACCGAGGCCCGCTCGAAATCCACGTACTTGAGGAAGCGATTCATCTCCCCCGTCCCGATGCGTTTGCGACGCTCGGCCGCGACCTCCGCCAGTGTGGGCCAAATCTTTTCGGTGCCGCCGCCAGTGGCCGCGGAGACGAACAGCACCGGGGCATAGCTCAGAAACTTCAGCGCGTAACGCAATCGTTGCTCGTAGGCGTCGCGATCGGCGGGACGCCTGCTCTGCTGCATGCGTGCAGCTTTCGACTGGCTCACCGCAGGCTTCTTGCCGGTGAGTACCAGGTCCCATTTGTTCACGACGATGATGACCGAGCGCCCGCTCTCGTGAGCATAGCCGGCGATGGTGGCGTCGAGTGCGCTCACGCCTTCCGTCGCGTCGATCACCAGCAAGACGATGTCAGCCGCCAAGAGATGCTTGCGCGCCATAACGACGGACAGCTTTTCGGCCATCAGATGGGTCTTGCCTTTGCGGCGGATCCCGGCAGTATCAATGAAACGGAACGTCCGCCCATCGCGTTCGACGATTTCGTCCACTGCATCGCGGGTGGTGCCCGGAACCGGCGAGACAATGGCCCGCGCTGTGCCGGTCAGCCGGTTCAGCAGCGTGGACTTGCCAACGTTGGGGTGGCCGATGATGGCGACCTTCGTCTCAGTGGGCTCGATTATTTCTTCAGTCGTTTCCTCAACGTCCTCCGCGTCCTCGGCGGTCTTGGGTAGTTCCGGTGGGAGGACCTCCAAAATGGCATCCAGCAGATCGTCCAGGCCGCGTCCGTGCTCCGCCGAGACAGGGAACAGCTTGCGCACGCCGAGGCGATGAAATTCGTCCGTGAGCGACTGCTGCTTGTCAGTATCGATCTTGTTCACTGCGAGGAAGATTGGTTTGCCGCCGCGGATCAGCAATCGCGCGAGTTCCAGATCAGGCGCCGCAAGTTCGGTACGGCCGTCCACAACCATAACCACGGCGTCAGCCTCTTCAAGCGCAATTCTGGCCTGGCGGAAAATTTCCGCAGGGATGAAATCTTTTTCTTCCGGGAGAATGCCGCCGGTGTCCACGATGCGCATACGGCGCCCGCGCCATTCCGCCTGGCCGTAGAGGCGATCACGCGTGATGCCCGGCTCGTCGCCCACAATGGCGCGCCGGGAGCCCACGATGCGATTGAACAGCGTGGATTTGCCGACGTTGGGGCGGCCCACGATGGCCAGCGTGGGCAGGCCGACCGTGGTATCGGTCATCGAACTGGTCTTGAGTCGGGTCAAGGACTGCTCATGAGGTCGTGACCGCGGCACAAACCGCCGTGGCCTGGACGAGTCAAAGACCCGTCCCCACACATCTCTGCCAGGTACTCGGCACTTGGTACTCGGTACTGAGTATTATAGAGACTCTGTGATTCCCGCCTCCCAGCCCGTATCTTCCGGTACCCCGAGCACGACCAAAAAGGACGTCTCCTTGTACCAGTTTTTCGCGCCCGGCGGGGTGCTTTCGCGCACTCATCCGGCCTACGAGTTCCGCCGCGGACAACTGCAGATGGCACAGGCCGTCGAGGAGGCGCTGGAAGAAAAACGACACCTCATCGTGGAAGCCGGCACCGGCACGGGCAAAACGCTGGCCTACCTCGTCCCCGTCATCCGCTCGGGCAAGCGCGTGATCATCTCCACCGGCACCAAGAACCTGCAGGAGCAACTCTTCTATAAAGATATTCCTTTTCTGGAGCAAGCGCTTTTCCCCAACGGCGAAGGCAAGCTGAATGTCTGCTACATGAAGGGGCGCAACAACTATCTCTGCCGCAAAAAGCTCTACGACCTTACGGCGCATCCCGTGCTGAACGGGCTGGAGGAGATTGATCAGTACGGGGCCATTGCGGCGTGGGAGAAGACCACGCCGACCGGCGACCGGGCGGAACTGACGGTGCTTCCCGAAGCCAGCCAACTCTGGCACAAGCTGGACGCCCGTTCCGAGGCCTGCGCCGGGCAAAAGTGCAGTTTGTGGGATCGCTGTTTCATTACCGAGATGCACCGGCGGGCGGTGGAAAGCGACATCATCATCGTCAACCATCATCTTTTCTTTGCCGATCTGACGATCAAGCAAGCCGCCGAGCATGCGCCAGATGCGGGGATCCTGCCGGATGTGGGAGCGGTCATCTTCGATGAAGCCCACGAACTGGAAGACGTCGCCGCGAGTTACTTCGGAGTTTCCGTCAGCAACGCGCGAATGGATGAACTGGTACGCGACGTTGAGGGATCCTTGCAGCGCAACCGGCTGCTGTCGGCCCGTCTCTCCGGAGCACTGGGCAGCCTGCGTGACCACTCGCAACTGTTCTTCTCGGTGCTGCCTCCAGGCGTGGGACGGTTTGCTTTCGAGAACCGCCGCGAGTTCCTGGAGGAAAACGGCGAGGAATTTATCGGGTTACGACAGGCGCTGCAGCGGCTGGAGTCCGAACTGCAGGGTATGGCGGAGAAGCCCGAGGAGATCTTCACCTTCATTCGCCGCTCGCGCGAGCTGTACACCCAACTCGGGTTTGTCATGGAGTGCGAGCAGCCGAACATCGTGTTCTGGATCGAGCGCCGAGGGACCCGCGGGGGCGCGGCCGGACGGGAGCGGCAGACCGTATTTCTGCAAGCCACGCCGATCGACGTGGCGCCTATCCTGAAGACCTCCCTGTTCGACAAGCTGGAGTGCGCGGTGCTGACCTCAGCCACGCTGGCGGTGGGTGGCGAGTTTGAATACATGCGCCGACGGCTGGGGCTCGAGCACGCCCGCGAACTCGTGTTGGCTTCGCACTTCGATTACGAAAGTCAGGCGCTGTTTTATGTTCCGCCCGACCTGCCTGACCCGCGCACCCCGGATTTCCCCGCGCAAGCAGCAGACCGCATCCGGCGGCTGCTGGAGATCACACGGGGCCGGGCATTCGTGCTGTTCACGAGCTACGCGCAGATGAGGGAAATCTACGAACGCCTGTTCTCTCAGCTTGAATTCCCCATGCTCCTGCAAGGCGACGCGCCCAAGAGCGCACTGCTCCAGGAGTTCCGCCAGACCCCGCACGCCGTGTTGTTCGCGACTGCGTCGTTCTGGCAGGGTGTAGACGTGCAAGGCGAGCAGCTGAGTTGCGTGATCATCGACCGCCTGCCGTTTGCCGTCCCTAGCGATCCGGTGGTGGCGGCGCGGGTGAAGTCCATTGATGCCGAGGGCGGCAATGCATTTTTCCAGTACCAGGTGCCGGCCGCGGTGATCACGCTGAAACAGGGCTTCGGGCGCCTGATCCGGTCCTTGCACGACCGCGGCTTGCTGGCGCTGCTGGACAACCGCATCCTGAAAAAAGCCTACGGGCGCGTGTTCGTGGAGAGCCTGCCGAATTATCGCAGGACGACCGACATGCGAGAGGTGGAAGAATTCTTCGGAGTGGGACCATAGCAAGCTGCGTCTCCACGCGCTTTCACGTAAACTGCTAGTTCTGCTTGAAAACTATCAAGAACATTCTCGCCCGCTATACGGGATTTCTGTGGGCGTTGTTAAAGCCCCTTGGGGCCTGGGGGGTGTTCGCCATCGCCGCGCTCGACGGCAGTTTGTTTGGCATGCCGTTGGATGCGATCGTTGCCGGCTACGTGTATACGGACCGTTCCCGGTTCCTGCTGTATGTGCTGATGGCGTCGGCGGGATCGGTGTTGGGCAGCATCGTTATTTACATCATCGGGTACCAGGGAGGCGAGGCGCTGCTGCGCAAGCGCATACCGCCCGAGCGCTTCGCGAAAATCCACGCGGGATTCGAGAAGCATCCTTTTTGGGCGCTGATGCTTCCCGCCATGTTGCCCCCTCCGACACCTTTCAAGTTATTTGTTCTGGCAGCAGGGGTCTCTGAGATGCGGTTCAGCCACTTCCTGCTGGCGATCTTCAGCGGGCGTTTGGTACGTTTCACGATCCTGGCAGTGCTGGTCTTAAGGTTTGGTCCCGATATTGTGCAGATTGCCGGCGCGCTCTTCCGTCAACATTTCAGTTGGGTGCTGGGGGCGCTGGCGGTCGGACTGGTGATCTGGCTGGTGGTACGCCGGGTGAAGGGAAAATCAAAAACATTAACCGCCGAGAACGCGGAGAGAAAATAATTCCATTTCCCAGCGCACTCGGCGATCTCGGCGGTAGATTTCTTAGGCGGCTGCGGTGTGGTCGCTCTCCTTGCTGAAGACGCCAGCCAACGCACGCAGCGCCACGGGTGTGGCGAACATCGCGATGGTGAAGAGCAAATCTCCTTCAATACCACGGCGGAAAAACGGCAAACCTGCGGCGTAGGACATCATCAGCCCGCCCGGGTTCTTCGGATACATATCCCAGGCAGCCCACACGGCCAGGTTGCTCAGCAGGAAGAAGGAAACCGAACTGGCCAGGGCTGCCCCAATCACGCGCAGCGGGTTCGCTTTCGCGCCCAGCTTCGTGCCGAGCCACAGGATGGCCGCGTACCACGCCCACGTCACAAAGTGGTCCCAGGAAAACGGGTAGGCGTAGATCAGCTTGGTCAGGATGACGTCGGAAGCGGCCAGCAGCAGGAACGGCGCCCACATCTGGCGGCGGGAGCCGCGGGCGCCGAAGAACAACAACGATGCCGCCACCGGCGTGAATGCCAACGGATGAGGCAGGAAGCGGATCGCAACCGCGAACAGCACAAACAAGTAAGCCAACATGATCACCTCAACATTCTGAAGCAACGATTGTGGCGCGGCCAAGCGACGGCGTCAAGTTGTGGCCTTTCCCGATAGCGGGATCAGGGCTTCTTGCCTTCTGGCGCTTTCGCCGGCGGAGTCAGTTCTGGTACGTAGAGTCCGGCCACGTGGTGAGTGATGTCGTCCGGGTGGGAGCTCTCCAGGTTGGTGAGTACGACGACGGTCAGCTTGTCGTCCAGGTAACGGGAGATGTTGGCGGTGAAACCCTGCCAGGCGCCTTCGTGCTCGATGATGCGGTGGCCGTGAATATCGCCGATGAACCAACCAAATCCGTAGTGCCCTGAGTTGGGTTGACCGCTGTTGAGCTTGGCCGGAGTCCACATCTGGTCCAGGCTCGACCGTTTCAGCAGCTTCTCGGTGTACAGGGCTGCGTCCCACTTCGCCAAATCCAGAATGGAGAAATAGAGGCTGCCGTCTGCAGTGGTATTGAGCGTGGGCGCAACCCACTCCTGGTTCTTTAACTCTCCTTTGACCAGGCGGTACCCGGCAGCGCGGTTGGGAATGATGTCGGCCTCGCTGATGATGCGGGTTGTGGTCATTCCGAGGGGTTGAAAAACTCGTTCCTGCAGAAGATCGCCATAGAACTTGCCGCTTACTCGATGAATGAGAATCCCCAGGGTGGCGTAGCCAAGATTGGCATAGCTGTACTTGGCTCCGGGTGGGAAGGCCAGCGGGATGCCTTCAATGGCCTTCAGGATTTCATCTTCGGTGCGATCCTGGCGGAAGTTGAAGTTTTCCGGGTAGTCGGTAAAGCCTGCGGTATGGCTCAAGAGCTGGCGCACGGTGACCTGGTTCCAGGCGGCGGGTGCATCGGTGAAATATTTGGTGATGGGATCATCCAGGTGGATTTTCCCTTCCGCCACCAGCATCATCACCGCCGTCGCGGTGAACTGCTTGCCCATGGAGCCCGACTGGAACAGGGTCTCCGGCTTGACCGGAACCTGCAGCTCGACATTGGAAAAGCCGTATCCCTGGGCGCGCACGATTTTGCCGTCGTGGGCCACCAGCAGCGCCAGCCCCGGGATGTGGCGCTTCTGCATTTCGGCCTGGATGTATTGATCGACGGGATCCGCAGAGGTCTGGGCCAAGCCAACAGGGGCAAGCAGGAGAATGCAGGCAATCCAGGCAATGCCCAAGCGCGATCTCAAGATTTCCCCCCGGGGCGGTAAGGCATTCTAATGCGTTCCACCTGGACTTGCTCCGCCTGTGGACGCGACCCTGCGACGGAAACCGAACATCTCGGCTACCAGGTTCAGGTTGCGATCGAGTTCCACGCCCGCACCGAGCGGACTCCGTCCCATCCGGCCCGGATAGTCGTAGCGCAGATCTCTGAAGCGCACGATGTAGCCCTGCTGCGGAGCTTCGAGTTGCTCGGTTTCGGTGACGGGGTACTTCGCCCAGTCCAAGTAGACCTGGCCCAGGTACGTCTTCTTGGCCGCCAGCGTCACCGGAGTTTCCTCGGGCTTGTAGCGGATTCGCATCTGCCCGCCCGGATCGACGTCAGATGTGGAAGCGTCCACCAGGGTTTGGGCGAAAAAGTTGCGGGTCTCTACCACTCCGTACCAGCTAAACGGGTCCCACATGTAGGGATAGGCAGAGGCGCGGATGGGATCGGCTGCTTCGTAGAGCCGGGCTTCGAGCGCGCTGACCGCGCGGCGGTGCTCGTAGTCGCGCACCCCCCAGAGCGCAACCAGGCCAATCAAAGCCAGCGTTGCCGCGAGGCGTCCCTGTGGAGCTTTGCGGCGGGCGCCGATTTCTTCGTTGATCAACGCAAAGAGGGCTGGCAACAACAAACCGCCCAGCAGCAAAATCAGCATCACCGGCTCAACGATGAAAACGATGTCCCACGAGTACCACTTTTCGGAAAACGGCCAGAAGGGACGCACGCCGTAGTTGTTGGTGAAGTCGAGCAGGATGTGGGTCAGCCCGGCGAGGCAGGCGAACCCAAACAGCATTCCCCAACGTGGCGGCAGGTTGAGCTTGTTGGTCTCGCGCCCGCGCATCCGCCAGATCCCATACATGATGCCGACCACCGCGGCCGACACCAGCGCGACGCCCAGAAAGGAATGCGTGAACCCGCGATGATGGGCAAAGCCGAAGGCGGGGCCCTTGAAGCTGCCGAGAATGTCCACGTCGGGCGCTTCCGCCGCGAGCGTAAGCGTGGCCGTGGCCAGCGCCGTCTTGCGATTCAGCCCGGCACGGCCCATGCACGCGCCCAACAGGAAGTGGGTGATAGGTTCCAAAGTTCGTGAATGCCCTGGTGGCCCGAGTTACAGAGAATACATTGACTGTCCACTCTGCAGTCAAAAACCTTTAGATGAACTGGCAGAAGGTAGCGATGCAACCGCGACCCTGCTCCTGTAACATCTTGTCGAACGCCGATGAAGACTCTCCTCAATTCGAGGGACAAGAAAGAAGTGACCGAGCGGCTGGCAAGGGTCCGGCCCGGGAGCCCGCGAAGGTGGGGCAAAATGTCCGCGCACCAGATGGTGTGCCACCTGAGCGACTCGTTCCGTGGTCCCACGGGAGAGAAAGCCGTGACTCCAGCGCCTTGGTTCGCGCGCGGGCTCATCAAGTGGTTTGCGTTGTATGTTCCGCTCCCCTGGCCAAAGGGGGTCAAGACCCGGCCGGAGATGGACCAGGAGGTCAGAGGCACACCGCCGGTCGAGTTTGACGCCGACATGGGTGAACTGCGCCGGCTTCTGGATCGCTTCACCGCCCAACCCAGGGATTTCGAGTGGCGGCCTCACCCCATCTTTGGCCCCATGTCGGAGGAGGACTGGATGCGCTGGGGCTATCTGCACATGGACCATCACCTGCGGCAGTTCGGAGAGTAATTCTTGTAATCCGGCGTATCATCCGGAGGTCAAAAGGCAGGCGGAAATCCTGCTGCTGAACCGGAGACGGTGACGATGCTGCGAAGTGTGATTGCGGTAGTGGCTGGTTATCTGGTGTTCGGCGCATCAGCGGCGGCCTGGTTCAAAATCTCGGGCCGTGGTCCGCACGCGCCTGCCGACATGATCTTTATGGCGGGGAGCATTCTGTACGGAATGTTTTTCGCCGCCGTCAGTGGCTTTGTGGCGGCCTGGCTGGCAAAGCGATACGAGTTTGAGCACTCGCTGGCAGTGGCAACGTTGATTGCGGCGGCCGGGGCGGCGTCTCTTCTGGCGCGCCCTGGACAAGGGGCGATGTGGACTCAGCTGGGCACGTTGCTCATCATGGCGCCGATGGCAATGGTTGGAGGCTACTTGAGACGGCGGCAGGTTGGTCCCACGAAAGCATGACTCATGTCGCCAGTAGGGTTACAGCATCGGAAACCATGGTGACCCCCGCAGGCAAGGCTCCTAGCAGTTCTCCGTCAGCTTCGACAAAAATTCGGGAGGCCGGCTCGGATTCCAGGGGGCGGCAAGTCACAGCGGAACTGGAGACGAGTTCGATGCTGCTCCCCTTCCATGCCGTGGCAAGCAGACCTCGAAGAATGTATCGCAGGTAGGTGATGCGGCTGCGGGTTCGAAACAGTACAAGGCGCAAGTCGTCGCGATCGAGCGAGGCGCCCGGAGCCAGTTCGCGCAGCACGCCTCCGAAGTTGCGGATGCGAACTGCCAGTAGTTGGGACACGGCTACGTGCTTCCGCTTTCCGCCGTCCGCATCGCTGAGTTCGACGTCGAATTCTTCCAGCGGGTGCGTCAGCCACAGGCGCGTAGCCTTGGCGTAGTAGGCCGCCATGCCCAGACGGCTTTTGGCCAGCGGGTTCAATTTGTAGAAGAGGTGCGCATCCACGCCGATGCCGACTGCGACTGTGAAATAACGCGAACCGCGGTTGCCGGAAAAGTCCTGGTATTCGACTCGGCCGACGGCGATGCGGCGGGCTTTCGCGGTGAGTGCGGCGCGTGCGGCCGCTACGGGCGAGAGTGGAAGCCGCAGGTCATGGGCGAGCGCATTCGCCGTCCCCAGGGGAATGATGCCCAGGGCGGCGCGGCTGCCCACCATCCCCTGCAATACGTCATGCACCGTGCCGTCGCCGCCACAGGCGAAGATGGTGTCGTATCCCGCGGCGATCGCGTCACGGACCTGGCCGCCGGTATCGGCCGCGGAACGCGTGGGAGCGGTGGAGACCTCCACCCCGGCGGATCGCAGGACTTGCGATGCCGCCTCCACGTCCGCCAGACGACGCTCGCGGCGTGGGCCCGAGAGCGGATTGTAGAGGAGGGCGGCCTTGCGCATGGCAAGCAGGATTGTAATGGAAGGGTGCCGCCGGGGTTTTGTTACGAATACGCTATGGCTTGGATCTTGTACCCCATTCCCACATGCCGAACATGGCCTTCTGGGGCAGCGGGTGGCCGACCTGGCGGGCCAGCATGCAGATCTGGCCGCGGTGGTGGGCATCGTGGGCGATCAGGTAGCCGAAGAACCCAGCGACATCAGGACGGAAGCCCTTCACGCGGCCATCGCCGTCGAGGGACGCTTTCAGCACCGCGCTGAGCGCTGCCCGGCTTTGTTCCAGTCCTTTTGCCGCCTGCGCTGGAGTCACAGCGCTGCGATCAAGTTGCTCGGGAATTTTGCTTCCCTTGGCGGCGGCCTTCAGCCACATCACCCGCACATTGTGAATATGGGCCACGATGGCGGCGATGGTGCGCCCTTTGCCTTCGGGCGGCTCGGCGCGCCATGCCTCGGCGGGCAGGTTCTCCAGCATGTACTGGTTGATGCGATCATTAGTGTCAAACGCGTTCAGCAAGGATTGGGGCAGCGGAACTGGAGCCACGGCGGCTTTCGGCATGAGACCTCCCAGGAGGTGGGCCCACAGCTTAGCAGGATCACGCAACTCCCTTGCGCGTTCGCGCACTTTTGGCTAAGCTACTGGCACTATTCCGGGCACCAATCGTAAGTACATATCTCCTTTTTCGCGGATCTCGAGGAGGATCATCTTCATGAAATGCCGTGTCGCCGTTCTGCTTGCTTTGGTGCTTTGTGCTGCCGCTGTGGCCCAGGAGCATCCGGCCCACAACCCGGCTAAACCGGCAACGCTGATGTCGGGGTTGGGGGACCTCCATCATCCGGTGTCTACCACCAACCCGGAGGCGCAGCAATTCTTCGATCAGGGCCTGCGCCTGATTTACGCCTTCAATCATGACGAGGCGGCGCGGTCCTTCCAGCACGCGACGGAGCTCGATCCCAAGCTGGCGATTGCGTATTGGGGTGTCGCTGAGGCCGTCGGCCCGAATTATAACGACCCCGCCGGTGCAGATCGCTTCCGCCAGGCACACGAGGCTATCCAGAAGGCGGTCGATCTTTCCGCCAATGCCTCGCCCAGCGAGCAGGCCTACATCCAGGCGATGGCTAGGCGCTTTCCGGCCGGACCGAATGCGGACTTGCGCAAAGCCGCCGAGGATTATCACGATGCCATGCGCGAAGTGGCGAAGAAATTTCCCGACGACCTGGATGCGGCCACGCTGTTCGCCGAGTCGGGCATGAACCTGCACCCTTGGGGCTTGTGGCATCAGGATGGCACGCCGGAGGCGGGCACGGAGGAGATCGTGGCCACCCTGGAATCAGTGCTAAAGCGTGATCCGAACCATCTGGGCGCGATCCATTACTACATCCACACGGTGGAGGCTTCTGCTTCGCCGGAGCGCGCTTTGGCGGGGGCTAACAAGCTGGCTTCGTTGGCGCCGGCGGCGGGACACATCGTGCACATGCCCGCTCATATTTACATTCGGACGGGCGACTACGACGCAGCCGTAAAGACGAACGAAGAAGCGGCCAAGGTAGACCGCGCCTACATCAAGGCCAGCGGGGCGCAGGGTATCTACCCCATGATGTACTACAGCCACAACCTACACTTTATCGCCATGTGCGCCGCGATGAATGGCAACTACGCCGAGGCCAGGCAAAACGCCGAGATGCTGGCCGCCCACGTGGGCCCGGCCGTGAAAATGATGCCACCCCTCGAAGGCTTCATGACCATTCCCCTGGCAGTGGAGATTCGTTTCCACAAATGGGATGAGATCCTGAAGATGCCGCAGCCGGATCCAGCCATGAAGACCACGACCGTTTTCTGGCACTTTGCCCGCGGCATGGCCCTGGCCGGAACCGGAAAAGCCAGCGAGGCAGAGGCGGAGTACAAGATTGTCGCCGAGGCGGAGCGCGCCACGTCGCCGGATGTCATATTCAACATGCCCATCAACAACAAAGCCAAGGACATCATGAAAATTGCCGAGGATGTCCTGGGAGCGAAGATCGCCCTGGCGAAGAAAGATAATGCCGCCGCGGTTTCCTTGCTGCAGGAGGCGGTCAGCATCCAGGATTCGTTGAAGTATGGCGAGCCCCCGGACTGGTTCTTCCCGGTGCGCGAGTCGCTGGGGGCCGCACTGCTGATGGGGGGCGATGCGGCAGGCGCGGAGCAAGTGTTTCGGGCCGACCTCGACCGCAATCCGCGTAATCCGCGCTCGCTGTTTGGGTTGCAGCAGGCGTTGAAGGCGCAGGGCCGGAATTACGATGCGACTTTTGTGGAGAAGCAATTCCAGGCATCGTGGAAGGGCGGGAACGTGGGACTCAAAGTGGAAGACCTGGTGTAGAACCCGCGCGCGGGAAAAGTAGCGCTGGCGTCCCGCCGGCTGTCGTGGGGGCGTCCCCGCCCCCACATCCGCGGGCAAGTCTTGTGCTGAACGGAGTCGGAGGATTCAGTCCGGACCAACCGCTCGATGCAGTGTCCACGTCCACCTCCGTGGCTATAATCTTTGACGATGGCCTCGGCGACCAAAGACCTCGAAAAGAAGATCGAATCCCTCCGCGACGAGATTCGCCATCACGAATACCGCTACTACGTGCTGGACGATACCGAGATCAGCGACGCCGAGTTCGACGTCCTGATGAACGAACTGAAGAAGCTCGAAGCCGAGCACCCCGCACTGATCACGCCTGACTCTCCCACGCAACGGGTGGGCGGCAAGCCGCGGCAAGGCTTTGTCAAGGCGCGGCACTCGTCGCCCATGTTGTCGCTAGACAACACCTACAGCGAAGACGAACTGCGCAACTGGGAGCGGCGGGTGCACGAACTGAGCGGCCGCAAGGATGTGGAGTACGTCTGCGAGTTGAAGCTCGACGGCATGTCGCTGGCGCTGCGCTACGAAGAGGGCAAGTTGGTTCGGGGCATTACGCGCGGCGATGGGTCGGAGGGCGAGGACGTCACGCTGAATGTGCGCACGGTGCGGTCGGTGCCGCTGTCGGTTGCGCCAGAGAGGCGCAAGAAAGCTGGCATTCCAGCCGATTTCGAGGTGCGTGGCGAGATGCTGATGCCCCTCGCCGCTTTCAGGAAGATGAATGAAGAGCGGGAGGAGAAGGGCTTATCGCTATTCGCCAATCCGCGCAATGCTACAGCAGGTACGGTGCGCCAGCTGGAACCCAGCATCACTGCTCAACGCCGCCTCGATTACTTTGCCTACATGCTGTTGCAAAACGGACGGACCTACTTCGACCGGCATTGGCAAGCCCTGGATGCCCTGGAAGTAGCCGGATTCAAGGTCAATACCCGTAGAAAGCTGGCGAAGAATTTTGAAGAAGTGTGGGCCTTCATTCAGGAATGGGAGGAAAAACGGGACAGTCTGCCCTACGAAATCGATGGAATCGTGGTCAAGGTGGATCGCACAGCTCTCCAAGAAGAACTGGGTTACACCGGCAAAGCGCCGCGCTGGGCGATTGCCTACAAGTACGCTGCGCGGGCCGGGATTACGCAGGTTGATGACATCATCGTGCAGGTGGGGCGCACGGGAAAGCTGACGCCAGTGGGGGCGCTGAAGCCGGTGCCGATCGGCGGCACCACGGTCAGCCGCGCCACCCTGCACAACCTGGACGAAATTGAGCGGCTGGGGGTGAAGATCGGCGATTGGGTGGAAGTGGAGCGCGGCGGCGATGTGATTCCCAAGGTCACACGCGTGGTGGAAGACAAGACCCACCCGCGCGGGCACAGAGCATTCCGCATGCCGGAGCGCTGTCCGGAGTGCGGCACCAAGGTGGTACGCACGGAAGGCGAGGTGGACTACCGCTGCGTAAACGCCAACTGCCCCGCCAAACTGAGGGAAACGATCCTGCACTTTGCTTCACGCCACGTGATGAATATCGAAGGCATGGGCGAGGCGTTGGTGAATCAGCTTACCGATCGCGGCATGGTGAAGAATGTCGCCGATATCTACGGGTTAACCAAAGCGGACCTGCTGCAGCTGGAGCGCATGGGCGACAAATCGGCGCAGAATGTTCTCGATGAAATCGAAGCCTCCAAGAAGCTACCTCTCGAGCGGGTGATTTTCGGACTGGGCATTCGCTTCGTGGGCGAGCGCACGGCGCAGTTTCTCGCTGAACACTTCGGATCGATGGACGCGCTCACGAACGCGAGTGAAGAAGAGTTGCAGGAAGTCAACGAAGTCGGGCCGCGCATCGCAACCAGCATCGCAGAATTTTTCCAGAATCCGAAAAATCGCGAACTGGTGAAGCGATTGCACAATGCGGGTCTCACCTTTGCCGGCAAGAAAAAGCAGCGCGGCACGCAGCTCGCCGGCAAGACCTTCGTGCTCACCGGCATTCTGGCCCATTACAACCGTGACGACGCCAAGAAGATGATCGAAGATGCCGGTGGCCGCGTGGTGGGCTCCGTCAGTAAGAAGACTGACTATGTGATCGCGGGCACTGATGCGGGTTCCAAGCTCGATAAAGCCAAAGAACTGGGAGTCAGCGTAATCGGCGAAGAAGAAATGGAAGAGCTATTGGAACGCTGATTTCTGTCCTGGGTGGCTGGAACGAAGACTTTGGTGCAGGGTAAAACGTCCCTTTCCGCAGCCCGGCACGCTGGCGGCAACAAAAACGACAATCTATTGACATCCTGTTGACAACTGCAGGTGGACCATCTCCTAAGCTTCGTGCGCCTGACTACCGGCAAATTTCCTTGGGGCAATCGCCCCAGTTCACAGCAGCAGAAGAAGGAGGAAGTATGCGGGTCAACCGCGAGGGTACGAAAACGTCCGCTTTAATGGTCACGGTGTTGGCACTGATGGTTTCGGTTTCCACCCTAGCCACGGCGGCGGGCTACAAAGCGACGAACCTGGTTGCGGATCAAGCTGGGATTGGGACCCACACCGATCCGAACCTGGTCAACGCCTGGGGCATCAGCTACAGCCCCACCGGGCCGTTCTGGGTGTCCGACAACAATACAGGCCTTTCTACGCTGTATGACACGACTGGGACGCCACAGGCGCTGGTTGTAACCATCCCCTTACCGCCCGGTGCGACGGGAACGGCCACGCCTACTGGAACGGTGTTCAACGGATCGACCGATTTCGTGGTCACCAAGAACGGATTGTCCGGTACTGCGCTGTTTCTGTTCGTCACGGAAGAGGGCACGATCAGCGGTTGGGCTCCGACCGTGGATGCGACCAATGCGGTGCTGGCGGTAGACAACTCTGCGCAGGGCATCAATTACAAGGGAATGGAACTGGCCAACAACGGGAGCGGGAATTTTCTATATGTGGCCAATTTCTTCGCCGCTACGGTCGACGTCTACGACCGCACCTTCAAGAAGGTGACGTTATCGGGTTCGTTTACCGACCCGCGTCTTCCTCCCGGGTTCGCTCCGTTCAATGTCCGCAATCTTGGTGGAAAGCTGTATGTGAGTTATGCCAAGCAGAATGCGACCAAGAGCGACGCGGTACTGGGAGCCGGTCTGGGCCTGGTGGACATCTATGATCTCAATGGCAACTTCATCAAGCGGTTCGCCACCAAGGGAAAACTGAATGGACCCTGGGGGCTGGCTCTGGCGCCGAGCACCTTCGGCACCTTCAGCAACGACATCTTGGTAGGGAACCTGGGGGATGGCCACATTACCGCCTATGATCCCACCACCGGCGCCGTTTTGGGACAACTCAGCAACGCCGCAGGCCAGGCCATCGCGGTCAAGGGTCTGTGGGGGCTGATATTTGGCAACGGTGGCCAGGGAGGATTGAAGAATGTCCTGTACTTCAGCGCTGGTCCGAACGCGTAT
>JBGPJK010000071.1:0-16475 GCA_041485425.1 Terriglobia bacterium | reverse complement strand
CGCCGCCTGCTCGACATGGGGCACAAGGCGGGAATTATTCCGCATGCGGCGAAGGTGGATTTTGTGGGGTAAGGCCTCTCGCCACCTGCTCCAAGAATACGCACCCGGCTGTCCCGAAAGCCACGCTGTGCTATCTCACCGTTTCCTTGAACGAGAACACCGGATCCACATCCACCGGCACACTCGACGCCTTCTTCAACGCAGCCTGCAATTCCGCCGGCATTACGTCATATTTCCTGAACCAGTCTTCCGCGCGCTGGCGGTCTCCCTTGGCTTCGATGTCTAAAAGTTCTTTGGCGAGCTCGGCAATCACGTCCGGCATGCGGGCGTAGTCAATCGCATACTTGCCCGAAGCTTCGCGCTTGATGGCGCCATGCTCGGATAAATAGTTGAACTCCATCATCTCAGCCTGGCCGTGGGCTTCGCCGGTTCCAAAGCGCACGGTGCGGAATATGTCTGCAACATACGAGGCGTAATAGCCCTCCAGCTTGTTCTTGGGCAGGACGCCGTGGTCCACCAGCCACTTCAAGCCGAACATTCCCACCACATCTGCCTTCGATTCTTCCAAGCCGCTGAAGATCGGCCCGATGGCCTCGCGAATGCTCATTTTGCCCGCGGCTGTATGCGCGAATGCCGGCCCAAGCCCGTGCGCCATCTCGTGCAGGATGGTACCGAGCAGGTAGCCCTCGTTGGACGCTTGGGCTGCCTGCTCCGGCCGCATCATGTGGCGCGCCAGCGGCAGGACCACGTATTCCACGCGGGCATCCATGAAGTTCTTAAAGAAAATTTTCTTGCTGCCCTTCTGCTCATGCACCCGCGGATCGTTGGGCAAATTGTCGGCCACCGCCTGGTAGCCATGCTGCAAGTCGCCGGCGCGGTAGGGGGAGTCCATCACTTCCATGGGCGTTTCCAGGCCGCGCTTCGAAGGCCGATCCTCGGCCGCCAGCGGCAGCGCGTCCTGGATGTCGGGTACGTATTTGGCAAACAGCGCGAGCTTCTTGCTCTCTTCCGTGTTGCGAATCAGTACCGCCGCGCCGTAGGAGGCTTTCACCCCGAGCAAATCGTCCAGATAGGTTTCGTAGGGAGCGAAAATCACATCGAACTTGGGGTCTTTCAGTTCAACCCACGCCAGGTCGCTCTTGAAGTAATCGTCGCTCAGCAGCGCGTCCGCCCGCAACCGAAGGAAGCTCGCGAAAGCCTTATCGCTGCTCAGCGCCGCCGCCTCACGCAAGTCTCTCGCCGCCGGCTCAAGGAAGGAACGGTAGGCAATGTGGTAGGGGAGCCCTTCGAGCTGGTCGCCGTGCCAGCGCACCACCGTAGTCGGGCTGTAGAGCTCGTCTTTTTTTTCGGGATGGGCCTTCAGATATTGTTCGATTTGTTCCCGCGTCAGCCCCTGCGGATAAAATCCGCGGCCCGGCGCCACGGGCGTGGTGCCGACGAACGGCTGGTTCTCCTTGATCAAGTCAAATCGCGACCCATTGATCCACAGATAACGCCGCAGCCTCTGGTCTCTCGGGCTCTTACTCCCCTCCAAGGATTGATAGAGCGTCAGGCCCTCGGGATCATTCTGCCGCCAGAAAATTTCTTCCAGGTAGCGGGAAGCATCCACCAGTTTCTCGACCATCTTCACTTCACGAGCCGTCAGGCCCGCGGACCGGAACGGCATCCGCACCACCCGCCACTTCGCCAGCCGCTCGCTGAGATCGGGCACCACGTACATCCCGGCTGAGGCTGCGCCCTTGGCGGCAGACCCGGTCATCAACTTGTGATTTTTCTGCGCGGAAGTCGGAGAAACCATGAACAGTAGCAGAAAGACCCACCAGCCCAATAATTTCATCAGCATTGATTTTAACAGAGCGCCCAGAGTGATCTTTGTGCTTGGCATCTCGCAAATCAACCCCGTCCCCGGATATCATCTTCTGGATGTCTAGTGAAGCCAATTCGAACGGCACCCAGACACTGCTCATCGACGCCGACGACACACTCTGGGAAAACAACATTTATTTCGAGCGTGCGATCGCCAACTTCATCTCGTTTCTGAACCACCACGAATACTCCTCCGAGCAGGTACGCGCGGTTCTCAACGACGTGGAGCGCGAATGCATCTTTACCCACGGCTACGGCTTGCACAGTTTCGCTCACGCGCTGGCGCAAACCTTCGAGCGGCTCTCGGTCGAGCCACTCACGCCCGCGCTCCACCAGACCATCCATGGATTCGCCCACGCCATCGCCGAGCACCCCGTCGAATTCCTGCCCGGGGTACCGGAGACGGTGCAGTACCTCTCCGAACGCCATCACCTCATTCTGATGACCAAGGGCGCTGTGCCCGAGCAGACCGGCAAAGTCGAGCGTTCCGGTCTGAAAGAATATTTTGCCGCGGTGGAGATCGTGAGCGAAAAAGACGTGGCCACGTATCGCGAGGTGGTGTCGAAGTACGAACTGCCCGCCGACTCCACCTGGATGATTGGGAACAGCCCGAAGTCCGACATCAATCCCGCCCTGGCCGCCGGCCTGAACGCCGTCTTCGTTCCCCACGGCAACACGTGGATTCTCGAGCATGAAGAGGTCGCGCCAGCCCACCCACCCAGTCGCCTATTGATCGTGGAAAGTTTCGCGCAATTGACGGAACACTTCTAAGAAGCACCTTTTAGCAATTGGCATTTTAGCCTTTAGCCCCAAATAGAGTTGTTGCCCACAGTTCAGTGGCTAAGTGCTAATTGCTAAGTGCTAAGTGCCACTTCCTGCCGCAATGTCGGCACCAAACTAACCAACACGCCGGTTCCCGCCCCGGTTTCAACGCGTGTTACTCTTTCTTTGCTCTGGGTTTCTGCTCCCACTCAGCGTGGTAGTGCAGAAAAACAATTTCCGGCGACTGCTGCGGACGGTTGAAGCTCTTTCCGATCTCGGCCCCGAGATGACGGCCGAGCGCGAGTTCCCGCAGACCGCTCGTGCGATGGTCTCCGCGTTGCTGCAGGCTGGGGGCGCGCGCGAAGCCGTGCTCTTTACCTTCGGCGACAAGCCTTCCCTGCTCACCTCGATCGCCACGGAAGGCTTCGCCTTGATGCCGGAGCCGGCCATCATCCCGCTGCTCCCGAAGCATGTCCACGCCTTGACCTCGTCGCGGGGGCCAATTGTTCTGAACCCCGGCTCCTATGACGTCTTCCTGAGTTCCAACGGCAACGTTGCTCCCGAACTCTTCAAGTGCATCGCGCCTCTGAAGGTGGTCGGCAAACTAGTAGGCCTGGTCGCCCTGGGACGCCGCGAGGGCGACGCCCTCTACGAGGACGACGAACTCGACGCGCTTGACCTGCTGTGCAATTACGTCGCGCTGACCATCCACAATCACACCCTCAGCCAAACCCTGGCGCAGCGGGTTTCCGAGAACCTGCGCCTGTTGGCTTCTTTGCACGGCTTCTACGACACTGCCCTCGAGGCCTTTGCCGCCGCCATTGACGTAAAGCACGTCAACATTCACGGGCACTCGCTGCGCGTGGGACGCTACGCCGCGGCCATCGGCGAAGCCATGGGCATGGATCCGGCCGACGTGGCGGCGCTGCGCTCCGCGGGCTACCTGCACGACATCGGTAAGGTCGCGGTCGACAAGCGCCTCTTCGGCAAAACCACCGCGCTCGACCCGGAAGAGTTCCGCGAGATGGCGGACCACACTGTGGTCGGGCACCAGATCGTCAGTGGCGTGCAGTTCCCCTGGCCGTGCATCCCGGAAATCGTGCGCTGGCACCACGAGCGCGCCGACGGCTCCGGCTACCCCGATGGACTTTCCATGGAAGATGTCCCCATGCCGGTGCGCATCGTCGGCCTGGCGGACACGTTTGACGCCATGACCAGCGAGCGTCCCTACCGCGAACCGATGTCGGTCGGTGGAACCCTGAGCGAGATTGTGCATCTCGCTCCCCAGAAGTTCGATCCCAATGTGGTGCAAGGATTGCTGGTGCAAATCCGCCGTGACGCCGTGGGCAGCAACCGCACCCCCTTCCTCGCAGACCGCATGGCCCTCAACATCGCCCCCACCGACATCGACCAACTCGCCGCCAACCTGCAGCACAAGCTCAGCCACGGCCGGTTATACCTGACCTGATGTGGCAGAGCAGGCCTCCAGGCCCGCGTCAACGGAATACAGGAAATGGGGCTTCAGCCCCTGAGCTTGGTTTTTCCGCCAGGGCTACGCGATGCTCTTCAACGGCAACGACTGGTTTACCGCGAACAGTGCCAGTTCCAGCCGTGTGGAGACTCCCAGCTTGTCGAAGATGTTGCTGAGGTGATGCTTCACCGTGTCCTCGCTGATCTTGAAATACTCAGCAATTTCCTTGTTGGAATATCCCGCAACCACTGCCGACACAATCTCCAACTCCCGCGGCGTAAGGCCAAACTTTTTCTGCCGCGCCTCTTCGCCGGACGATTGCACCAGCGTCCTGAGATATTGCACCAGGTTCGACACGCTCTCCCGCCCCACCCAATACTCCCCGGACATCACGGTGTGAATACTCTTCAGCAGCAGTTGCGTGGCCGAATCCTTCAGCACCACGCCGCGAGCGCCCAGTTGCAACGCCTCCACGATCTGGTTCTTTTCTGCCGCCGCCGTGAGCAGTATCACGCGGACCGCATTCGGACCCGTACCGCTGCTCATCTCGCGCAGCGCCTCCAGTCCGGGATGCCGGGGCATGGCCAGGTCCAGCAGCAGGATGTCGGGCTTGAGCTGACGCGCCAGCTTCACCGCTTCCGCGCCATCACAGGCTTCGCCGATCACCTTCAGGTCTGGTTCTGCTTCCAGCAGTCGCCGCAAACCATCGCGGAAGATGGGATGATCATCGGCAATCACAATGCGAATCGGCTGCGATCGTTTGTTATCCATATGCAGCTTCCCGCTTCCGCGGGACACTGATCTCCAGGCGCGAACCCCGACCCGGAGTTGATTCTATCGTGAGTTCGCCTTCAATTACACGGACCCGTTCCTTGATCACCAAGGGCCCCTTGCCCAGCGTGTCCAGTTCCGCGTGAGAAAGTCGACCGGTGAACGGGAAACCACAGCCATCATCCTCAATAATCACGTTCCATCGCTCGTTCTTGCAACCCAATCGCACCAGCACTTGCCGCGCCCGGCTATGCTTGCGCACATTGACTAGTCCTTCCTGCACGATGCGCGCAATCTCGCGGCACACCTGCGGCGGCATATTGACCTCTTCCGTTTCCGAAACAAAGCGGGCGGAAATTCCGGTTTCGCGTTGGAATCTCTCGACCGTGTCGCCCAGAAATGGCAACAGCTTCCGGGAGTCCACCTCCAGCGATTTCATCTGCTGCATCAGTTCCCGCAGCTTCAGCACTTCCTCGCGCAGCAACCCCTGGATACGGCTCAGTTCATCGGTCAGCGGGCTGGACTTGCTGGCCGACTGCCGCCGCAGCACATCCACCTGCATTTCCACTGCGATCAACGACTGCACCGCGCCGTCATGCAGTTCCCGCGCAAAGCGCGCCCGTTCCACCGCTCCCGCCCGCATGCGCAAACGGCGCAGCAGGTACACGTTGTAAACCGCCGGACCCACCTGGCGGATCAATTCCTGCAGGAAGCGCAGTTCTTCCTCGATGTCGCCAGTGAGAGCGGGGTCGAGAAGAAAGACTCGTCCCCACCACTCGTGCCCGAAAACGAACGACACCGTCATCACGTTGCGGAACGCATACTGTTGCGCCAGACGATTCAGCGAGTCTGGGGACACGTTCCGCAGTCTCATTCCGGTCTCGTCCAACGCCAACACCTTAAACGGCTCCGCCCCAGCTGCATTGCTGCGCCACGCGTAGGACATCTCTGCCGGGCTCTCGTAGAGGTAGGTCTCCCGGTCGTGCGCCGAAGAGTCCCGCCAGTGAAAGGCAGGTGTCCCTTCCGACGCAGCCTCCACTTCACCCACGAATACGTGGTGGCTGTTGGATTCCTGGGACGCAAGCAGTGCCTGCTTCGCGCCGTACATCGACAACAGTTCGCTGACGATGTCCTGCAGGGTCCCGGTCAGACCGGCTTCTACGCGCGCTCTCCCCAGAATGCGGGCAATCACCGCTTTCTCGGCGCGGAGTTGTTTTTGCTGCTCGGCCAGGTATCCCAGCAGAAGGCCCATCACTAGCAGATAAGCCGACCGCAGAAACAGACGTTTGGGCTCGAAGTCGGCGACATCCACCTGCAGCAGCGGCAGGTTGTGGCGTACCAGCACGCGATCCGCCCAGTCAACCAATCCCAGGTGGAATGCGAAGCTTTCCGCCGACAGCAACAACACCGCCGCGCCCGCTGTACCCGCCGTTTCCCACATGCCCCAGCGGTACGCTGCAGCCGCCAGAACGAAAACGAAAAACAGAAAAAATGGACTCCCCTCGCCGGTGGTGAAAATACAGATCAGTGCCGGCCAGACGACGTCGGCGCAGTGCACCAGCAGCCGGAAAGATGCGGTCGATTGCTGCCGCAACCGCAGCAACAACATGATCACCACACCGTGGACAATGTAAAACCCCAACAGCGAGTATGCCCACGGGGAATACAGGATCTCCCCCGGATTCATCCAGATGGTGAACAGGGCCGCAATGGCAAGAAACACCCGTGCGCTGGCCAGCCACCGCTCAATCCGGCGCACTTCGCCGGAGCTGATCGGAGCCCGCAGTCTCCACAGGAAACGATATCGCAGCGCTCGCAATGACAATCGAGTACGCCCGCACAACCGAGGTAATGGCCCCAACATTATCGCACCAAGAGAGATGCGCAAGCCAAACTTGCTGCACCACCGTTGTCCGTAGTGCGAACCCCAGACAACTGAGAACCGCGAACTGACAACTGAGAACTGCCTGTATCCCCACCGCCTCTGGTGACCCGGCTTCCAGCACTTAGCCTCAGCACTGAGTCAATGCGGTCGACTCCACTCGCTGCCCGCTAAGTGCTGATTGCCAACTGCGATTTTTCTCGGTACTCGCTACTAGCCACGGTATTACTGAAGTAACGTTTCTTCCCGGCGATTCCTGTCTAGAATTGCCCCACGAGTTCTTGTGTCTGAACGCTCCAAGACGTGGATCCTGGCCGCTTCCGGTTTGGTGTTTGCTCAGGCCGGAGCGTCGCTGATCCTTCGCCCCAGCTTCACTCTGATTGTGCTCAGCGACATCACCCAGTGCATTCTTCTTCTTTCCGGCACGCTTTCATTTCTGCCTAACGTCCTGGCGACTCGCGGTCGTACCCGCCTGTTCTGGGCGCTGATGATGCTGGGAATGACGTCCTGGCTGGCGTACCAGTTGTTGTGGAACTATTTTGAAATCTTCCTGCGGCAAGACGTCCCTAATCCATTTTGGGGGGACATTGTCCTCTTCCTCCACATCGTCCCCATGATGGCGGCACTCGCGCTGCAACCGCAGCTGGAGCAGGACCATCGCGCCGTCCGGCTGGGATCTCTCGATTTCGCGCTGCTACTCATCTGGTGGGTCTATCTTTATTTGTATGCTGTCATTCCCTGGCAGTATGCGTACACCAACGTAACCACCTACGAGCACAACCTCAACGTCCTTTACCTGACGGAGAAAATGGCCTTCCTCGCCGGCCTGGCGGTGGTCTGGTCCCGCAGCCAAGGCTCGTGGAGAACCGTCTACGCCCACTGGTTCGGCGCCAGTCTCACCTACGCACTCAGTTCCTACCTGGCCAACTGGGCGATCGAGAGAAACGTTTACTACACCGGAAGTCTTTACGACGTGCCGCTCGCTGCCTCCATGGCGTGGGTTACCGGAGTCGGCCTCCTGGCGCTGGATTCCTCTCCGAAACAGCAACCCGCCGGAAACTCCGGCGGCCATGGTGTGTGGGTCGCGCGCCTGGGGATGATCGCCATCTTTTCTCTTCCCCTGTTCGCTGCCTGGTCGGTGTTCGACAAGCAGGCGCCACCCCAGATCCGCACCTTCCGCCTGATGGTCACCCTGGGCAGCATGATGGTGATGGGCACGCTGGTTTTCCTCAAGCAGCACCTGCTCGACCGTGAACTGCTTCGCCTGCTGCGCACTTCCCAGAAATCGTTCGAGGATTTGCGGCGGGTGCAGGCTCAATTGGTACAGTCGGAGAAACTGGCGTCACTCGGCCAGTTGGTAGGAGGCGCCGCCCACGAACTCAATAATCCTCTGACCGCCATGCTGGGCTATTCCGACCTGCTGGTCGGCATGCCGCTGGATGGGGAGCAGCATGCCCTGGCGGAGAAGATCGGCAACCAGGTACGACGCACCAAAGCGCTCGTATCCAGCTTGCTCAGCTTTGCCAAGCAGGTTCCGGCTGAGAAGATGCTGCTGGACGTGAATGCCCTGGCCCACACCGCGGTCAAACTCTGCCAGCCGCAACTGCTCGCTCGCAACATTCGGGTCCACACTGAACTTGCAGATGAACTGCCGCCTATCCTCGGCGATTCCAATCAACTCCTGCAGGTCTGTCTTCACATCACCAACAATGCTCTCAACGTGATGGCGGACACCGGCGGGACTCTCCACGTGAGCACTCGGCTGTGGGAGAATCTCGTTCTGCTGGAGTTCTCAGACAATGGCCCGGGCGCGGAGAACCCGGAACGCGTCTTCGACCCCTTCTACACCACGCGCCCCGTGGGTCAAGGCACAGGCCTGGGGCTGAGCGCCTGCTACGGCATCATCCAGGAACACAACGGAAAGATACTCTGCCAGAACCGCCCCGAAGGCGGAGCCACCTTCCGCATTGAATTCCCTGCCGCCAAACCGGCATCGCGGGC
The DNA here is from genome assembly GCA_041485425.1 of Terriglobia bacterium. GTDB lineage: Bacteria > Acidobacteriota > Terriglobia > Terriglobales > Acidobacteriaceae > JAIQET01. Next base: position 7,722 of record JBGPJK010000071.1, on the reverse strand, counting down.
CTCTTCCCTCGGATACGGGACCCGCACATCCGACGCCGCAACCGGCGGTGCGACCCTGACCCTCCCACCCACGCCTTAGCCTGACCCGCGAGCATTGGGCGAGACTGGGAAGGGCGCTGTTTCGACGCTTTTCGCCGCACGGCATCACGGCCGCCCACTAACCCCCGGTTTCAGCGTCCGCTCAAGAAACTCCGCTTCCGCCCCGTACGCCTTTATCCAGCTCTTCCACATCAGGAAGCCATGGATTTCATCGGGAAAAATTAATTCTTCGAAATAAACGTGGTTCTCCCGCAGACGCTGCGCCAGGTCCACCGTCTGTCCGAAGGGGACATTGCGATCATCATCCCCGTGAATCAGCAGCACCGGCGACTTCCACGTCGCTACCGCCGCATCCGGCGAAGACTCAAATGCCAGCTTCTCCGCCTCCTTGGCATCCGGCGCTGCCGGCCGGTTCTCCCAGCGCGGCAGGAACACCGACCAGTCATGCACGCCGTGCATATCCACTCCAGCCGCAAACAGATCGGAGTTGCGCGCCAGCCCCAGCGCGGTCAGAAACCCGCCATACGACCCGCCCCACAGTCCGATCTTCTTTGCATCCACGGTAGTCAAACTCTGCAGGTACTTGGCTGCCGCCACGATGTCCTTGTACTCCGATGCCCCGCGCCAAACCGTGTTTGCCGGCTCCCGAAACGCCCGTCCGTACATGATGCCCAGACGGTAATTCACCGAAAGCACTACGTATCCCTGGCTCGCCAGATATTGATTCATGGCATACGCGTTGTGGTAATAGTCCATGTAGTGAAAGCCCAGCATCATCTGTCGGATGGGACCACCATGCATGAAGATCAGCGCCGGCCCCGGCTGGGTTCGCCCTGCAGGCACAAAGAGCTGGCCGTGAATCTCGAAACCATCCTCGCTCTTGAAAATGACCGGCTTCGGCACCAGCAGTTGCTTTGACGGAAAATCCGACGGCAGTGCGGCAGCCGCGAGCATCTGCCTTGCCTGCTCAGTGATGTGATACGGCATCGCTGGAGTCGTGGCTGTCGATCCCAGGCACACAACCTGCCCACCCTGCCCAGTTTCAACGGGGCTCCACTCAAGCGTCTCGCCCCGCGTCAGCGGCTGGGGCTTGCCCCCTTCCAGGCCAACCCGCCAGATATGACGCCGTTCCACATCCTCCTGGTTTGAGGAATAAAGTACCGCCCGCCGATCCGCACTGAGAGCCACATCTTCCACTTCAAACTGGCCCGGAGTCAGCAAAGTCGCCGTGCCTCCTTCCGCAGCCATGGAGTACAGGTGATTCCAGCCATCCTGCTCCGAAGCGAAAAGCAATCTGTCATGGCTGGCGAAATGGAACGAACTGTCGGCCGTCAACTCAGGGAAGGAATCGTTGGCCGCAGTTCCGCTGTGCCAGATCTCTTTCGCGTCGCCGGTCGCCGCATCCGCCATCCAAATCGCCCAAGGAGTGGCCCGCACCGGGATTAGAGGCAGCTTCTCCTGAAGTCCGGGCAGCCGCACATAAGCGATGCGCCGCCCGTCTGGCGACCACCGCGGCATGACATCGCGATCCGCGCTGGGCGCAAGATAGCGAACGCTGTCGCGCCCAAAATCGTAGATGGCGATAAAACTGTGATCCCCGCGATCGCTAACCAATGCGATCTGCCTTCCATCCGGAGACCATTTCGGACTGGAGTTGCTGCCCCGCAGGTCGGTGAGTTGATGCGCCGGAGTCACGCCCGAAACCGGCGCGATCCACAACTGCTTCTTCGTCGCCCATACCGCGAACTGCCCGTCGGGCGAGAGTTGAACGTCCTCGCACCCCTCCTCGCCGCAGCCCATTTCGCCCAGCAGGCGCGGACCTTCGCCGCCGACGTCCACCGTCCACACCTGCTGCTTGCGTTCCCAGACACCGTTGGTCGGATCGGCCACACGTCCCGCCTCGTTGGCTTCGCTGCCGCGGACATAAACCAGGGTCCGCCCATCGGACGTGATTCGCAGGCTGGCAATAGGCTGACCGTCGTCGCCGGCGTAGGCCGTCACCTGCCGCGCCGCGAAGTCGGGAGCGTCCGCCACCCAGATATTCCGTGCGCCCTTGGCATCAAAAATCCACGCGACTCTTCCGCTGTGGGAAGCCGCCACCAGGTTCGATGGAAAAGGCGAGCTCATCACCTGTTCCAGCGTGAAGCTTGCGGCAGATGCTACGACACTCAGGCAAACCGCTACCGCCAGAACGACCGCCATAGACACACTTCGCCCATTAAGGAATCTGTGCCTGTTTTTCATAAGAGGCAAAGCCTACCTCAACGCTTCGTGCTTTGCCAAGACGTAAACAATCTGTCGTGATGTGAGGTAGTTTGCGGTTGCGCCCTGCGCAGCACGCTATAATTCTCGGCATTGCTGACATGAGCGTTTTCGTTGCTTTGTCGTCGGGTGCGGTGTTGCTTGCATTCGAAATGGTGAAATAGTGCAGGGGCCAGACCGTGACCTGGTTCTAGAATTTGCCGGAGCATAATTCCATGCGAATCATGTCGTTGAGGGTTGCACCCGTTGCACGCATTCTCGCAATCATGTACGCAATCCTGAGTCCGTTTCTCATAATCCTCGCCCTGCTGACCAAAGCGGAATACATTAGGATTCCGTTGGGTATAGTCGCTCCACTGATCTATTTCAACATCAATTTCGACCTACAGACGCCGACCCACTTCTTTTCTGGTGCGGCGCTGATGTTGTTGGCGGCAATCTGCTACGCGGCCACTGGTTGGCTAACCGGGGCAGCAGCAGTTTTGAGCTTCAATTTCTTTGCGCGGCGCATGGGTGGCATTGACGCTTTCGTCCTATCATCCGACCCCGTCGCCGCGAAACCTGTTGACTAGTTTCTGACCGCCATTAAGGGAGGGAATGAATGCGCCGTTGCGCCACGCTGCTTTCGCTGCTGCTCGCCAGTCTCCTGCTCCTGGCCACCACCCCCGATGAAACGCCCCTCTTGGTGGGGTATTCCGCCGCCGCCGCTTGCAGCGAGCGGGAATGGGAAGGCAAGTTCCGCGCCATTCCCACCCAGCAGTACCTGCGCGACTACATGCAGCGGCTCTCCGCCCGTCCGCACCACGTCGGCTCGCCCTATGACAAGGACAATGCCGAGTGGATTATTTCCAGGTTCAAAGAGTGGGGCCTCGACGCCCGCATTGAAAACTTCGATGTCCTGTTCCCCACGCCCAAAGTTCGCATCGTCGAACTCGTCGCGCCCACAAAATTCACCGCCAAGTTGCAGGAACCCGCCGTGCCCGTCGATCCCACCTCCAACCAGCAATCCGAGCAGCTCCCCAGCTACAACGCCTACTCCATCGATGGAGACGTCACCGCCCCTCTGGTCTACGTGAACTACGGCGTTCCCGAAGACTACGAAAAGCTGGAGCGCATGGGCATTTCAGTGAAGGGCGCCATTGTGATCGCCCGCTACCTTCATTCCTGGCGCGGCATCAAGCCCAAAGTCGCCGCTGAGCACGGCGCCGTCGGCTGCCTCATCTATTCCGATCCCTACGACGACGGCTATTTTGAGGGCGACGTTTTCCCCGAAGGCGCGTGGCGCCCCCGCGACGGCGTACAACGCGGCAGTGTGATGGACATGCCCCTCTACCCCGGCGATCCGCTCACTCCGGGCGTGGGCGCTACCAAAGACGCCAAGCGCCTCGCTCTGAAAGACGTGAAGACCTTCACCCGCATCCCGGTACTCCCCATTTCCTACGGCGATGCCCAGCCCCTGCTCGCCGCCTTGAAGGGCCCCGTGGTGCCTGACAGCTGGCGCGGTTCGTTGGCCCAGACCTATCACGTGGGTCCCGGACCCGCCAAAGTGCACCTCAAAGTCGAATCCAACTGGGACATCAAGACGCTGAATGACATCATCGTGAAAATTCCCGGCTCCACCGATCCCGACGAGTGGATTGTCCGCGGCAATCACTACGACGCCTGGGTGAATGGCGCCGAGGATCCCATCTCCGGAGCCAGCGCTCTGATGGAAGAAGCTCGCGCCCTCGCCACCCTGCTCCAGCAGGGATGGAAGCCCAAGCGCACCATTATCTATTGCGTGTGGGACGGCGAAGAACCCGGCCTTCTCGGTTCCACGGAGTGGGCGGAAGAACACGCCGACGAACTCCGTCAGCACGCCGTCGCCTACATCAACACCGACTCCAACGGGCGCGGATATCTGTACGCCTCGGGCTCGCACACCCTGGAAAAATTCCTCAACGGCGTCACCCGCGACATCGAAGACCCTGAAAAGAAAATTCCGGTGTGGAAACGATCCGAGTTGAAAGAAATTGCCGACGCCAAGTCCGACGAAGATCGCCAGGAAATTCGCAGACGCGCGGATCTCCGGATCAACGCCCTCGGTTCCGGCTCCGACTACACCGTCTTTCTCGATCACCTCGGCATCGCTTCCATGAACCTGGGCTATGGCGGCGAGGACGGCGGCGGCATCTATCACTCCATCTACGACGATTTCTACTGGTACACCCACTTCTCCGACACTGACTTCAGCTACGGACGCGCCCTCGCCCAGACCGTGGGCACGGCCGTGCTGCGCCTCGCCGACGCCGGCATCCTGCCCTACGACTTCACCGACTTCGCCGACACCATCCACCGTTACGTCGCTGAACTGGAAAAGCTGTCGAAAGACAAACAGGAAGAAATCCGCGAGCGCAACACACAGATCGAAGAAGGCGTCTTCACCGCCACTGCCGATCCGAAACAGACCTTCGTCCCACCCCCCATGGAGCAAGTGCCGCCGCACCTCAACTTCGCTCCCCTCGAAAACGCCCGCGACGCGCTCACCCGGAGTGCCGAGCGTTACCAGAAGGCACTCGACCAAGTGATGAAAAATGGCGATCTGGCACTCAGCAAGTCGTCCATCCAGGCGCTCAACGCTCAACTCCTGCAGAGCGAGCGTAAGCTCACGAGCGCCGAAGGCCTTCCCGGCCGCCCCTGGTTCCAGCACATGATTTACGCCCCCGGCCAGTACACCGGATACGGCGTGAAAACCATTCCTGGAGTGCGCGAAGCGATTGAGCAAAAGAGGTGGAAAGAGGCGGATGAGCAGATCGTGCGTGCTGCAACTGTCCTGCAGGACGAATCCGCCCTGATTGACTCCGCCGCGCAGATGCTGGAGAAAAAGCAGTAGTGCTTTTCGCAGCGCCGGCATCCTTCGGCTTCGCTCAGGACAAGCCCTGGAAATGGCGTGGGCGCTGCTTCGTCGCCCCCGGGCTACGTCACGGGGCAGTGTGACGGGGATCACCGCCATCAGTGAGAGCGCCGTGATATCCATGCGAATCTGACAGGGGTGACGCATGGCTTTAGCCCACGCAGTACCCGACGCTTCCGGTAGTCGCTGGGTCCCCAGTACCTGTGGCATGTGCCTGCACGGCTGCGGCATCAAGGTGCTGGTTCGCGATGGTGTCGCCTTGAAAATCGAGGGCGACGAGACCAACCCCGATAACCTAGGCAAGCTGTGTCCCAAAGGGAACGCCGGTATTTCCCGTCTCTACGATTCCTCTCGCGTCCTCACGCCCTTGAAACGCACCAACCCGCAGAAGGGTCCAGGCGTGGATCCGAAGTGGGTTCCTATTTCCTGGGACGAAGCCTACGAAATAGCCGCTCGCGAGTTGGGACGCGTTCGCCAGGACGATCCCCGCAAGCTGCTTTGCGCGCTGGGAGACTTCCAGCGCATCCTCTTATGGGGATGGCCCGCGGTCTTCGGTTCTCCTAACTTCTTTACTTCTCTGGGGAACTATTGCGGCGGCTCCTATCATCCGGTGAACGGCAGTGTCGACGGGTCCTTCGCGGCCATCAACGACTACGAGCGCTGCAATTATTGGATCCAGATCGGGTCGGGCGATGGCTTCTCCTCGCACCTGCACCTGTCCGGTAGCGCCAAGCGCATGGCGGACGCGCGCATGCGCGGCATGAGAGTTGTGGCCTTGGATCCCCGCTGCTCGGTCGCGGCTGCCAAAGCTGACGAGTGGATTCCCACCCTTCCCGGAACCGACCGCGCCTTCGTTCTCGGCATGGCCCACGTGCTGCTGCACGAACTCAAACAATACGACCGCGAATTCCTGCGGGACAAGACAAACGCTCCTTACCTGGTGAAAAGCGACGGCAATCTGCTGCGCAATGCAGACGGCAAGGCGATGGTGTGGGATTCCAGGCAAAGCGTTGCCAAACCGTGGGATGAAACTTCGCACGAATCGATGGCGCTGGAAGGGACATTTACCTTCGACGGGAATTGCGTTCGCACCGGCTTCCAGGTGTGGAAGGGCATGCTGGCGGATCACACACCGGAACGCATGGGCGAAATCTGCACCGTGCCCGCCGACACCATTCGGCGGATCGCCAGGGAGTTTGTCGAGGCGGCGCAAATCGGCGCCACGATCCAGATCGAAGGCAAGACCTACCCGTTCCGTCCCGCAGCCCTCAACTACTACCGCGGCTCGCAATCTCATGCCAACGGTCTGTTCGACAATCTTGCCTACAAGATGTTCAACATGCTGGTGGGCAACATTGACGTGCCTGGGGGCCACCTGGGAGTTCCGCTGGATCACCGTGGATTCTTCGTCAGCCCGGGCGAAGACGGGGTGCTGAAACCCGAACCTCACCAGCTTCATCCCGCGCCCGCCTTCAAGTATCCGCCCGACTCAACCCACCTGATGGAGTGGTTCCCTATCGGTTTCGACGCCGGACAACTCAACACTGAGACCCTGCTCGATCCGCAGCGTTTCGGGCTCAACTACCAGCCCGAGGCCATGCTCATCTATCACTCCAATCCGCTGTGGAACATGCCCGAGACTGACAAGGTCGAGCAGATCATGCGCCGCATGAAGTTCATCGTGGCCATCGACATTCAGCACACCGAATCCACCCAGTGGGCAGATGTCTTCCTGCCCGACCGGACCTTTCTGGAATCCACGCTGCTGAATTGTCTCGAGCCTCCGGTTGTAACGGGGCACTCTCTGCGCCAGCCGGTCGTCAAACCGCTGGGCGACACCAGGGACGCCTACGACATCCTCACCGAACTCGCCGAGCGTCTTGGCTTCCGCGACGACTGGAATGACCTCCTGAATGTGGTGTGCGGCTTCACCGCCAAACCGCAATACCTGCTGGACCCCAATCGGCGTTACAGCGATGAGGAACTTTGGGACCGCTACGCCCGCAGCATCTACGGCGACGACCACGGCCTTGATTGGTTCAAGCAGCACGGGCACGCCGTCCGCTATCGCACGCCGGAGGAAACCTTCTTGCCGTACGGCGACTTGCGCATACCTTTCTACTTCGAGTTCATCAAGCGCACCGGCGACCAGATGCGGAAGAACCTGGAACAGGCCGGCGTCTCCAACTGGCCGCTGGATAACTACCAGCCGCTGCCTTTCTGGAAGAACTCCCAGGTGATCGACGACGGCGCCCGTGGTTACGAGTTCTACGCGATCACGTTTAAGGAGAGCCTGCACACCTTCGCCGACACCCTGGTCATGCCTTGGCTCTCCGAAGTCAGCGAGAAGGATGCCGTCCACGGCGGCATCCTGGTGAATTCCGCGACTGCCGGCCAGCTCAATATCAGCACCGGGGACCGCATCCGGCTCAGCTCTCCGGCCGGAAGCATCGAAGGCGCAGCCCAGGTGATCGAAGGCATTCATCCCCAGGTGTTCGGTGTGAGCAATGCCATCACCCGCTCCGTGG
>JBGPJK010000070.1:0-16567 GCA_041485425.1 Terriglobia bacterium | reverse complement strand
CACCTTGCGCATCAACTTGGCCACGTGCGCTTTCACGGTGCGCTCTTCGATGCCCAGGGCGGCTCCAATCTCCTTGTTCGACCTCCCCGCCACCAGCATCTCCAGCACTTGCTTCTCCCGGTCGGTAAAGGTCACACGGCCGGCGGGGAAAATGCGTCCCGGGGATGAACTCACCCGCTCAATAAACATCGAAAGCACCCGCCGCGGCGCCCAAACCGAGCCCTGGTTCACTATGCGGATGGCCTGCACAAACTCCGCTGGCGATGCGGCTTCGTCCACGTAGCCTTTGGCGCCCGAGGCAATGGCTTTGAGGATGGTCTCTTCATCCATGCCCGAACCCGTCACAATAATGCGCAGATCGGGTCGTGTGGCCTTCAGGCTGGCCATCACATCGAACAGGTTCTGGCCGTTGCGGTTGCCCAGCAGCACCAGGTCGATGTTTGGTAACGTGCCGATGTCGGGAAGCGAGGCGGAGATCAGCTCGAAATCTGACTCAGAGTCGAACAGGGCCCGGAATCCCACGAACCGTAGTGGATCGCTCTCCACCACAGCAAGACGGATGACTGGTTTCTTGGCCGGTGCAGTTGCTGATTTCATAGCATTCCTATGGATGAACCTGCCGCTAGCATAGCCGCATTGGCCCTCCATGCAAAGAGTTGGTAACAGATGGGAATTACCGGGGTAACATGGGAACATCCCAGGTGAAAAGGGTACGGAACTCATGAAAACACATTTTAGGGCGGTAACCGGGATCGCACTGCTCCTGCTGGCGGCCGCATCGCTCACCCCAGCCCAAACCGCTTACCAGCCAAAATTTCCCGGCGACCCCGCCCGCTCCGAATCCGAGGCCGGCGCCCTGGGATACATGCGCACCGTGCTGCGAGCCCAGCGCGAGTACAAGAAGAAGCACGACCACTACGCCCCCACCCTCGCCGACCTGGTCCACACCGGCTCCTTCACCCGCCGCATGACCAATCCCGAGCGCGGGGACTATACCGTCAGCTTCCGCTCCCACAAGGACGGTTTTGAGCTTGCCTTGACCCCCAGGCAGCTCGACACCGAACATCGCTCCTTCTATGCCGATGAGGACGGCATCATCCACGCCGACGAAGACAAAGCTGCCACCGCCAGCTCACCCACAGTGAAGTGAGGCGATTTGACCGGTGGAGGAATAGCTACGCCGGCGACCCCGGCTTGATCTCCGCCGCTTTCCCATCGCGATAGGTAATGCTTACCGCCTTTCCCCCATTCGGATAATTCACCGTCTTCACCGCCGGGTCGCTCGACCGCTCCGGCACTCCCATCCCGATCGCGAAATCCACCTGCAGCTCATTCATTCCCGGCTTCACTTCATGCCTCTCAATCGCCTCCCATACCTCCCCCGGCCAGTGCTTGTACAGGTCATGCGGATCCTGGATGTAAACCATCTCGTCCGAGTAGATCTGGTAATTTCCATCCTTCACCGACCCGATCGGAAACGCGTAGCTCTTGCACTCTTTCTCGAACACCGCCATCACCTGCCGCTGGTCCGCAGCACGCGGCGACACATCCGTCACCACTCCCTTGATCTCCAGCTTCTCAATCGGCAAGAGCAAACCCGCCTCATGCGCGAAGTCCACCCGATGCCGCGCCTGCTCATACGGGTAATACGTGTACCGATATCCTTCCTTCACCCACACCGGCTGCTCCATCAACTGCCGCGCCGACTTCAGATCGTAGGGATGAAGCTTCTTGGGAATAACGTAGTAATCCGGATTCAGCCCGGGCGCCTGCTGCTTTGTCTGCTCCACCCCGGCCCCGCGCCGCTCGTAGAAGACATAAGCCGCCCGCACCGCGGCCAGCGCAATCGCCACCGCCAGCACAATCTGAATCTTCTGCTTGGTCTCCGGACTCATTCGCCGTGCCTTAAGATCATCCCACCACCCTCAAAGTTCATCTCACCACCCTGCCCGCCGGCCCAAAATCCAGACTGCTCGGCTCCGCAACCTCTCCCCCTGAGGTACACTTTACCGAGGAGTTCCCATGCCCCCCGTCACCCAGGACGAAGTCCTTAGCGCTCTAAAGCAGTGCTACGATCCCGAGATTCCAGTGAATATCGTGGACTTGGGCCTGATCTACGGCGTCCGCTTCGAACCCGCCGTCGACGGTCAGCAGGACGTCACCGTTGACATGACGCTCACCGCTCAGGGCTGCCCCGCGCACGTGATGATCGGAGAACAGGTGAAGGCTCGCGTCGAACAGCTACCCGGCGTCCGCAACACCACCGTCAATGTTGTCTGGAACCCGCCGTGGACGCCCGAGCGACTGAGCGCCGACGCCAGAAAACAACTCGGAATCGAGTAAACCCCCGTGTGGTGCGGGCGCCCTCGCTCGCGAATTCCAGGGTCCTCCGTATTTTTTCTGCTGACCCAAAACCACTAACCCGGGAAACCCCGCCAGTCCCTCCCCACGCCAGCTACAAGGAGTCGATTTCATCCAACGCAGCCCGGGCCAGCCGTTTCGCATATTTCGCCAAACGCTCACCCGCACGTGACGCGACCTCCACAAATCGTGTTCCCCGCTCCACATAATCCGGCAAATTTTCCCGGAACTTGGCGAACTCCTCCGGATACTCCGACGCCAGCGTCGCCAGCCCCACTCCCGCGAGAATGACGCCGGCCGTGCGCTTGCCCTTCAGAAACATGATCGCGCTCATTCCCGCCGATCCCGCCAGCAACGCCCGCTTCCAGTTCTCCATCCCCACCGTCCCATCAGGGGAATTATAAAAGAGTTCTTCACCCCGCTGGCTTATACTGCCGCAGACCTTTCCCCGGAGGCTTGGATGCTGAAATCTCGCTGTAGAGCGTTGATTCTTGTGACCGCTTTTTTAGTAAGCCTGGCAACCGCCCAGACCAAACCGCGCGCCCGCGACCTCGGCGTTCCCTTCGATGGCACCCCCGGCCCGCTCAACGCCATCACCGATGTCAAGGGTGTCGAAGTCGGCCAGACTACCCTGATCTCTGGTGAAGGTCCGCTCAAAGTCGGAGTCGGCCCCGTCCGCACCGGAGTCACTGCCATCCTGCCCCGCGGCAAGGATTCCAACGATGCCGTCTTTGCCGGATGGTTCACCCTCAATGGCAACGGCGAGATGACCGGCACCACTTGGGTCGAAGAGTCAGGATTCCTCGACGGCCCCGTAATGATCACCAACACTCATAGTGTCGGCGTGGTGCGGGACGCGGTGATTGCCTGGCGCGTGAAGCACGGCGCACCCGACCCGGAAGGCTACTGGTGGTCACTGCCCGTCGTGGCCGAAACCTGGGACGGCTACCTCAACGACATCAACGGCTTTCATGTGAAGCCGGAGGATGCAACCCACGCGCTCGATACTGCCCATGGCGGTCCGATCCAAGAAGGCAATGTGGGCGGCGGTACCGGCATGATCTGCAACGAATTCAAGGGCGGCATTGGCACCGCCTCCCGCGTCCTGGACCCCAAGTACGGTGGCTACACCGTGGGCGTCCTGGTGCAGTGCAACTACGGACAGCGCGACCAGTTGCGCATTGCCGGCGTGCCCGTCGGCAAAGAGATTCCCGAGCATCAGGTCTGGGACGACGACGTTGGCTCCATCATTGTGGTGGTCGCCACCGATGCGCCGCTGATTCCCACCCAGCTCAAGCGGGTGGCGAAACGCGTATCTCTCGGACTGGGTCGCGATGGCAGTTTTTCCGGCGATGGCTCCGGAGACATCTTCATCGCGTTTTCCACCGCGAATCCTGGTGCTGCCGGCTCCAAAGGTCTTCACCAGCTCACCATGCTTCCCAACGACCAGATCGATCCCATTTTTCTGGCCACCGTGCAATCCACCGAAGAAGCCGTGATCAACGCCATGATCGCCGCGGAAACCATGACCGGAGTGAATAACCGGACCGTCATCGCCCTACCCCATGATCGCTTGCGCGAGGCGCTGAAGAAATACAACCGGCTCAGCGCGCCGTAGCGCCGGCGTCCCGCCGGCCACCACGCAGGCCGTAGCAGCCCCTCTGTCCCCGGCGCCGCCATCCTCGCAAACACCAAGCGGCCAGGGAGCCTCCTCCCCGGCCGCTAGCCCAAACTGCCGGACTGAAACCGCTGAGACCCTACTGCAACGCCGCCTGGGTCAGCTTGATCGCGCACCTGGCATTGGCGCAAGTGCCCACGTTCACCGTGGTGAGCGTACTGAAATACACACTCGAGGCTTGCGCCGCCGCGCTGTCGTTATCAATGATCGCCCCACTGATCCCGCCGGGATAGTTCACAAAATTGAGAGCAGCCGTGACCACGCCTGTGCTGATGTCATTGGTAATGATGTACCCGTTCGTGGCATCCACCAGCCCGCTGACCAGCAGGTCATGGTGCCCTGCTATCCCTCCCAGGTTGAGGTTCGGATTGTAAAACTCGTTGTAGGGAGAGCAGGCGACACCGGCGGCGTTAACCCGCTGCAGCATCATGGTCGGGGTTGAATTCATCACCGGATACGACGTGAAACCAATCCAGTAATGATAGGGAGTTGTATTACCAGGGCCGGTGCCACACAAGAACAGTTCCCCTGTGCTGGGATCGTTGCCCCAGTAATTGTTGTCGAAGGCGCCGCTATGAAGATCAACACTGCCACTCGCTAGGCCCACGCCGCCCCGTCCCACATGAACGCGCACCAGACCCGTCAGGTCCTGATTCATCTGTGCCACCACGGCGCTGGCGCCGGGTGTCCCGTCGTTGCCGGAAAACACAAAGAGTTTTTCGCTCGTGCTGCTGGCATCCAGGATCACCGAATCCGGTATTCCGAACGCGCCTCCGTTGGCGGTGCAAGGAGTGGGTGTGCCCGTCCGTCCTGGCGGGTTCGTGGTTGTGCAACCGCCTCCGCCGATCATCACCGGGCCGGCAAAAAGGCTGGGCGTGGATCCGGATGCCGTAATCACCCAGACCTCTCCCAACTGGTCGGGCACGAAGAGGTAACCGTAGGGACTGTTGTAGACCGGGCCGGCAGGTTTGGGCTGGCTGCCGCCAGTGCCCGCAACCGGCAGAGTGAAGGTCCAATCCACCGTGGGATTGCTGTTCAGCGCACAAGTGAACACGCAACTGATGCGGTAAATCTTGCCATCATCGCTGGCCACGAAGGCTTTGTCCGAGGCGTAATCGATCCAGGGAGAGGCCAGGCTCGTCGTCACCGTGCTGGAGAAGGTCGCCGACTTCAAGCAGGAAGTGGCCGCAGTGCAATTCGGTGGCTTGGTCGGAGTGGTTGCGCTGTTGACTGTGCCTTGCCCCGCCCGCCACGTCAGAACGTGAAACACCGCGGAAGTCGCAGCGCTCTCGATGTAGGCCACCTTCTTGCCGTCCAACGAAATGGTCGCGGCGGTAAGCACGGCGCCAGCCGCTACTGTAGTCCCGTTGTATGCCCAGTTCACGGTGGGAGCGTTGCCGCACAAGCCTGGCGGGTTGCCGCTGTAAAGCTGGTTGATCCCCACCAGATTGGCTTGGCCGTTGTTGACGCTCGCCACATTCAATGGGAACACCACGAAGTCGTTGGTGCAACTTGGCGCGCCGTTCACGTCGAAGCTGTACTTGGCAGGAAACATGTTTCTGGCCACGGTGCCGTTGCCCAGATCCACACTCCAATCCACCTTCAAGTTCTTTCGATTCGTGCCACCACCCCCGTCGATCCGCTTAAAGGTAAACGGCCCGAGGGGCGGTTCGGGTGGATCATCGTGGCGCATGATCTGCAGGTTTCGCTCGGCCAAATGAAAAAGAATGCGCGGCTCGGCTTTCGCCGCCACCATGTTCGCCGCATCCAGCCCCCCACTGACCACCACGTGGTGTGACGTCCAATCCGAAACCCGCCCCACATGTTGCTCTTGCGGATGCTGCTGCTGGGCGGCGGAAGCCGCAACCCAACTCATCACGAAAACCGACACCTGCAGGTAACGCATCATCAAGGACATAAAGCCTCGCCGGGCCATTAAGGATTTGCCCTTTCCAACCGTAATGATTGTAAGGTGGATGGCGGGCCGCTCATCGTTACCAGGGGACAAAAGAGTACTCACTTAGGTAATTGCCACAAGAGTACGTCCGTGCCTACAGCACCCCGGCGCGGACCCCACAGAGGGCCATTTCCCGTTGCAAAAACCCCTCCGAAGCCGCAGGTTGGACCAGCACTCCGAAGGGGTTACTCGGTACTCGGTACTCGTTCACTACTAACCCGGCACCGGCTGCGCCACTTCCGCGAGCGCCGTTGCAAAAGCCCGGATCGCCTGGTCGATTTGTTGTCGCGTAATAATCAGCGGCGGTTGGAAACGGATCACGTTGCCATAAACCCCACCGACCCCCACCAGTACACCTTGGCGGAGCAAGGCATCGCGAATAGCTTCGGCCCCGGACGTTGCCGGTATGAGCTTCTCATCCTTTACCAGCTCGACGCCGATCATCAAGCCCAGGCCGCGCACGTCGCCGATGAGGGGGTTCTGCTTCTGCAACTCGCGCAGCTTCGCCATGGCGTAGTTACCGGTCTCGGTCGCGCGCGCCGGAAGATTCTCCTGCTCCATGTACTCGATGTTGGCCAGCGCTGCCGCGCAGGAGATGGGATTCCCGCCGAACGTGGAAAGATGGTCCCCTGGCCTGAACGCGGCTGCGATTTCCGGCCGCGTCGTGAATGCGCTTAGCGGAAAACCGTCCGCAATCCCCTTCGCCGTAACCAGGATGTCAGGCACCACCCCGTAGTACTCGATGGCGAACATCTTCCCGGTGCGAGCGAAACCCGACTGAACTTCGTCAGCGATGAAGAGAATCTCATGTTGGTCGAGAATCTTCTTGACCTCTTTGAAGTAGTTCGGCGGCGGGACGATGATGCCGCCCTCGCCCATCACCGGCTCAGCGATGAACGCAGCCACGTCGCCCGAAGTGGTAAAGCGGATCACGTCTTCAATCGCCTTGGCGCATTGCCGCCCGCATTCTTCCGGATCATTCCGCCACTGCGAGCGGTAAGCATACGGAGCAGGAGCAAAGGTCACTCCGGAAGCGTAGGGCCCGCCACGCTTCTTGCGTCCCATGTTGCCGGTCACGCTGAGCGCGCCCCAACTGCGCCCGTGGAAGCTGGCGTGAAGCGCGATAAATTCGTGCTTACCGGTGTAAAGCCGGGCGAGCTTCATCGCGCCCTCGATGGCTTCAGCTCCGCCGTTTCCGAAGAATGTCTTGGTCAGCCCAGCAGGGGCAATGTGCGCGATCTTCTCGGCCAGGTCCGCAACCGGCTGTACGTGATAGATGTACGACGAGCAGTGCACCAACTTCTCCATCTGCGCCTTGGCCGCCGCGATCACCTGCGGGTTGCAGTGCCCCGTATTCACCACGGAAATGCCGGCGAAGCAGTCCAGATACTCGCGGCCGTTCACGTCGGTCACCACAGCTCCGCTGGCGTGGTCAATCACAATCGGCACCACCGACTTCATGAAGCCGGTCATCACGTAGTCTTTGTATTTCTGAATCGTATCCGCCATGTCTTTCCCCTAATGTCATCCTGAGCGGAGCATGAAGTCTCGCGAAGCGGACTTCATGCGGAGTCGAAGGATCCCTATGCTGCCCATATCCAGGAGAACCGCGTCAAGGCATTCTCCCCAGGATGCCGCTTCAAAATTTCCGCGAATGCTCCCGCGCCCAGCGCTCGACCACTACCTTCTTGTCCGTATAGAACTCGATCGCGTCGCGCCCCTGCCCGTGCAGGACGCCGAAGAAGCTGTCCTTCCAGCCGCTGAATGGGAAGTAAGCCATCGGCGCCGCCACACCGATGTTGATCCCGATATTCCCCGCAGGCGCTTCGTAGCGGAAGCGCCGCGCCGCCGAACCGCTGGAGGTGAACAACGACGCCTGGTTCCCATACCGACTCCGCTCCAGGAACGCCAGTGCTTCGTCCATGTCGCTGGCGTGAATCAGGCTCAGCACCGGGCCGAAGATCTCGGTGTCCGCCAGTTCGCTGGTAGCAGGAACACCATCGAGTACCGTCGGCTTCACGAAGTTGCCGGCTTCGTGCTTCGAAATCTTCGCCCCGCGTCCGTCCAGCAGAACCTTCGCCCCCTGCTTCTCCCCCACCCCAATCAGCGACTCGATCCGCGACTTGCTCTGTGGGGTAATCACCGGCCCCATCTGCACACCTTCGTCAAGACCGTTGCCTACGCGGAGTTTCGCCGCCGCGTCGGTAATCGAGTCGCGAAAAATTGTCTGTGCCTCACCCACCGTGACCGCCACCGACACCGCCAGACACCGCTGTCCTGCGCAGCCAAAAGCGCTGTCCGCGATGATCTGCGTCGCCATGCTCATGTCCGCATCGGGCAGCACGATGACATGGTTCTTCGCGCCCCCCTGGCACTGCGCCCGCTTGCCATTGGCCCCGGCCCGCGCATAAACGTACTTGGCAACTGGTGTTGAACCCACGAAGCTGATCGCCCGCACCTTGGGATGATCGAGCAACGCGTCCACTGCCGCTTTGCCACCGTTCACCAGATTGACCACACCCTTCGGCAGCCCAACTTGATCAAGCAGTTCAAACCCTCGCCGCATGGTAAGCGGCACGCGCTCCGAAGGCTTCAGGATGAAGGTGTTTCCGCAGGCGATGGCATAAGGCAGAAACCAGAACGGAATCATCCCCGGAAAGTTGAACGGCGTGATTGCCGCCACCACGCCCAGCGGCTGCCGAATCATGATCTCGTCAATGCCCCGCGCCACATCTTCCAGGTTGTAGCCCTGCATCATCGTCGGGATGCCGCACGCGACCTCGACGTTTTCGATGGCACGGCGCAGTTCACCCTTGGCTTCGGCAAACGTCTTGCCATTTTCCTGCGTGAGGATGCGCCCCAGTTCGTCGATATGGTCTTCCAGAAGCTGCTTCAACTTGAACAGCGGCTGAATGCGGTCTTCAGGAGGCGTCCGCCGCCATTCGGGATAAGCGGCCGCGGCAGCCTCGATTGCTCGGCCGACTTCGGCGGCATCCGCCAGAGGAACCCTCGCCAGGACCTCACCCGTGGCGGGGTTGACAACGTCCTGCCACTCCGCAGCATGCGACTCGGTCCATTGCCCGTTGATGTAGTGAGCGAGCTTGGTAGCAGCTGGAGTAGCGACGGTCATTTGACTCCTCAAAATTCTCAGACGCCCCTCCGGGGCGTGAGACGTTGCAACCAACGTCTCTACAGGGGCAGGTTCTGCTTCCACATCCCTAGAGACGCAGCTTGCTGCGTCTCTGGCGGCCGACGCTCTACGCCGGTTGCACGGCCAATGCGCCCTTCCTTTCGGCCACATGCGCTAGCGCCGCCTCCAGCACGTCCAGCCCTTCATCCATCTGCGCATCCGTGATCACCAGCGGCATCAGCAGGCGGATCACGTTGCCGTACGATCCGGCAGTAATGGTCACCAACCCGTGCTCGTAGCAATACTGTGACACCTGCTTGGTCTCTTCATCTGCGGGCTGGCGCGTCTGGCGGGAGCGCACCAACTCCAGCGCCTGCATCGCACCCAGGCCACGCACTTCGCCCACCAGTTCCCAGCGGCTCTGCCACTGCGCGGCGCGCTTGCGGAAGCGCTCACCCAGCAGGTTGGCGCGTGTGGCCAGATCCTCTCTCTCGATCATATCGATCACGGCCAGCGCGGCCTCGCACGCCGCCGGATTCCCGCTGAAAGTTCCGCCCAATCCTCCCACGCCGGGAGCATCCATGATCTCGGCACGTCCGGTAACCGCGGCCAGCGGAAGGCCTCCGCCGAGCGATTTAGCGGTCACCAGAATATCCGGTGCCAGCCCAAGGCGGTCACAAGCGAACATCGCGCCCGTGCGGGCGAACCCGGTTTGCACCTCGTCTGCAATGATCAGGATTCCGTGCTTGCGGCATATGTCGGCCAGGATCAGGAAGAACTCCGGCGGAGGTGTGATGAAACCCCCCTCGCCCAGGATCGGCTCAACGATGACCGCCGCCACCGACTCCGCCGCCACCACTCGTTTGAACGTGTCTTCCAGATGCCGGGCGCAATGGATCTCGCACGTGGGATATTTCAGCTCGTAAGAACAGCGGAAGCAGTAAGCGAAGGGGACGCGGTACACATCGCCGGGAAAGGGTTCGAAACCCGCTTTGTAGGGATGCGTCTTGCTGGTCACGGCCATGGCCATGTAGGTGCGCCCATGAAAGGCATCCTCGAAGCAGACAATCGCCGGCCGCTTGGTATAGCAGCGCGCGACCTTGATGGCGTTCTCCACCGCTTCCGCGCCGGAGTTGACCAGGAGCGTCTTTTTTGCAAACCGGCCTGGCGTGATCATGTTCAGGCGCTCGGCCAGATGCACGTAGCTCTCGTACGGAAGCACGTTGAAGCTGGTATGCAGAAAACGGTCGAGCTGGCGGCGCACCGCATCCACCACCGCGGGCGCGCGGTGTCCGGTGTTCAGGCAACCGATCCCGCCGGCAAAGTCGATCAGGTGGTTGCCGTCCACGTCTTCGACCACCGCGCCTTCGGCTCTGGCTACAAATACCGGCGTGGCGTGGAACGCCCCCTGCACCACGGCAGCGTTGCGCCGCCGCATCAGTTCCTGCGAGCGCGGCCCGGGAATGGCAGTTCGTAGTTGAATCGTGCCCATCTCAGTACCACCCAATCGGCTGTTCGTTCAGGTTGATGTGAACTTGCTTGGTCTCGAGATATTCTTCGACCCCCCACGGCCCCAGTTCGCGCCCAAACCCTGACTGTTTGTAACCGCCCCACGGCGCTTCCACGTAGGTGGGCTGCATGTGGTTCACCCACACAATGCCGGCGCGTAGCGCCTTCACCACACGGAAAGCTTTGAAGATATCGCGAGTCCAAACCGCGGCTGCCAGGCCGTAATGTGAGTCATTCGCAATCTTCACCGCGTCTTTTTCATCGTCGAATGGAATCACCGTGGCCACCGGCCCAAAGATTTCTTCGCGGGCAATGCGGGCGCTGTTGTCCACGTCATAAAAGATGGTGGGCTCAACGTAGTAGCCCTTGGCAAATTTCTCGGCGCGGCCGCCGCCGATCGCGACCTTGGCTTCCTTCTTGCCAATTTCCTGATAGGAGCGCACGCGCTCGAACTGCTCCTTGCTGACCAGCGGCCCCATCTTGGTATCGCGATCCAGCGGCGCACCCAGCTTGATCCTCTTCGCCTTCTCCGCCATGGCATCGACAAACTTCTTGTAGATCGTCTTCTGCACCAGGATGCGGCTGCCCGCCGAGCAAACTTCGCCCTGGTTGATGAAAACGCCGAACAGCGCGCCGTCAATGGCAGCTTCGAAGTCGGCATCCGCGAAGAAGATGTTCGGCGATTTGCCGCCCAGTTCCAGCGTGACCCGCTTCACCGTGTCCGCCGCCATCTTGACGATGATCTTGCCCACTGCGGCGCTGCCGGTGAAAGCGATCTTGTTCACGTCGGGATGCTGCACCAGCGGCGCGCCACAGGTTTCCCCAAACCCAGTGATGACGTTCACTACGCCCGGGGGAAGGCCGGCATCCGCCAGCCAGTTCGCCATCTCGAGCGCAGTAATTGGCGTCTGCTCCGCGGGTTTCAGGATGCATGTGCACCCCGCAGCCAGCGCAGGCGCCAGCTTCCACGCGCCCATCAAGAGCGGATAATTCCACGGGATGATCTGCCCGGCCACCCCAATCGGCTCCTTGAGCGTAAGGCTCATGGCGTTGTCGGGAACCGGGTTCACATATCCCAGGATCTTCGTCGCCAACCCACCGTAGTATTCGAAACAGGTTGCAACGTCGGCAATGTCGAACTCGGCCTCGACAATCGGCTTGCCGGTGTTGCGCGTTTCGAGTTCGGCCAGCATGCCGGCGTTCTGCCGGATCTTGTCCGCGAGCCGGAATAGAACTCGACCTCGCTCCTGTGCAGTGGTGCTAGCCCAGGGGCCGTCTTCAAAGGCGGCCTTGGCGGCAGCCACAGCCCGGTTTACATCCTCGGCATTGGCGTCAGGAACCTGGGCGATGACCTCTTCAGTCGCCGGATCGTAGACCGGAAACGTCTTGTTCGACTTACCGTCCACCCACTGGCCATTGATGTACATCTGATAAGTGCGTACTTCAGTTTTGACTCCGCCTGGCATAAGACCCCCGTAGCGCCGGCGTCCCGCCGGCTGTCGCGGGGGCGTCCCGCCCCCGCATCTGGAGAAAAGCAGAACGCCCTCCCCAACAAATCATCTGACCGAACTGCGCTCGACCGCACGGGCGTCCTCGCCCGTCTCCACACCAACCTGCACCACCTTGCGACGGCCGTAAACGAAAAAGAAGAACGCGGCCATCCCCACGAAGAACAGCGTCCCCCCGAACATCCACGACTCATAGACGAGGAGCGACGTCACTTGGCGCGCGGGAAAGAACACCAGCGCGATGCCCAGCGTCGTAGTCACCAGCCCGCTTAAGCCCGCTGCAATCAACGTGAGCTTGCTGTAACGTCCCTTCCCTGACCGGTCCGTCAGCGCCAACTTCAACAGCGCGCCGAACATGTAGAGGAACGGCACCAACTGCAGCACAACGGCCAAAGACAACAAGAACTGGAAGGCTTCTTGCACCCCGGCCACGGCAAAGTTCAGAACCACCAGCAGCGCGGAGACCACCAACTGCACGATGAGAGCGGCATAGGGCGTCGCGTATCGCGGATGCACCTTCCCCAGCCATGCCGGCATATAAGAATCCAGGCCGGCGACGAAGGGAATTCGCGCCGAACCGCCCATCCACGCTGAACCGATGCCGGCAATGGACAAGCTCAGCATGAGTGCGAATGGCGCTATGATCCACCCCACTCCCACTTCCTTCGCCATGTGGGCGACCGCCTGCACGATTCCCTGCAGCACGCTGATATCGTTCTTGCCGACCGCAATCAGCAGCGTCAAAGTCGCTCCGATATACAGCACCCCGGAGATCACTCCGCCCCAGGCCACGGCCCCGGGTAAAGTGCGTTGCGGGTCGCGAATCTCGTCCCCCATGATGGAGGCCAGTTCCAAACCAACCAGACCAAAGCAGATCACGCCAAAAGAGTTCAGCACGAACCGGGGATCGGCGGGAATCCGGAACTCAGCGGCCGTAATGTTGGTTCCAAAGCGAAAATAAGCGATCAACCCCAACCCCATCAGCGTCGCCGCCGCAATCCCCGTGCCGATTGCGCCCAGGTTGTTCAGCCACTTTCCCACGCTTAACCCCACGATGTTTAAAACCGTGAGCAGCGTCAGCAGCACCAGAGAAGCCGTCAAGGCGAACGCTTTATTGTCCGCCAATCCCTCATGCCCAGTGCCCAGCGCGAACACCGACACACCCACGAAGTACAGCATCACTGTCGGCACGTACAGCATGTTGTTCGTCCAGTAGCACCAGCCCGAAAGGAATCCGTGAAAGTCGCCGAACACTTCTTTGGCCCACAGGTACACCCCACCTTCTCCGGGGTAGCGGTGCGCCAATTCGATGACGGCGATGCCTTGCGGCCAGAAGAACAGCACCAGCGAGATGATCCACAACCAGACCGTGACGCCGCCGTTCGCGGCGATCGATGGCACCACGTTCAGGTTGAATACCGCCACCACAAACAGCAACACCAGGTCCCAGCGTCCGAGGACGCGCTTCAGGTGCGGCTGGTTGTGGTCATTCTCGGACAAGGAATGCTCCGGTGAATAAGGTTTCAAAGTTTCAGACGTTTCAAGGTCTCGAAGTTCAGGCCCGGAGCTTGAGGTTGAAACTCTGAAACCTTGAGACTTTGAAACCTGGTTTTTCAGTGGACCGCCACCGCTGGTGCTTCGCGTTCCTGCTGCGCTTTGGCAAGAGCGGGCGCGACGTCTGCGAAAGCCGACAGGTGCTTGTCGATATCGGCTTCAGTATGCTGGACGGAAATGGTCCACTGCTCGTCCCACCAGTACGGTTGCGCCATCACGCCGCGGTTGACCATGCCGAACCAGTAGTGCCGCCACAGATCGATGTCGATGGCCTCCCAGTCGCGGTAATTGCGGATCTCCTTGGGATAGAGCATCAGCGCGCCATTGGCGCCCGCGCTCGCGATATACCCTTGCAGGCCGACTTTCGCGACCGTCTTACGGTAACCCTCGGTGAGCTTCTTGCTGAGCTTGTCCACATGCGCATAGTTCTCGCGGGTCAGGACTTCGCGGAACGTCGCCAGGCCAGCCGCCATCGAGACCGGGTTGGTGTTGTACGTGCCGCCATGGAAGACCTTGTGTTGCGAAATCAGATCCATGACCGACTTGTGCGCGCCGAACGCGGCCAGCGGCAAGCCCCCACCGATCGACTTTGCCAGGCAGATCATGTCCGGCGTTACCCCGAAGTATTCCGAGGCGCCGCCCCAGCCCAGTTTCGCGCCGGTCTTGACTTCGTCGAAGATCAGCAATGCACCGTTCTTCGTGGCGATATCGCGCAGGCTCTGGAGAAATCCGGCCTGCGGCATGCACAGACCAACATTCATCAGGATGGGTTCCAGGATGATCGCGGCGATCTCCCCCGGATTCTGCTTGAAACGAAGCTCGACGCTGGCCAGATCGTTAAACGTGGCGATGACCACGTTCGCAACCGCCGTCTTCGGCACTCCCAGCCCGCCGGGGACAGAGGTCGGGGCATGAATGTCGCCGTAATCCGGAGCATGCGGCTTCACGCTGACCAGCGCAGAATCGTGCAGCCCGTGGTACGCGCCTTCAAACTTGATGATCTTGTCGCGGCCAGTGGCGGCGCGCGCCAACCGAACCGTATGCATGGTGGCTTCCGTGCCGCTGTTGCCGAAGCGGACCATCTCGACCGGAAAGCGCTGGCAGATCTCTTCCGCCAGTTGCCATTCCATGTCGTGCGGCATGCCGAACATCGTGCCGGTGCTGAGCCGGCCCTGCACGGCCTTCATCACCGCGGGGTGACAGTGGCCCGCCATGAGCGCGCCGAAACACAGGTTGTGATCGATGTAGTCGTTGCCATCCAGATCGCGGAAATGCGATCCCTGTCCTTCTTTCACGAAAATCGGATAAGGATCGTAGGCGCGGTAATTGCTGGCCACGCCCAGCGGGATACGTTTCAGGTTTTTCTTATGCGCTTCCGCGGACTTCGGCGTGCGCCGCTCGAAGTTTTCGAGCTCTTTCTGCAGGTCGGGGTACATCGGGGATCTCCATGAATGCTCAGGCCGTTATTGTGGCCATTAGATTGGTCCCGGGCAGCCGAGGCCGCCCGGGATTTTGTAGAAGTCTAGAACGCGAACTTCAATGCGAACTGAATATTTCGCGGGTCACGGGCACGCTTCACTTTACCGAAATCCACTCCGTCGCTGATATTGCCGTCCGGGTTCAGAAACTGCGTGTGGTTAAAGATGTTGAAGAACTCGGCACGAAACTCGAAATGTTTTCCTTCCCCGACAGGCAGAATCTTCTGCACAGAGAAATCAAAATTGGTGATCCCAGGACCACAACAGATGGTGCGCGGCGAATTGCCTAGCAACGACAGCGGGGTTGCATTGGGACCCTGCGGCGGGAGTGCGAACGAACCAGGATTGAAGTAGTAGCCGCCGTGCGTCCTCGGATCCTGCGTCTGGAAAGGCGCAACCAGATTCGGTTTCCCCGGCAACTCGAAGTCGAAGCTGTTTTGCAGTTCCGAGTCGTTGCTGGACTGAATGCGGATCGGGAAGCAGGTCTGGAGGCTGGTGATGCCCGAGACCGCCCATCCGTTCAGAAGTTTGCCCTTGGCGCCCTGGTACTGGGGAACGGGAAGCTCCCAGAGATAGCTGATCACCACACGGTGCCGTGCGTCGAACAGCGACAGCGCACGGTTACACTGGTTGCAGATTGGCTTCAGGATGTTCTCGAAGCTGGAAGCATTGTCGATAGACTTGCTCCACGTGTACGCCACCTCGAACTGCAGGCCATGGCTGAGTCTCTTTTCCAACGACGCTTGCAACGAGTTGTAGTTCGAGTTCGCAATGGTGTCCTGGGCAAAGATACTGGAGAACACCGGCACGCCATCAGACGGGCAACCCACGCCCGTAGTGGGCTCGCAGATCGGTGAACTGTAGCGTCGCAAGCCGACCAGATTGATGTCTGGATTGCCAGAACCGACAGTCGGAACCGAACCATACGGCAAGTGAACCGTGAACCCCGCGGGAATACTGTTCGCTAGAAGGATGAACTGGCTGTCGGCAGCAAACGGACCGCAGGAGTACGCCGACGACAGCGCGTCGTTTTCGTTCGGGTTGGGGGGACCTCCGGGAGCCGGGGGTGCGTAGAAACTCGAGATGTTCTGCAGGTCGATGCAAGTCCGTGCGTTGCCAAAGTTCAAGTCTTTTGTAGCCAGCAAGCGGTGTCCCTGGGAGCCCACGTATCCCACCGAGAACACCATGTCTTTGCCAATCTCACGCTGAATTCCGAAGTTGTACTGCGATGTGTACTGCGCGCGCAGATTGGGCTGGAGTTCTCCGAACAGCAGAATGGGACGGAATGCGGACCAGTCAACCGCCGTCCCCCGCGCTGGATTGAGAACTCCGTTGAAGGGATTGGGAGAGATAGTGCCGCTCTGGCTTACGAATGGCGTGTTAAACAGACCT
>JBGPJK010000069.1:0-16656 GCA_041485425.1 Terriglobia bacterium | reverse complement strand
CCCGCGGAGGCGAACCGGCGCGCCCAGCAACGCCGCTTCGACCGGTTCCGGCGCGAGTACAACCAGCAACGGCCGCACGAAGCTTTGGGCATGCAAACGCCGAGTGCGATCTACCTGCCCTCCCCCCGCCAGTACCCGCTGCGCGTGCCCGAACCGGAATACGGCAGCAGCATGTTGGTGCGGAGGGTGCAACTTCGCGGGCAGTTTTCCTGGAAACATCACGATGTGTTTCTGAGTGAAACTCTGATCGGCGAAACGGTGGGTCTGCTGCCGATCGACGATGGCTGGTTCACGATCTTTTTCGCCGAGTTCCCGATTGCTCGGTTCGACAGCCGCAGGCTGCGAATCCTGCCGCTTCCCAAGCACGAAACCTTCAACAGCGATGAGGCAGGGGAAGGGGAATCCTCCCCTTCCCCTGCACCCCATCCCCTAACCGAACCCAACTTAAAAGTGTCAGGGATGTGCCCGGTCTAAAATGTCAGGAATGTCCCCGGCCGCACAGTGGGAAAGGACGAAGCCCCCCTTAGCGGATCGATGAAACCATTGACTTAGTCCACAGACTTAGTCCACACTGGGGCAATGGAAGTCAACATTCACGAGGCCAAGACCCACCTCTCCCGCCTGCTGCAACGGGTGGCCGCGGGAGAAGAGATCACCATTTCCCGCGCCGGTGTGCCCGTAGCCAGGCTGATCGCGGCAGGACCAAAAGGGAAGTCGCGTCCCATGGGCATGGACCGCGGCAAGATCTGGATTGCGGAAGACTTCGACGCACCCGACCCAGAACTTGAGGCTCTGTTTTATGACGCGCCGTTGATGACCAACACCCCCCGCAAGACGAAGAAGAAAAAGACGTGAGATACCTGCTCGACACCGGCGTCTGGCTTTGGAGTGTTTGGGAACCAGAGCGAATCGCACGCAAGACGCGTGCAGTGATGGCCGATCTCCACCAGGATGTGTTTCTATCCGCCGTTACTTCCTGGGAGGTTGCCATCAAGTCGGCAGCGGGCAAACTTAGCCTTCCGGAGCCACCGGGCTCGTACGTTCCGCGTCGCATGGCCGATCAGGGGCTGCGGCCACTTCCCGTTTCCCATCAGCACGCGTTGGCGGTTTTCAGCCTCCCGGCCCACCATCGTGACCCGTTTGACCGGCTGCTGATCGCCCAAGCCAATCTGGAGGACATGGTCCTCATCACCGCCGACCGGATTTTCGAGCAATATCCGGTGCAGCTCCTCTGGGCCGGGCGATGAAAAAAAGCCGCCCCGCAGGGCGGCTTTACCCACGACGAACGAATGTTTTACGCAGCCTTCCACTCCTCGTCCGCGCTGGGGCCATAGATGGACGGCACTTTCGAACCCATCGGCCGCAGATACGTAGCCAGTTCACCCCGGTGGTGAATGCTGTGGTTGTTCACGAATCCCAGATAGAAAACGGCGGGGAGGTTGAACGCGCCCATGAAATCGACCGGAATTACCAACTGCTCGGGAGTTATGGCGCGGACCTTCTCCATGCTGCGAGTGAAGTTCTTGTCGTACCACGCCACCATTTCAGCCACGGTTTTCGGCTCATCCTTGTAGCGCGACTCCATGTTGAACTTGCCTTCGGCGATCTCTTCCAGGAACTGGACGTCCACCGTGACCAGGTGCCAGGCCAGTTCCCACGCGGTGCGTGCTTTGGGGTCGGGCTTGTAGTCGCGTTTGCCGTCCGGAATGGCCACGATCACTTTCTTGGTGGTCTGCATCTCGTGCATGAGCCCGTCCAGCATCAGGTCGCGATAGGCGACGGCAAACTCCTTGCTCGGTGCTGCCATAGATCCTCCTGTATATGCTGTTATGTATTTCCTGGGTAAAAAGTCAGAAGGGGCGATTGAAGCGCCCCTTCAAGTGTAAGCACGACGAACCTGTCTTACACGCTGACCGGTTGCTTGTTGCGCACCCCAACCGGCGTTAACCATCCGAACGTGTCAGACCTTTCTCCGCGGATGATCCCGTAAAACTCTTTCTGAATGGCTTTGGTGATGGGGCCGGCCACGCCTTTGCCGACGCTGATCTTGTCGACCGAGCGGATGGGAGTGATCTCCGCCGCAGTGCCGCTGAAGAACAGCTCATCGGCAATGTAGAGCATCTCGCGCGGAATCATCTGCTCGACGATCGGAATATTCAGCTCGCGGGCGATCCGCATCACCGAGTCTCGCGTAATGCCCGGCAGCACGGAATTGCCCAGCGGCGCGGTCAGCAGCACGCCATTGCGCACCACGAAAATGTTCTCCCCCGAGCCTTCGCTCACGTACCCGTTCACGTCCAGCGCGATGCCCTCGACGTAGCCGTTGAGGATGGCTTCCATCTTGATGAGCTGCGAGTTCATGTAGTTGGCGCCCGACTTGGCCATGGCGGGCAGGGTGTTGGGCGCGATCCGCGTCCACGACGACACGCACACGTCCACGCCCTGTTCGGCGTCGCTGCCCAGGTACTTGCCCCAGGGATAGTTGCAGATATAAACCTCGGTGGGCGAGTTGAAGGGGTTGACGCCCGCTTCGCCGTAGCCGCGCAGCACGAGGGGCCGGATGTAGCACGGCCACACCCCGTTGTTCTTCACTACCTCGAGCAAGCCGGAGACGATTTCCTCGCGGGTGTAGTCCACGTCAATGCGGTAGATTTTGGCCGAATCCAGCAGCCGCTGGATATGTTCGGTGGCACGGAAGATGCATGGTCCGCTGGGGAGCGCGTAACAGCGGACCCCTTCAAAAACCGAGGAACCGTAGTTCACTACGTGGGACATCACATGAATCTGCGCCTCATCCCAGGGGATGAGTTTGCCGTTGTGCCAGATTTTCTCCGTCTTCTGAATCGCCATGGACGCTCCTTCGTTGAGATGATTCAGCAACGCGACTGAGGGATGCGCTTTTTCTTGCCAGGTCCCCTCCGCGGGTGGATCCACCTGCCGACCGGGGCAGCAGGCGGCGCGGCCAATCTGGGCGCAGCGCAGCAGCTAAATTACCCCGCATTATAACCGAGGTTGGGGCGCTGCCAAGGGGGTTTTCCAGCGGCCGTAGAGACGGGGTGGACAGGCGGTAGCTGTCAGGACAAGCCCCCTTGCCCGCTGGGATCACCCCGCCTTTTCGTGCTGGGAACCGGCTCGAATGGCACGTCCGTAATGGCACGGTAGCCAGTCGAAGATAACCTCCACGGGATAAAGGCCGGCTGTCAGTGTTCGGAGCCGTTTGCTACCAGACTGTCTCATAACTCAGCGAGAAGATGGGAAGTGGAATCGACCGATGCCCCAGCCGCGAAGCGGCGGCACACGATAGCCCGGCACGGAAGTGCCGGGGAACCGGTGGAATGAACCGAGTCCCTTCAGGGACGGCACCGGGGTTTTGACACGGACCCGTACGAAGAGGGCTTTGGAGTACAGCGCCTGATTGTGGCTCAGGTTTTGCGGGCCCTGCCCCGAGGGCATCCTGGTTTCCCGGAATCGATCTGCCACTGCGGGCACCCACCTTTCGAACACCGCGAAAGGTGGGGCACCCCAAACCGCGTTATATATCGTATAACGATATAGTTGGTTGGGCGGGCCACCCGCCCGGCCCCCTGGACTACCACAACGCCCCGTGGTTCGACTGGGGCCCGTACCTCTGGGCCAGCGGAGAGAACCCGCGCACCGACGGATTGAATTGGTGTAACGGCCAGGGCGATTTTCTGTGTTCCAGAGATCAGCGGGACTTCCGGGATGGGGATATCAGCAGCCCTAGCCGCCACGCCCAATACTGGGGAGACTATACCCACCCAAGTGCGAAGGGAGCAAAGAAGGTGGCGGACAGTATCAAAGACTTCTTAACGAACCAAAACAAGCCGAGCTACCAATGGCTCATGCATTGGATCCAGCAGTAAGTTCAACTCGAAACTGGGGCAGATGGGTCACCGACAGGGTCCGTCTGCCGCTAACCCAAAGTCGGCCCCTGGTTTTCGGGGGACAGATTCGCCGGCTCCGCACCTGGGGCCAACCCACTATTTTGAGATCCTCGGCAGTAATTGAGCTAGTCACAAAGCCGTGGAAAGTATTGTCACTCAACTGGTACTGCCCGACAATTTGCCCGGCCGTATTGATGGCGAGGCCGGCCGTAGCCTTTGCCCCGGGGTAGCTGAACGTCAAGTACTTTCCGTTCTTGAACGCGAAGCCGTAGGTGGTTCCGGCCAGAAAGTACTGGCCGACGATCACGCCGTCATCATTGACTCCCCTGGCTACAGTTTCAATTGCCCCTGGAAAGTCGAGGTTCTTGAATTTGCCGTTCTTGTATGCGTAAGCATCCGTGTAATCCGTCGATCCCACAACCTCGTCCAAATTGTTGATGCCGGTTGCAACCGCCGACAGATATAGCCCCGGAAAGTTGATCACTTTCACTCTTCCCCCCCGCAACTCGAAGGCACGCTGGCTACCGCCACTCGTTCCGGCAGTACCCACGATGTCACCCGCATTGTTGATGCCTTCCGCGATTGTGAAAGGCTGACCTCCAATTCTAATAGGGGTGAACGTAGTTCCGTCGTAGGTGAAACCCGAGCCGGTGAGCCCTCCGTTGAACTCGGCGGAGCCGACAATAGCACCCGAGTCATTGATGCCGTCGGCGAACGTAGCGTCCGCACCCGTGTAATCGATCGTGGTGAAGGTCCCGCTGCGAAGCAGAAATCCATGCTTACGGAGTGCGTTGGTGTTCTGGCCGTAATACCCCACCATGTCCCCAGCAGAGTTGATGCCGAACACGCCAGTCACCCCGGCCCCGGGCACGTCAATGGTGGTAAAGGTCAACTGCGTGGTTCTTCCGTCCGGCAGTTGGATGGTGGCGACAGCATCCTGCGCGCGCGCCAAGGGAATGACCATGCACAACAGAACGATTGTGTAGGCAAGCTTGCGAACTTCAGCCATGGAGCTTTTCCCAACCCGGAGCGGGCGGCTACCGACGACGTCCGAGATTGTCCCCCGGTCAGCACCTGCGGTCAAGGGTGAAAGAGTTTGCAGTTCACTTCTCGAGACAACCAACGCCCAGGGGCGAGGTGATCGGGAGCTACCGGCTGTCGACTGCGGCCGCCGGCGGCGCACTCGACCCCGGCTTCAAACTGGCCTGGGTGGCCAGTTCATCTCCCCGGAAGTACTGCCCCTTGCTGGCGCGCATCTCCGGCATGGCGGCGTAGGGCTTGCTGTAGTCGTTGTTGGCATTCCAGAACAGGAAGCCGATCCCGCCTTTGTTTTTCGCGGTCAGCACCTGGGTCTCAATGTACTTCGGCGAATAGGTCTTGGTGCGCCAGCCGAAGGCTTGCAGCCAGGGGCGAATCACCACCCCGCTGCCTTTGGTGATCAGTTGGAAGCGGTCCATGGACTCGGAGATGAAATGCTCCGGAGCGTCGCCGGGGTGAGCAATCCCATCCATGCCGAAGAAGTGCGAGGGGTAGATCATGGGCGAGAGCACGTCGCAATACTTCGCCATTTGCACGATGTCCTGGCCGGTGTGATTCAGGTCCACCGGCCGCTGCCACGCCATCACCCCGAAAACATCCAGGGATAACAAAACACCCGCCGGGTGCAACTCCGTATAGGCGTGCTTGAGAAAATCGGCGATCACATCCGAGCGGCGCCAGTCGGGATGGTCTTTCTGGAAGAAGAAGCCGGCGTCTTTCTGGTCGCCCTCGGCAGGGAAGCGCACGTAATCAAACTGGATTTCATCCACTCCGGATTCGGCCGCTTTCATGGCCAGCGCGATGTCGTATTCCTGCACCTTGGGCTGCGAAGGGTCGGTCCACACCAGCTTGCCGTTCTCGCGCCAGGCCTGGCCGGTGCGGTGCGATTTCACCGCCAGTTCGGGATGAGCGACCACCAGCCGTTCGTCGCGGAAAATGGCGATGCGGGCAATGGCATGCATGCCCTGCGAGTGCAGAAAGCGCGCGAGTTTCGGCAGGTCGCGGATGTAGGCGTGGCGCCCGCCGGCAAGGGGATGATCGAACGCAATATTGAGGATTCCGTCACTGTCTTTAATATCGAAAACCACGGCATTGCCGCCCAATTCGCGCCAGCGGCGAATGATACGCAGCCCGTGATCGCTGCCCGCCATGACTCCGGTCAGGTACACCGCGCGCACTTCAAAATCGCGCGCCACCGGAACCGATTTCTCCACGATGGGCGCGTCCAGGATGCCGGGAATCACGACCGGCTGGCCCGCCTTGAGAAAGTTGCTGTGCGGATCTCCATTGGCTTTGCGGATCGCTTCGGCCAGTTCAGCCGAAGTCAGGTACGACGTCTGCGGCAGGTAGTGATGCGCGACCGAGACAATACTGTCCCCACGCTTGGCGGTATACAGTGCGCTTCCCGGCGGCAGGTCCACAGCCAGCGCGGAACCGTCTGGCGCTTTCGGGCTGGCGGGCACGGGCGGGTTCGAGGTCCGCAGCAGTGCGGGGGTTTGCGCCTGAGCGGCAGCAGCGGGGATGGCGGATAGAATTCGCCACAAGCCTGCGCTGCAAGCCAGGCAAAGGACAATCGTGATGGATAGCAGGCCGAGACGACGCAAGTTGTTCTCCGTGGAAAGCGCTCTCTCGTGGATGCTAGCCGGGGGCCGCTTCGCGTGCCAGTTACGTCGGGTCAGAGCCACGTGGTTGGCCTATGCTTACTTGGATGCGCCAAGAAACTTCCCGCCTCATGCGCAAACTATTTCTCTTTACACATTTTCCCGGGCAATGTAAGTGTCTCACTTTCTTCCGCTATCGGCATCTAAGACTTACAGGAAGGCAAGAATGGGCACGTGCCCGAGGATGGCGAGTCATTTGCAGTAACCAAGATGCGGCAATTATGCGGAGTGACAAAATTTGTCGCTTCTATTGCAACCAATTGACCTGCTCTCTCAGCGGTAAGACCGGCCCAGGAAAGGAAATAGGGACCAGACCCTATGAAAACCGTGCTCAGCACCGTGCTGGATCCGACCCGTCGTAGCAACGATGCCCGAGAATACGACAATGCCCTGCGCCGCCGCATCGTGGGCCAGGACCAGGCCGTGGACAAGGTGGTGGAGATCTATCAGATGTTCCTGGCAGGACTGAATCCTCCGGGACGTCCGGTAGGAAATCTGCTGTTTTTGGGACCCACGGGATCAGGAAAAACCCGGGTGGTGGAGGCCATGGCCGAGGCGTTGTTCGGCGATGCGCGGGCCTGCATCAAGATCGACTGCGCGGAGTTCCAACACTCGCATGAGATTGCCAAGCTGATTGGCTCGCCTCCGGGCTACCTGGGCCATCGCGAGACCCATCCGCTGCTTACCCAGGAAGCGCTCAACCAGTGGCACACCGAGAAGCTCAAGCTGTCGATCCTGCTGTTTGATGAAATCGAGAAGGCTTCCGACGCGCTCTGGCAACTGCTGCTCGGAATCCTCGACAAGGCGACGTTGACACTGGGCGATAACCGCCGCGTGGACCTCTCGCAATGCGTCATCATCATGACCTCGAACCTGGGAACCAGCGAGATGAGCAATCTGATGGAGGGCGGGCTGGGCTTCGCCCAGAAACCCACGCAAGTCGATGCTACGCTCGATGAGAAGATCGATCGCACGGCAGTCGATGCGGCGCGCCGCAAGTTCACCCCCGAGTTCATGAACCGCATCGACAAGGTGGTGGTGTTCAAGAC
This sequence comes from Terriglobia bacterium, assembly GCA_041485425.1. Lineage (GTDB taxonomy): Bacteria > Acidobacteriota > Terriglobia > Terriglobales > Acidobacteriaceae > JAIQET01. Next base: position 9,003 of record JBGPJK010000069.1, on the reverse strand, counting down.
GCTGCGCTCCGAGCACCTGGAGCAGATTCTGGAGATCGAGTTGGGCATGGTACAGCAGCGCGTCCTGATGGCGTCGGCGGCCAACCAGTTCGTTTTCAACTGCACACCCAAGGTGAAAAACTTTTTGCTGCACGAGGGCACCGACCCCAAGTATGGCGCCCGACACCTGAAACGGGCGATTGAGCGTCATGTCGTGTTTCCGCTGGCCAATCTGGTGGCTACGGGGCAGGTGAAGCTGGGCGATTTCATTCGTATCGACCTGAATCCGGAAGGCCGTCTCACTTTTGTGAAAGAAGCCGAGGGAGCGATGGTGCCCATGCTGTTGGAACGCTACGGAGCCGCCGCAGGAGTGCCTCCGGCGACGCGCGCGGCCCGCACCGCTGCCGGACGCCGCGAGTTGGGTGCGACTGGAACCCTGGACAGCAAGTAACTTACCGCATATTCCCTAAGTCTTCTCAGGTGCCGCCGTGCGGCGCCTTCCTTTTTTGTTTTCTTCGCCCGCCGCGTGATACAAGTGGCCTCTGGCAGTCCCGTCGAGGGCGGCCGCATCTAAGAAAGTAGTGCCGGCGTCCCGCCGGCTGTCGTGGGGGCGTCTCGCCTCCACTTCCAGGAGCGGGACAGTCGCTGGCGATGCCTGCGTGTCGGGCCGAGCAGCCTGCGCTCAGGCCTCCGGAGGAGCCATGAGAACTCATTCTCAAGCGGCGCGGGGTTTGGCGGTGATGCTGGCATTGTGCCTGACGGCGCCCCAGTTTCTTGCAGCGCGCGTCAATCCCACCCACGGCTTCGACCTCTTTTCCGCGCAGGAGGAGATCCAGGCCGGACGACAGGCGGAGGCCCAGATTCCCAAGCAACTTCCCCTGCTATCGGAGTCGAACCCGATCACGCAATATGTACAACGTCTCGGCCAGCAACTGGCAGCCCACGCTCCGGGCGAGAAGTGGCCTTATAACTTTCACGTCGTGAACCAGAAAGAGATCAACGCGTTCGCTCTTCCCGGCGGGCCGGTTTACGTGAACCTGGGAACCATCCAGGCGGCGGACAACGAAGCGGAACTGGCCGGAGTGCTCGCGCACGAAATTTCGCATGTGGTGCAGCGCCACGGGACGCGGTCGGCCAGCAAGCAGATGGCGGCACAACTGCCCTTGGCCATTCTGGGAGGAATCATGGGTCGGGGGGCGCTCTCGCAGATGGCGCAACTCGGGCTCTCCTTCGGCGTGGGCTCGTATTTTCTGAAGAACTCGCGCCAGTCGGAGAAGGAAGCCGACCTGCTCGGCGCCGACATCATGTATGACAGCGGTTTCGATCCCCGTGCCATGCCGCAATTTTTCGAGAAGATTCAGCAGCAGGGTGGCTCGCGCTCCCCGCGATTTCTCAGCGACCATCCCGATCCCGGAAATCGGGCGGACTACGTCTCGGAGGAAATCGACACTCTGCCGCGCAAGCCGTACCGCGCGCAGAGCGACGAGTTTCACCAGATCAAGCAGGAAGTCGCCGGCATGAAGTCGCTCACCGGGCAGCAGATTGCAGCGGGGCAAGAGCCGGGCGGCGCCGGCGCGGGTGGTTTGTCGGGAGCAGGCGTGACCCCCAGCGAGAGCCTGCGCACCCTGGACCACGATGATTTCCAGATTTCCTATCCCCAGAACTGGCAGGTGTTCGGAGACCAGAGTTCAGCAGTTACGATTGCGCCGCCAAGCGGGGTGTCGCGGGACGCCGTGGCTTACGGCGCCATGATCACCGTGTATCAACCTGAGGACCCGAGCGCCGGCCTGGACCAGGATACGCACGCTCTCCTGGCGTCCCTGCGGCAGTCCAACCCGGACCTGCGTCAGATCGGCAACGACGAGAGTATTCGAGTGAACGGGCAAACCGCGCGCTCGGTGGACCTGATCGGAACCTCGCCGCTGAAGGATCAAAGTGGCCGCTTCACCCAGGAGCGCGACTGGCTGGTCACGCTGGAACGGGCCGATGGAAACCTGCTGTACGTGGTCTTCATCGCCCCAGAGAAGGATTTTGGCTCGCTGCGTCCGACGTTTGAGCAGATGGTGCGATCGTTGAAGGTGCGGTAGGCGCCGTCGTCAGCAAAACCCCGCAACGAACCTGTCTTGCTGACGACCGACGACTGACGACCGACGACTCTTTTTTCACCACACCTCGCAGCTCTTATTCCCCCGCACCATCGCCGCATCCGCCTTGCAGCTGAACGCTTTTTGAAACTCCGGCAGGTTCGAGAGCGGCCCGTTGACACGGTACTTTGCCATCGGGTGCGGGTCGGCCTGGATCATGACGCGCTGCTGCTCAATGCGCATTTCATCCCCGCGAAACTGGCCCCAGGCGATGAAGAACTGCTGTTCCGGCGTGAAGCCGTCAATGTCCGCCGGACGCGGTTTGCCTTCCAGTGACTTCTGATAGGCCGTGTACGCGATCTTGGCGCCGCCGAGGTCTCCGATGCTCTCGCCCAGAACCAGCTTGCCGTTGTGGTGTACGCCGGGTTCGATGAAGTAGTGGTCGAACTGGTCCACCACGCAAGCCCCGCGCTCCTGGAATTTTTTCAGGTCAGCCTCCGTCCACCAGTTCTTCAGCCTGCCCAGTTCGTCGTACTGCGCGCCCTGGTCATCAAAGCCGTGCGAGATTTCGTGCCCGATCACCACGCCGATCGCGCCATAGTTCACCGCATCCACCGCATCCAGGTAAAACGCCGGCGGCTGCAGAATTCCCGCGGGGAACACGATCTCGTTCAGCAGCGGATTGTAGTAGGCGTCCGACGTGGGAGGCGTCATGCCCCAGCGCTCGCGATCCACCGGCTTGCCGATGGTCTGGCGGTCATCTTCAACCACGAACTTGGTGGCAGCCACCACATCCTCGAAGTAGTTGTCGCGCCGGATATCCACCTTGCTGTAGTCCTTCCATTTGTCCGGATAACCGATCTTGGGATGGAAGGTGGCGATCTTGGCCAGCGCCTTTTGCTTGGTCTCATCGCTCATCCACGGCCGGGTAGAGATGTCGTCCTTCATCGCCGCCAGCAGGTTCTTTACCATGTCCTGCATGCGCGCCTTGGCCTCGGGTGGGAAGTATTTCTCCACGTACTTCTTGCCCAGCGCTTCCCCCAGAAGCTGGTCGGCGGACTCCACACATTGCTTCCAGCGCGGCTTGTTCTCGGTGGCGCCGCTCAGGTACTTGCCATAGAACGCGAAACTCTCGTCCACAAATGGCGTCGACAGCTCTCCGGCCGCGGCATCCAGCAGGTGCGCCTTTAAGTAGATTTTCCAGTCGGCCAGCGAGGTCTGCTGCATCTGCCGGTCCACTTCCTGCATGAACTTGGGCTGGTCCACGTTCATGTCCACGTCTTGCGGAAGCTGCTTGTGCTGGAAGTATTCGACCCAGTCGAAATGCGGAGCCATCGCCTGCAACTGCGCGAACGTCGTGTTGTGATCGGTGGCCGAGGGATCGCGCAGCGTGACTTGGTCGAGCGAAGCTTCGGCCAGCTTGGTCTCCATGGCGAAGACGGTCTGCGCGCCCGCAGTGGCCGCGGCCTGCTCCCATCCGGCGAGCTTGAGCATGTTGGCGACGTGCTCTTTGTACTTGTCGCGGGCCTCTGCGAAGCGGGGCTCCGGTTTCAGGTAGTAGTCGCGCTCGGGCAACCCCAGCCCGCTGGCGCCAATGTCGGCCAGGACCTGGGTGGGATTATGCGGGTCCTGCCCGCCATACATCACGAACGGCACGGTCACCGCCACATCATGCAGGCGGAATATCACCTTCTGAAGGCTGGCAATGTCCTTGGCGTTGTCAATGTCGTCGAGCCAGGGCTGAAGCGGTTTGAGGCCGCGGGCGTCGATCTGCGCCACGTTGGTGCAGGCGCCGTAGTAGTCGCCGATGATCTGGTCGGTGCTGCCCTTGGGGGCGCTCTGGTCCTTCGCCGCTTCTTCCGCTACCAGCTTGAGTTTGTCTTTGCTGGTTTCCCCCGCCGCCCAGCGCTTGCTCCAGCGCGTCATGGAAGCCGGGATGGGATTGTTGGCCCGCCAGGTGCCATTGGCAAACTCGTAGAAGTCGTTACAGGGATCAATCTTGTGGTTGAGGTCGTTGAGGTCCACACCATGGAGCGGTGTGCTCTGGCTGAATAGAAGGGGTGAAGACAAGAGGACCAATAAGAGCATTCTGAGAGTTTGCATGGCAGGCTTTTTCCTCGTGTGCGATGTGCGCCTGCCATTCTAGACGAGCGGAAGGCCGAATGGTTAGGACTGAAACACGGATCTGCCGTGGAGGCCCCCCTAAGAAGGGCTTCAGCCCCTGCATCTCGTTTTGGCTCCACTCATCTTGTCACATGCCGTTACCTTTCAGCCGCAAGATCTGCAGCCCCCCCACCGCGTTGTCGGTGATGGTCACGGACGCATGGCGCGCACCCTTGGCCGTTGGCGCAAACTTAACCGTAATCGCGCACTTTCCACGAACAGGAAGCGTCGGACCGCAAGTGTTGGTCTCGATGAAGTCGCCGGGATTAGCGCCGGTAAGCCTGATTTTACTGATGACGACAGTGACCTGGCTCGTGTTGGCAAGAGTTGCAGTCTGGGGCTGGCTGGTGGTGCCAACCTGCTGGTCGCCAAAATTCAGCGTCGTCGGGGCCAGAATCACGGTCGGCCGAACACCCTGACCTGTCAAAGCCACCTGCTGGGGGCTGCCTACAGCGCTGTCCGCGATACTGAGCGCCGCAATTAGGAAAGCCTTGACCAGTGGGGCAAAGGTTACGCTGATTGTGCAGCTAGCACCCGCGCCTAAACTGGACCCACAGGTATTGGTTTGGGCAAAGTCGGAAGCGTCAGTACCTGTAATTGTGATCGCACCAATGGTTATGTTGACCGGTCCGAGATTGGTCAGAGTCGCCGTCTGGGGCTGGCTCGTGGTGCCGATTGCCTGAAGCCCAAACGCCAGGCTGGATGGAGAAACTGCGGCGGTGGTTTGCAGCAGCAGGGAAATCGTGGTCGGATAGGAGTCCGCCACCGCGAGGTCTGGCCTTCCATCCTGGTTGAGATCCGCCGCGACTATCGAGTTCGGAGCCGAACCAATCGCGTAGTCGACCCGCGGCTGAAACGTGCCGTCCCCGTTGCCAAGCAACACCGAGACGAACCCGGGAAACGGGGTTCCGCCATCGTAGTCGGCTACCGCCAAGTCCGGCTTCCCGTCACCGTTGAGGTCATCCACAACAATGGAAGCGGGGCCGCTCCCGGTTGGGTAGTCGACGTGCGCCTGGAAAGTACCATCACCATTGCCCAGGAAAATGGAGACCGAGTCAGGGTAGCCGACACCTACCGCTAGATCCAGTCTGCCATCCCCGTTGAAGTCACCCGCGGCGACTGCATCGGGCGATGCACCAGTAATGTACAGTACTTGGGGCTGAAAAGTGCCGTCACCGTTTCCCAAGAGCACTGAAATTGCATAGCCTCCGGCGTAACCCTCGTTTGCAACAGCCAGATCGAGGCTGCCATCACTGTTGAAGTCGCCGACACATATTGATACCGGAGCGACGCCAACCCCGTACGCCACAGCGGGCTGAAAGGTCCCGTCTCCGTTGCCCAGGAGCAGAGAGACTGCGCTAGCGCCGAGGTCGGCCACCGCCAAGTCGAGCTTACCGTCATTGTTGAAGTCGCCTGCCGCGAGAGCATAGGGGTTCTGCGCCGTGGCGAAGGTCAGTTGGCTCTGAAAAGTGCCGTCCCCATTACCCAGAAGAATAGAAAGGCCAGCGGCTCCGGTGCTGCCGTTATTGGTGACCGCTAGGTCTGGCCTCCCATCGTCGTCAAAGTCGCCCGTTATCACCGCAGATGGGCCGACTCCGGTGGCGTAGGTCACCGGTGTCTGAAAGGTACCATCCCCTTTTCCAAGCAGCACTGAGACATTGTTGGAATTGTAGTTGGCCGTTACCAGATCGGGCAGGCGATCCCCGTTAAAGTCTCCGACTGCGACAGCAAATGGCGTGTTCCCAATGCTGAGGTCCGACCTGACAAAGGCAACCGAAGGGACGGTTTCAGCCGCAGCAGGAAAGCAGAAAGCAGACGGAAAGCCCACCGCCAGTAATAGAATGGTGTTAAACAGGCAAGCACGCGACGGACTTGTTCTCTTCGACATAACTACTCCTTCTCCGAATCGCCTTACTGTTTAGTTCAGTTCCTCCACGGCAAGGACCCGAAGTTGGGCTGTGTTTCCCGTTGTATTTCCGCCAAAAGTAACCGTAAACTGAAGAGTCTGGGCGGCTGTGGTATCGAAGGTCACAGGTTGGCCGGTCGCATTAACTGCACTATTCCCCGCGGGTGTTAACCCCGAAACATTAACAATATCAATAGAGCCTGTCGCTCCCGTGGTGACACACTTGAGGAGAAATGATGCGCCCACATCCCGCGTGGAGCTCACGCCGGGTGAACTCACCGTGCCCATGAACAAGGTCACGTTTACAGGGCCCGGCGCATTGAACCGCATCTTGTATTGTTGAGAGACCACTGTGCCAGGCGCAACATATTGAATGCCTGCGGTTACTCGAACGAGCTTGCCCACGGTCCAATAACCGGACGGGAATGGATAGCTGACGTCAAACGCGGTTTCGGTGGTTCCGACAGTGCCGGCATTCACGATGGAGCTTGGCCCCTGGCTTGAAATAAGCCGGTCGAGTTGCGCGGTTGCGGCCGTCGAGCTTCCGCCCAAGTTCTCACCCACAACTGGACTGTTAGCTGTCGAATCGTAGGCAATCTGCCCCGACCCAGTGGGCGCAGCGCCTCCAGAAACCGGCACAGTCAGGCTGCCTGTGAAAACGTGAGAATTCCCTGGGCCGGGACCAAGAATCTCAACGTCATTGTTGCTGCCGTTGTCGGTTACCGGAGTAGTGACCCCAATCGGATGAACCACTATGCGGTTGTTGGTGGCTCCTGCATTGGCCCCCACGCCGAGGGTCAGGCCATTCAGAGTGGCATTTATGTCGGCTGTTATGGAGGGCTGTCCGACGGCAGTCGCCACGGTGACATTGGCAGTTGCATCAGAAAGATTTTGGTCGTAAAAGAATTTTGTGTTCGACATGACATGTGTGACCCTAAATGTCCCGGCAAAATTATTAGTGTCACTCGGTGCATTGATCATGACAGCTTCGCCGTCCACCAAGCCGTGGCTAGTGCCCGTAATAACCGTGACCCCGCCGCCAGTGCGCACGGCGGAGGTGATCGTGGGGGCAGCACTTCCACCGCCGAGCAGTTGGATACCCGTGCCTCCGCCGACCGACGACTCGAATTTTCCGTTCACAATGCCAGCGGCCAACATTAGCAGGCCGACGCAGGGGTTGTTGGTCTTGTCCTTTCCAACATCAAAATGCGTGCCGTACATGCGAATCGGACCAGCGTTGACGATCCCATAGCAAGCCGCCGTGAAGCTGGCCGTGGGAGCACTACTGACGAGATTGGTTGGGAAGATGTCGCCGCCGATTACGATTGGGCCATCCTGGTGGGGCAGGGAGGAATCGTAGAAAATCGAATTGTTCTTCCCCTTGTCATGAATCAGAACAATGTTGTTATTGAATCCGCCCATAAGCGGTCCTGGATCGGCTTTCATCCCGTACGAAAGTTTTACCTCACTGTTCAGACCGGGTTGCTGTCCGCCAAAGTCCTCAAAGCTGCAAAACGAGATCACGGCCTCGCTGGTGTTGTACATGAGCAGACCGCCGAGGGCTGAACCGTTATCGCTCGTATCGCGAAACGTGATGTTTTGTAGCTGGAACCCGCCGTAATTATTGTTTATGCCCGCACTTTGGCCGATGGTCAAGATCGTGATGGGTATTGCCGTGAGGAATCGCACGCCCGCTTGTGAGCTTTGGTCTTCCCGTGCGGAGTTGCCCATGCCAATAATCTGGAGACTAGTTTGGTTTGCGAGAACTACGCCGCTCGCGAACAGGTAATCGCCTGTCCCGCTGCTGCCGCTGTTGGGCACGAGCAGAACGCAACCCTTCGAGCTGAATCCAAAGAGATTGGCGGAAGAGGCAACGGACCCGTTATTGAAGGGTGACGGACAGGCAGTGGCGGCGGCCAAGAGAGCCGCCGAGTTGTCCGTGCCCCAAGTAACGCGAATCAGGGACGCTGCGCTGCCGGACGCGGCCGCGTCATGCAACATGACACCCGCATTGCCTGAGTCCACCGAGTCGATTGTGGTCAACAATGTCGCGTTTGGGGGGAGCGGGCCCGATTGAGCGCTGCCGCCCAGGGGAACCATAATCGTCTTGCCGGCATCGTTCGAGCCGTTAAAATTGAAGACCGCCGTGCTGCATGTGAGGTGCTTGCTTGTCGCAGTAACAGTGCAGTCCGCTTTAGATATCTGGGCATCGTCGCGAGCACCGAAATTCCTGATGTTTACTTGCGGGTATGGAATGCCAGTTGGCCCTTGGGCTTTCGCAACGGAGGACAGCACGCCCGCGGCGATCAATAAAACGGCCACCCCAAGACCGATCGCATCAACGTGTGCGACGAGAGCGGCTAACGAGAACCTCCCCCCCCAGTCGTCTCATGCGCATAGTTCCTCCCGTGATTAGCCCATTACTGCTCGTCGGACCCCGGCCAGATAGAGGGAAGGGATAACAGCAAGCCGGGTCTTGGGAACAATGCGCCCCGGTGCCGTCGTTTGTCAATGTGAAAGACTTTGCACCCCTTTGCCCGGGGGCTTCGGCAAAACGGGGCAGGCTCAGGGCACACACAAGGAAAAGCCGGATGGCTGACGCCTGGGTTTCTACCCCCCCTGCTTCAACTCCGTGAGCACCTGCTTGGCAATCTCTTTGAGGGTGTCAAACACGCCCTGCCCCTGAAACGCGATGGCTTCGATGACCGGTTCGTTTTTCCGCTGCAGTTCTTTGGAAAGGGCTTCGACCGGCATGACGTTGGGCAGGTCGCGCTTGTTGAGTTGCAGCACGTAGGGAATCTTGTGGAAGTCGTAGCCGTGTTCCTTGAGGTTGGCCATGAGATTGTCGAGGGCTTCGACGTTGGCGTCCAT
>JBGPJK010000068.1:0-16738 GCA_041485425.1 Terriglobia bacterium | reverse complement strand
CTGCACATCTGGGGACGGCAGGATCCGCACATCCCGCTGGAGGGGCGGAATCTGATCAAGGCGGGATTGGAAGCAGGGGGAGTCCGGTTCACCTGGCACGAGGTGAATGCAGCGCATGCCTTTATGCGGGACGAGGGTCCGCGCTATGACCCGGCGCTGGCGTACCGGTGCTGGGGGCTGGTGTTTGAGTTGTTTCAGCGGCGGCTGGGGTGGGGAGACCTGGCGGAAAAGTGAGGGAGGAGAGGTAGTGGGGCGAGTCGGGATGGGGAAGACACATCACTGGGAGTTGTGTGCGTGGTCACGGAAAGGTGAGGCCACATTGCGGTAAAAAAGAAGCAGGCCGGGGGTCGTCCGACAGTCAGCACTCGACCTCTGCTATCCAAGCGGGCTGAGCGCGGCGACGCCCGGCATGTGTGCGAGTGGGAGGTGGTTTGTGACCACTCCAGTGATGAATCCTCCGGTTGAAGAAGCGCTGGTTCACGTCTACTTTGCACAATGCCCTAGCTGCGAGTTTTGGGAGTTGTGGGATGCGGACAACCCCGCGGTGGAGGACGGTCTGAGCATGAACATGATCGTCAGAACGAAGTAGTTCCAGCCTTTGAATGACAGCTCGTGGGAAACTCCACTTTTCACGAGTCTGACTGGATTCACAAAACGTCCCTCACGTTCTCTAATTCATTCATTCTATTACTGGTAACTGGCTCTTATCTGTCCGCAAGAAAAGGGTTTGACATCCTATACTGTGTCTCGTACAGTATGTTTCATACACTGTATGACAAACGGTAATTTGACAAACGCTGATCTGTTCGAAACGCTGCGCCTGGAGCTGCGCCGCGGCTGCCTGATCGTGGCTGTGTTGGCCCATCTCAAGGAGGAGCACTACGGTTACACGCTGCGGAAAGCTCTGGATGACCAAGGGCTGGCCATTGACGAGGGCACACTTTACCCGCTGCTGCGGCGGCTGGAAACCCAGGGTCTGCTGGTAAGTGAATGGCGCGAAGAGAACAAGCGCAAGAAGCGGTTTTATCGCTTGTCGCCGCAGGGTGAAGTAATTCTCAAGCAGCTTTTGGACGAGTGGCAAAGCATCAACGCATCGCTGAACAGAATTTTGCAGGAGGCCTAAAGGCCATGGAACTTGTGGATCGCTATTTACAAGCAGTCAGGTTCTGGCTGCCCAAAAAGCAGCAGCAGGACATTATTGACGAATTGCGGGACGACATTACCTCGCAGATCGAAGACCAGGAGAGCGCGGTCAGCCGCCCACTGAGCGAAGACGAACTGGCGGTCATTCTCAAACAGACTGGTCACCCCATGCTGGTGGCCAGCCGGTACCGGCCGCAGCAGCAGTACTTGATTGGTCCTGTGTTGTTCCCGGTCTATTGGTTCATATTGAAAATGATGACGTTTGGCTACTTGGCGCCGTGGCTTTTAGTGGCGCTGGTTTGGACAGTCTTCTTTCCCGCGCATCGCGGCATCGACTATATCGGGAGACTGTGGGGTCTTTTTTGGAGCATTGCCTTCTATCTGTTTTCGGCCATCACGATCACGTTCCTGGTAATCGAAAGAATCCAGGTCAAGCGCAAGTCGCTGGAAAACTGGAACCCGCACAAGCTGCCGCCCGCGAGGAAGCCAGCTGAGCGGGTGTCCCGGCCTGCGTCGGTGGCTGGGCTGGTCGTCAATGTGATCATGCTTGGGTGGTGGCTATCGATTCCGCAATATGCGCACTTCATTTGGGACCCGCTAACGGGTTTTCTTGCGTTGGCCGTACCGCTGCGACCGTATTACATTCCCGTAGCCCTGCTCATGCTGGCGGTGATGGTGCAACAGATCATCAACCTTTTCCGTCCGCAATGGACCTGGCTTCCCCCAGCCGTGCAACTGGTCACGACCGCTATCGCTTTGGGGATGGTGGAGTCACTGGCAAGACGTTACCCATACATCGCGCTGGTGGACGCCGCCAAAGACGCGGTGCGTCACGGCCATACGGCCGAGATCATTAATTGGGTGATCTTGTGGAGCCTGATCGGCACGGCGTTTGGGATGTGCATCGCCCTGTTGGTGTATGCCCTCCAGTGTATCCAGCTTTTGCGCCGGCGGTTGCGTTTCCCCAGTGATGGGCCACGGCGACCGATCTCCCAGATGCTCTGAAGCTGAAGAGTAGGTTCAGGACGTCGGCACACAACCGCTACCTGCAGCAAAAAGTGGCGAGCAAGAGTTACGGCTCACTCGCATGAGAGAGAACTGTCTCAAAAAGAGAGGAACTTATGAAGCAATTCACTACTATGCCTTACATTCATACTGCTTTCGTACTTGCGGTGGCGCTGGTTACAACCCCGGCCAGCGCACAGAGCAATCCTGAACCCAGACCCGCGACCGTAGCGGCATCGGCCTCCCTGCCCACAGACGAGGAGATTCGCGCCATCCTTGCCGACCGGGTCGATGTGCTGCACAAGCACGTCGGTATGGTCGTCGGCATCATCACGCCGCAAGGACGCCGCATCATTTCTTACGGCAAGCTCAACCAGGAAGACCCCCGTCCTCTCAACGGTGACACGGTTTTTGAGATTGGATCCGTCACCAAGATTTTCACCGCGCTACTGCTGGCCGACGCTGTCCAACGCGGCGATGTTTCCTTGAACGACCCCCTGGCTAAGTTCATGCCGCCCGGAGTCAAAGTACCGGAGCGAAATGGAAAGAAGATCACGCTGGTCGATCTGGCAACGCAGACTTCCGGTCTGCCCTTCATGCCGCCGGACTTTCCTCTATTTGACCCGGCGGGCTATCCCAAGTACACCGAGCAACAGATCTTTCAGTTTCTCTCGACGTATGAGCTGCCGCAGGATATCGGCTCGAAGTGGACCTACTCGAATCTGGGTTTTGGGCTGCTGGGTAAGGCGCTGGCGCGTCGCGCTGGCATGGACTATGACGCGCTGGTGCGTGCTCGCATTTCGGGCCCGCTGGGGATGAAGAGCACGTCGGTGATCGTCACACCTGACATGCAGGCCAGACTGGCCGCCGGGCATGACGCCAAGCTGAATCCCGCTCCTGTATGGAATGTGCCGTCCATCTCCGGTGAAGGCGAACTGCGCTCCAGCGCCAATGATGTGCTTACGTTTCTGGGGGCATTCATAGGTTACAGCAATTCACCACTGGCGCCGGCCATGACTGCCATGCTGGAGACACGCCGTCCAGGGCCGAATTTCCAGCAGGCGCTGGGCTGGTGGGTGCTTCCGCTGGGCCCGAACGATGGAGGCATTGTCACCCACGGAGGGGTAACCTTCGGCCACACGTGCACGGCTGCGTACGATCCCAAGACGCGTATTGGCGTGGTAGTCCTTTCCAACAGCGCGGAAAGCGACGGCGGTCTGGCCTGGCACCTGCTGCGTCCCACATTTCCGGTGGAGACCTCGGCTTCCATTAAGGCCATCAAGGAGCGGAAGGAGATCGCCGTGGATCCCAAGGTGTTTGATTCCTATGTGGGCAACTATCAGCACCAGCCGCCTGCGCCGGGTGAGCCTTACACGATTGAGCGCCAGGGTGACATGTTGGTAATCACTTTCGGGAGCGAACCGGAAGGACATCGCCTGTATGCCGAAAGCGACAAGAAGTTCTTTCTCAAAGGTATTGATTTGACCCTGACATTCCAGACGGACAGCAGCGGCCGCGCCACCGGCGTGGCGGTGAATTTTGGCAGGACGGAAAGTCTGGCGCCGCGCATGGACGCCACGCCTGACAAGAAATGAGCGGTCATTTCAGGATCGCCATCAGATCGCCGCTCTGTTCTCCGTAGTGGGCCACGGAAATTACCGGCAGACCATTCGGGCCAAGCTCCTACGTGCCCTCGATAACAAGATTCATCCACGGTTCGTTTTCAATCCTGATGTGAAACCATGGTTTCAGAGGTGCGGCAAAACTCTCGGTTGTACAACAATTGTACAAACCAAATGCGGCTCTGTTGAAACTATTGAAAACATTGAGTCGGGATTTGGTGGAGCTAGTCGGGCTCGAACCGACGACCTCATCGTTGCGAACGATGCGCTCTCCCAGCTGAGCTATAGCCCCACGTGCGCGGCAGAAGACTGGATGCAAGGCAATTTTAGCAGCGTTGGACGCGCAAGGCCAAGCGAGGATCGACGACATCGAAGAGCGAGACGCGGCAAGCTGCGTCTCTACCACAGCCATGAAATCGCGGCGGAGAGTTTGTTGGCGACTGTCTGCTGCGATGCAGACGTAGTCCGATTGGCTTGCCTCTGCCGCTATAATGCTGTTGTGAGTTCCGACGCCATCCGCCAGGTCGCTTCCGCCGACTTTCCCACCCGCTGGGGCAAGTTCCGCATCTTCGGTTTTGAGGGCGAGTTTGGAGAAGAACGGCGTGGCGAAACCGCGGTCGCGCTGGTCATGGGGGACGTCTATTCCACGCCGCCATTGGTGCGCATTCATTCCCAATGCCTTACCGGAGATGTGTTCGGCTCGCTGCGTTGCGATTGCCGGCAGCAACTGGAAATGGCCCTGTCCATGATCGCGCAGCGGGGTGCGGGGGTGCTCATCTACGAACAGCAGGAGGGGCGTGGCATCGGTCTGATGGCCAAGTTGCAGGCTTACGAGTTGCAGGACGCGGGGCTGGACACGGTCGAGGCCAACGAGCGGCTGGGCTTCAAAGCCGATCACCGCGATTTCACCCTGCCGGCGGAAATCCTCAAGCTTCTCGGCATCTCGCGGCTGCGGCTGCTTTCCAATAATCCTGAGAAGGTTACGGCTGTCGAACGCGTGGGTATCGAGGTGACCGAGCGCGTCCCTTGCGAAGTGCCGCCCGACCCTCACTCCGAGGACTACCTGAAAACCAAGAAAGAGAAATTGGGGCATCTGTTCTCGAAGCGGTAAACATCTTTAAAATCTTAAACCGCTGAGAACGGCTTACTCCGCGGCCTCGGCGATCAGTTCTGGGGCGGAATTCTGCGGCTTAAGGTTTTATGCCAGCCAGATTTCCAGCGCGGTGCGGCTCAGAATCTGTTGCTGCATCTCCTGGCTTAGAGGCAGGGCGCGGAAGTCGTCGAGGTTCTGCTTGATGTCGGGCACGCCCGGGCCGGGCCAGTCGGTGCCAAACAGCGTCTTGTGTGCGATTTCCTGCAGGCGGGGGAAATACTTCAGCAGGGTCTTGGGCGGAATGCCGCTGATATCCAGGTAGACATTGGGGTGGCGCCGCAGCAGGAAGAAAGCGGTGTGCATCCAGAGCGGACGCCCGCCGTGGGCGAGCAGGATCTTGAGCTTGGGGAAATCGACGGCGACGTCGTCGATGTAGATGGGGTCGCCGTACCTATTGCGGGCGCCGGGAAAAATCGACGTGCCGGTGTGAAACATTACGGGGATGCCATTGGCTTCGGCAGCGCGATAGATGATCTCGAGTTCCTTCACCCCCGTCAGGTAATCGTTGGGGAACAGAAGCTGGTGGGGAGGATGGATCTTGATCATGCGCAGGCCCAGGCGTAGCAGTTGCTCCACGTCGGCCATGACATTCGAGGTGTGCCGGGGATGCAGGCTGCCACAGGAGATGAGCCGCTTGGGATTCTCCTTGGTGTAATCGGCAATGAACTGGTTCACCCCCGCGGTAAAGCCGATTACTTCCGGGGCAACGTAGTTGATGAGGACCGCGCGGTCCACTCCGGCTTGATCGAGGTGCTTGAGAAAAGCTTTGGGGGAGCGGCAGAACTCGGCGATCTGGTCGAAGTTTGGGCGCTTCTTCTTCATCAGCTCCAGGGCGTGGGGCTTGAACATCTCCATGGGCTGGATGTGGATGTGGCAGTCTGTGATCAAGCAGGTCTCAGTTCCCGGTTCCGGTTACGGTTCAGTCCGCTAGTTCAAGGCCGCCGCCAATACGGCGCGTTTGGTGAATACCCGAATCATCTCGCGGCGGTACTCCGGCGTGAGCGCGGATGTGGTGAGCGGCTTGGCGGTTTTCGCCGCCAACTCACCCACCGCTTCTGCCAGCGCCTCGTCCACAATCTTGCCCGTGAGCAGATGAGTGGCGCCTTTCACCAGCAGGGGCGCAGGATTTACCGCGGTGAGAGCCAATCGCGCATCGCTAACATGCCCGTTCGACCGCTTCAGAACTACGGCCACTCCCGCCAGCGGATAATCAATCGATCCCCGAACGCGCAGTTTGCGATAGACGCCTCGGTAATCGGCTGACGATTCGGGCAAGAATACACGAGTCAGCAGCTCATCGGGTTGTAACTTACGGTAGTCATCACCGATCCCGGTGTAGAACTCGCGTAGCGGCAGGCGACGCGTGCCCGCGGCACCAGCGATCTCGACTTCCGCATTCAAACACAACAGAGCCGGCGGGGTGTCGCCCGAGAATACCGCCCAGCACTTGGTTCCTCCGGGAGCGACGTGACAGAGATCGCCGTCTTTCTTAATGCAGAAGCCGCAAGCTTTGCGCCAAGTAAGGGACTGGTTGTACCAGAGGCAGCGGGTGTCGAGGCAGATGTTGCCGCCAATCGTGCCCATATTGCGCAGCACGGGCGAGGCAACCGTGGCCGCGGCTTCGGTCAGCACCGGGTAATGGCGCCGCAAGAAATCGGAGTGCTCGATGGTGGTGAGCGTGGTCAGCGCGCCGATCTCCGCCCCGACGCCAGGTTGTGGACGGATGCCCTTCAACTCCGCGATGTGGCGGATATCCAGCACATACTCGGGCTCGAACAGCTTCTGGCGCATGGAAGGGATGAGGTCGGTTCCGCCGGCGAGCACACGAATGTTATTGGCGTACCTGGCGAGATATCCGAGCGCCTCTTCCACCGTGCGAGGGCGCAGGAGCCTGAACTGGGGGAGACTCAATCGTCACCTCCCGGTTGGGCTGCGCGGCGTGCCGGATCGAGCGGATGGCGCAGCGGTCCCTTGCCGCGGAACCACAGCGATCCGCCATGCTCGCGAAAACGCGTGGGAGCGGTTGGGTCCACGCCTTGGGTGAGATCAATTTTCTTCTCCGCCTTCTTGGCGCGCAGGGCAGCCAGCACGCGCTCCGGTGTGAACGGTGACTCCTGCAGCCGGATGCCGACGGCGTCGTAAATCGCATTGGAAATCGCCGGAATGGTCGCGGCGAGCGAGCCTTCGCTGCACTCCTTGGCGCCGAAGGGACCTTCGGGGTCGATGCTCTCCACGATAATGGGCTCGACTTCGGGAGATTCGACTGACGACGGGCTGCGATATTCCAGCAGTCCGGGGTTCATGAGCATGCCGTCTTTCCAAACCATTTCTTCGGTAAGCGCCTGCCCCATGCCCATCCAGACCGATCCGATGATCTGGCCTTCGACCGCGACCGGGTTGAGGGCGCGACCGCAATCGTGGGCGGCCCAGACCTTGTGGACGGTGACTTCTCCGGTGTCTTCGTCGACGCTGACTTCGGCTACTTGCGCCGAGTAGGAATACGCCGGCGACGGCCCAACTCCCGCGCCTTTGTGCTTGCCACCCCGGGCTTCGGTCGGGGGAGCGTACGAACCGGTTCCGGTGAGCGCGCCGTGGAAATCGATGGCGGCGACCACGGCTTCTTCGAAGGTCATCTGGTCCTTCGGGCCTTCTTCCTTGCGCTTCTGCTGCAGCGAGCCGCGCAGGATCTGGCCTTCCACGCGACCGCTGACAGTGGCTGCCTCGTGCGTGGACACTTCGTGTGGGGACGGGCGACCCCGCCCGTCCTGCGCGGGCGAGTCGCCCGCGCCCACATGTTTCTTGCTGACTCTGTCGTCACGGAAGACCAGGTCTTCCGGTGCGCAGCTCATCTTGCGGGCGGCGGCGAGGGCGATCTGCTTCTTCACCTCTTGCGCGGCGCGCAGTGTGGCATTGCCCGCCATGAAGGTAACGCGGCTAGAGTAGGAGCCGATGTCAATGGGAGTGAGGTCGGTATCGGCCGCGATGATCTTCACCCGTCCCAGCGAGCAGCTCAGCGCTTCGGCTGCAATCTGGGCAGTCATGGTGTCGGAGCCCTGGCCAATTTCCGAGGCGCCGGTGTAAACGACGACACCGCCGTCGCGATCGATCTTGATGTTGACCGTGGAGTGCGGCATGTCGGAACGAATGATGGAGTTAGCCGCGCCGCTCACGTAATGGCTGCAGGCGATGCCCAAGCCGCGGCCATTGGGTAATTTTCCCTTGCGCTGTTTCCAGCCCGAACGCTCCACTACTTTGTCAATGCACTCCGGCAAGCCGTAGCTCTGCACCCGCAGCCCGTTGATGGTGACACAGGGTGGTTTCAGCAGATTGTGGCGGCGGATTTCTGCGGGATCGAGCTTCAGCTTCAACGCCAGCTCGTCCAGTTGCGACTCGAACGCGAAGCGGACATTCACCGTGCCGTGGCCGCGCATGGCACCGCAGACCGGCTTGTTGGTGAGCACGCGGTAGCCGTCGTACTGAATGTTGGGGATGTCGTAAAGGGCGCCCAGCAGCGCTCCGGAATAAAGAATGGTCACGACACCGTAGGAGCAATAGGCGCCGCCATCCTGCACCACGCGGGCCTTTACGGCGGTGATGTTGCCGTCTTTATCAGCTCCGGTCTTCAGATCAATGATGGTGCGCGGGCGGCCGCGATGGGCCCAGAAAACTTCTTCGCGGGTATAGGTGATCTTCACCGGGGCCTGGGCTTTACGCGCGGCCACCGCCGCTATGATTTCCAGGGGAATCACTTCGCTTTTGCCACCGAAGCCGCCACCGACCAATGGTTTGATCACGCGAATCCGTGCCATCGGCATTTCGAGCACCAGCGACAGTTTGTGCTGGAGATAGTAAGGCACCTGGGTGGACGACCAGACCGTCAAGCGGCCGGGATTGCCCGTGTGGGGATCGATTTCGAACGCCGCCAGGGTGGAATGCGGCTCCATGGCCGCGTGGGTCACCTCATTGGCAATAAAGCGCGCCTCAGCCGTATAAGCCGCGGCCGCCAGCGCCTTCTCCGGGTCGCCGAAGACGTGGTGATAATCCTTTTCGATGTTCTGCGGCTTATTGGCGTGAATGAAATCGCTCTGCGCCTTCATCGCTTCTTCGGGATCGAAGTAGGCGGGGAGCACTTCGTATTCCACGTCAATCAGTTCGAGCGCTTGCTCGGCGGTAGCTTCGTCCACCGCCGCGACGCAGGCCACGTTGTCGCCGACGTAGCGAACTTTGTCGGTGCAAAGCGCGTGCTCATCGTGTCCGACCGGAAGAATTCCGTAGGGAGTGGGTGCGTCTTTGCCGATTACGACGGCCACCACGCCGTCGAGTTTCTCCGCACGTGTGGTATCAATGCGCTTGATGCGAGCATGGGGATAGGGCGAGTGCAGAATCTTGCCCACGAGCATCCCCGGCAGGAAAAGATCGTCCGTGTACTTCCCTGCCCCGGTGGTCTTGCCCGCCGCATCGACCATGGCGGTCGGTTTGCCGATTATGCTGAAGTCGCTGTCACTCATCAGTTCTCAGTTCCCGGTTCTCAGTTCCCGGTTCTCAGTTCTCGGTTCTCAGTTCTCAGTTAAGAAACTCGAATCCAGCGCCGCGACCGGTCAGAGCGTGCCGACAGATTCATTTCATGGCCAGTCCCCTCTGCTCGGCGTCGATTGCGGCTTTGATCGCCTGATACATCTGGCTATAGCCAGTGCAGCGACAGAGATTGCTGCTGAGTGCGCGGCGAATGTCTGGTTCCGTGGGATTGGGATTCTGAGCCAGCAGATGCTTCACGGTCATGATGAACCCGGGCGTGCAGTAGCCGCACTGCGCGCCGCCCCAGTCGCCATAAGCTTTCTGGATGGCGGCCAGGCTGCCGTGCTCGCTGACACCTTCGACCGTGGTGATCTCCTGCCCTTCGCAACTGGCAGCGAGCATGGTGCAGGAGAGCATGGGGGTGCCATCCACCAGCACGGTGCAGGCGCCGCAGGAGGAATCGTCACAGGCGCGCTTGGAGCCCGTGAGCCGCAGGTCCTGCCGCAACACATCGAGCAGCAGCTTGCTGGGCTCGCTGGCGAGCTCGTGGGAGCGGCCGTTGACTTTCAGCTCGATTAGTTCTTTGTTCATTGGTAGCTCAGTACAGCGGCACCTTCGGGTCCACCGTCCGTGCCCAGCCGTCGATTCCACCGCGGACGGACTGCACTCTCTCGAATCCCTGCTGCCGCAGCCAGTTGGTGACGCTCAGGGAACGTACTCCGTGATGGCACAGCACAACGATATGTTCATCCGGGTCGAGTTCCTGTTGCGCACGCGTCGGGACATCGCCCATGGGTATCTGCTTGCTTCCCCCGATGGAGGCTTTCTCCCACTCCCAAGGCTCGCGCACGTCGAGCAGGGTGAACTGGTCGCCACGCTTGAGCATGGACTTTACCTGGCCAGCGCTGATTTCGAAATCCATAACTCAGCAATTAGCAGTTAGCAATTAGCCATTCCAACTTCTGGACGAATCTTCATGGGCCGAGTGCTACGTGCCAAGCGCTGTCTCCTAAAATCCAAAATCTGCTTGCGCCGCGTAAGCGTGCTGCTTCACGCCGAGTTCTTGCACGCGGCAACCACCCAGCTGGTTCATGTAGGCCCGACGATCGGTAACGCCGTACACCCAACGCGACAGCCAGGCGTCGCTGTCTGCCTTCGTCTTGGTCTGCTCGTGATACTGGCGAAAGAAGGCATCGTCGCGCTTGTAGCAGCCCTGCACCGGCGAGGGATGCGCGCCATAAGCACACTCCACCACCGCATTCACCAGGAACCCGGGAATCAGCGTGCGATTGGGGTCGCTTGCAATCACCTCCGGCTCGACAATCTCCTCAGCTACGACGATCACGCGTTTGGCGGCACGCACGCCCTCAAGCATCACGCCGAAGTTGCCCCAGCAGTGGGCGTTGCCTTCGCGATCGGCACGCTGCACGTGCACGATGGTCACATCGGGATTTAGCGCGCGCACTGCCCACAACGATTCCCTGGGCTCAAACGGCGAGAAGATCTGGTAGAAGAAATGATTGCCCTTGGGCACGTCGCTGCCCAAGGCGGTGCGCGTGGGGAGGAACGGTACGCCCATGGCACCGGCCTGCAGAGCCAGCGCCACGGTAAAATTGGTCATGTTAAAGACCTTCATCCCGTCCTGCTCGACGGCCCGCCGGAAGTTGTAGGCTGAGCCCATCATCACGTTGCCCACCCAGGCGGCAATGACTTGCTCCACGCATCCCGCGCCGATCAACTGGTCAAAGAGAATGTCTGAGATCGGGCCAATCAACGTGAGTCCACGCTTCTTCTGGCGAATGATCTCGTGTCCGACCGCGAACGGAATCATCTGCTCCAGTTGCAAGCCAAGCGCGACCGAGGCGCCATCGGGCACCAGGCCGGCGATGGCCTCACGCATTGAAACCAGCTTGGACATTCAGGTCACTCTCTTCCCCGCCGCGCCCTGGCCCGACGAAAACGCCACCCCCAGGCTCACCAAAGCTGCCAGGCCCCACAGCCCTAGGGAAATAATTCTCACGTCGCGCACCGCTTCTCTCGGCGCATCTCCCCAGACCGTCAACAGGAAGCCCATTGCGAAATTCGCCAGCACCAACGCAAAGAATAAACGCTCGCGCAGGCAACGCGTGGCTCCGGTCAGGCCGGACAGCAGCAAAATCCACACCGCGTATGTGGCCATCGACCAGGCATCGTGCTTCCAGTTAAAGCCTTGGCGGCGGACATGGAGATAGGACAGGTACGACAGATACGAGCAGGCGGCCAAAGCTGCGATGCCCCACACCGGCTGGCCACACATCAGGTGTGCAGGTCTGGCCCACGGCACTTTGCTCGTGGATGTCACCTTCCCACCCACACCGGTTTCCGTTTCTCGACGAAGGCGCGAATTCCCTCTTGTGCGTCCTCCGTCTTCATCAACTCGTCCAGGTAGATTTGTTCGGCGCGCGCCAATCCTTTGTCGAAATGCATCGAACTCCAGGCATAGATTGCCTTTTTCGTGATGGCCAGGGCCGCGGGACTGAGCTGCAACAAACTCTGGACTGACTGCTGCACGGCTGCGTCAACCTGCTCGTCAGCCAAGGCGCGGTTCACCAGGCCGATGCTTGCGGCTTCGCTGCCGCTGATGGTGCGACCGGTAAGCACGAGATCGGCCGCGTGTTTCTGGCCTACCAGCGCGGCCAGGGCGGTCGCAGCTACGGTCGGGTAGCATCCCAGCTTGATCTCCGGAAAACCCCACGTCGCATTCTCCGCCGTGTACACCAGGTCGCAGACCATGGCCAGTTCCGCGCCTCCGCCGAGGCAGTGGCCATGCACGGCGGCAATCGTCACCTTCTTAGTGCCGACCAGTTTCAGGATGACGGCGTGAAACTTGGACAGCATTTCCTGAATCTTGTCGGGGGTGTGCACCGCCACATCCACTCCCACCGAAAACGCTTTGCCCGAAGCGGAGAGGACAACGACCGCGACCTGCTCACGCGCTTCGATATCATCGAGTGCGGTGGCCAACTCGTCCATCATGGCAATGTCGATGACGTTTAGCGGAGCGTGCTGCAGAGTTACCCGAGCCAGCGGCGGTTCCAGGGCAACCGCGATGCGGGACAGTTGCGCAGGCACTTCCGTCTTCTTCTCAGCAGCAGGCGCGATCGGCCGAACGCTACGAAATCCTAAGTTGTCCAGAACCCCTCCTTGTCGTATTCGCGGATGGCTTTCAGTTCTTGTGGACTCGGTTCGGGGGTCTGACTCACATTGTCAGCGACTCGCAATCTCCAACCCGCGTTGGTCACTACGTCGTCGAGCTCAATCCCGGGATGCAGTGAAGCCAGGTAGGCTTCCCCGTCCTCGCCAAAACGCAGCACTGCTTTGGTGGTAATCGCCGCTGCCGGTCCGCCCCGGGGCAGCCCTACGCGCTGGCGCCAGCCCGCGCCGTCACCATTTCCAGGACTGGTTACGTAGGAAACGCGCTCCGGCAGGCGTGGCTTGCTGTGCTCGAGCAAAACCACGAAGCGATGCGCCAGGCATGCGATGTCGCACGCGCCACCGGAACCGGGCAGACGGGTGAGACCCTTGGCCCCGCGCACCTCGGTGGAGTTCAAGTTTCCGAATCGATCCACCTCAGCCGCACCCAAAAACCCCAAGTGAACCCGCCCTGACTGCAGCAGGCTCATCACCCCCAGCATATCGAGGCACTGGGTTGCGCCCAGGATGTTGGGCGGATCGGCCATGGTGTAGATGAGTTCGTGCGCTGGGGTAGAGCGGATCACACCATTCTCAAACAGGCCGACGGCAGTCGGGGCATGCGTCTTCTTGGCTACGACGAATGCGATCAGGGGCAACCGCATGCCGACGAACACCACTTCTCCATCATGAATTTCACGCGCGGCCGTGGCCACCATGAGTTCACCGAGCGTGTAGCCGCGTGAGTGTTCGCGCCGGGTCTTCTGATTCGAGATGTCCTCAGCCGGAGTGGTGGTCACATTCGCTCCAAAACCCATAACCACAAAGGACACTAGGGAGCACCAAGATTCAGCTAGTCCCGCCCCGTTCTTCGTGTCTCCGTGTCTCCATGGTGAGTACTACAAATTGATGGCCGACTTCCTGGGCTCCGCAATCGTGGTCAGCGGATCTCGCCCACCCTGTTTGGGCGCAATCCACTTTTTCTCATTGGCGATGATATCGAGCAGCAACTTCTTGTCTTCCGCCGACGGCATGTACTCCTTCAGGTGCTGCTCGTAAACCTTGTCATCCAGCGGCTCGCCGGTCTGGGCGTGGAACTTCTGGCCTGCCCAGCGGCCGATGTTGCGGTTGAACTTGATGTCGGGCGCGTACAGCCTGGGCTCGCCCGGCCGCAATGCGTTGTTGAAACGTTCGATCAGCCCGGCTACTTCGTTGCGATACAAGTGCCGGTTGTAGTCGTTCAGTTCGTCGAGGTCCGCTCCCTGCTGGTTCTGCGGCTCGTCGTAGCGTCCCTTGATGCCCCAAACATAGGACCAGTGTGCCGAGGACGAGTGATCGGTGCCGAACAGGTCGTAAGAACACGAGATCCACTTGTTGAGATATTTCTGGATGAGCCACGCGGGGACTACGCCTGCCTCCACGATACGGCGCAGGCCATCGTTGCCCGTGCCCATGTGGAAGGCTTCTTCGCGCAGCATGTACGACATGGAGCGGCCCAGCGGGGCGAACGCGGAGTACTTCAGCATCTGCAACTGGAATTTGCCGTCGCGATCCACGAAGTCGGTGTAGGTGAAGAAGTCCATCCAGTTATCGACATCGACGTTGAAGGCGCCGAGCAGGCGTTTGTTCTCAAAGGCGCGGCGCTCGAGCATCTTCTGGGCTTCGACTTTGCCGGAATATCCGAAATGATCCACCAACAGGGCGCACATCTGCCAGCCGTGCCGCATTTCTTCGATCATCACGCGGGTGAGCGCTTTGCGGTCCCAGTCGCTGGGCGCGGTCTCGAACAAGTGGCGTTGCTGCTCCACGCTGGCGAACTCGGTGTCGCCCTGGTAAACGATCAGGTTGATGAGCGCGTCGCGCATCTGCTGTGTCGGAACCTGACGCAGGTTCTCCCACTTGCGGCGGCCTTTGAACGATCCGAACTGGATCTCCTCGGTTTCGATGGAACCAAAAAGCGTGTCGAATTTAAAGCTGGCGATTTCGTCGGTATTGACGCCGATGTCCTTGCGCCAGTCATCGAACAGGCCAACCCAATCGCTGAAGGTTCCGATTTTTGCTATTTTTCCTGGCATAGGTCCTCAATAAAGTCCGTGGTGGCCGGCGGGAGCCTTCGACTGCGCTCAGGGCAGGCTGCCGGCGCTACGTCAAACCATGTTCAGCCACACGCTCTTCAGTTCGGTGTAATGCTCGATGGCGTGCATGCCGAGTTCGCGGCCGAAGCCGGAACTTTTGAAGCCACCGAAGGGCACCGCGGCATCCATCAAGCCATAAGTGTTGATCCAGACGAGACCGGCGCGAAGCTGCCGCGCAACCCGATGCGCCTTGTTGATGTCGCGAGTCCAAACGGCCGCGGCCAGACCGTAAGGATTGGCGTTGGCCAGATCGACCACCTGGTCGACATCGTCAAATGCAAGCGCCGCCAGCACCGGTCCGAAGATCTCTTCCTGGGCTATCTTCATGGTGTTGGAAACGCCGCCAAAAATCGTCGGCTCGACGAAGAATCCCTTGCCTCCATCCAGCGAGACGCGATTTCCTCCGGCCAACAGTTTGGCGCCTTCCTTCTTTCCAGCCTCGATGTAGCCGAGCACCCGGTCCATCTGCTCGCGGCTGGCGATCGCACCCAGCCGGGTCTTGGGATCGAGCGGATCGGCAGGCTGGAGTTTTTTGGCGCGCGCCACCAGCTTTTCCAGGAATTCATCCTGGATTTTGCGCTCGATGAACAAGCGCGAGCCCGCGTTGCAGCACTCGCCCTTGCCGTAGAAGATGCCATTAATCGCGCCCTTGACGGCGTTGTCGAGGTCAGAATCGGCAAAAACGATGTTGGGTGATTTGCCGCCGAGTTCGAGGGTGACGCGCTTGAGCGTGTCGGCGGCGCCGCGCATGATCTCCTTGCCGACGGAGGTCGAGCCGGTGAAGGCAATCTTGTCGATCCCGGCGTGGCAAACGAGAGCCTTCCCCACTTCCGGCCCGCCGGTGAGGATATTAATTACTCCCGCGGGTAGGCCTGCTTCCACCGCCAGTTCGCCGAAGCGCAGCGCCGTCAAGGGCGTCTGCTCCGCTGGTTTCAACATCACGGTGCAACCGCAAGCCAGCGCCGGCCCCAGTTTCCAGGAAGCCAGCAGCAGCGGGAAATTCCACGGGATGATCATCCCCACCACCCCGACCGGTTCGCGCAGGGTGTAGGTGAAGGCGTTCTCGAAGGTGTTCACGGTTTCTCCGTGAATCTTCGTCGCCCAGCCCGCGTAGTAGCGCAGGACGTCAATCACCATCGGCATGTCCACGTAGCGGGACTCGAAGATGGGCTTGCCGTTGTCGAGGGTTTCGAGTTCGGCTAGTTCTTCGAGATTCTTCTCGACCAAGTCGGCGAGACGCCAGATCAGACGCCCACGCTCGCTGGCCGACATCTTGCGCCAGGGGCCGTTGCGATCTTCGAAAGCCTTGCGAGCGGCAGCGATGGCATGGTCGACGTCTGCGGCCGAGGCTTCGGCGATCTGGGTGAGGACTTCGCCGGTGGCCGGGTTGATGGTGTCGAACTTCTTCGAACCTTCCACCCACTGACCGTCAATCAGCAGGCGACCGGGCTCGATCTTTGCCTTGGTAGCTGCAATCATCTTCGTCCTTGTAGCGCCGGCGTCTCGCCGGCTAAGCCTGCCCTGAGCGGAGCCGAAGGGGGCGGGCGTCCTCGCCCGCCCTGTGTGCCATGCTTACCCACGGAACGCGGGCCGGAGTGCCCGCGCCACATTCCCACTGCGGAGCTTCGCTCCGCTTGGACGGGCGAGGACGCCCGTCCTCCACCGGGCTACTTTATTTTGCCGTGAACGTCGCCGGCCGCTTTTCCACGTAGGCGGCCAGGCCTTCCTTGGCGTCGTCGCTCTGGAACAGGATCTGCTGGTTCTCGCGTTCCAGGGCGAGCGCCGACTCCATGGGAATCTCCCATCCCGTCTGCACCGCGCGCTTGATGCGTCCCACGGCCTTGGCCGCTTTGTTGGGCGGGCAGAACTGGCGGGCGTACTCCATGATGTTGTCCATGAAGCCGTCGCGCTCGAAGATGTCATTGACGATGCCAAACTCTTTCGCCTCTTCGAACGAGAAGGTATTCCCGGTCACCATGAGTTCGATGGCCTTG
>JBGPJK010000067.1:0-17001 GCA_041485425.1 Terriglobia bacterium | reverse complement strand
CTATAATTGCGCCCTCCCATGTCCCTAGCCTCTGGCACCAAACTCGGGCCGTATGAGATCCAATCGCCGCTGGGCGCGGGCGGCATGGGCGAGGTGTACCGTGCCCGTGACACACGCCTCGATCGCACCGTCGCGATCAAGATTCTGCCTTCCCATCTCTCTGACAATCCCGAAGCCAGGCAGCGCTTCGACCGCGAGGCGCGGGCAATCTCTTCGCTGAACCACCCCAACATCTGCACCCTGCATGACGTCGGCCACCAGGATGGAGTGGATTACCTCGTCATGGAGTACCTGGACGGCGAGACGCTGGCCGACCGGCTGGTGAAAGGCCCTCTACCAGCCCCGCAGGTACTCCAGTATGGGATCGAGATTTGCGAGGGCCTGGAAAAGGCCCACCGCAGCGGGGTGGTTCATCGTGACCTGAAGCCGGGGAATGTGATGCTGACCAAGACCGGGGCGAAGCTGATGGACTTCGGGCTCGCCAAGGCGGTGACGGTGGAGAATCCGCCGTCTTCGGGGCTGACCGCCACCCTCCTGTCCCCGGCCGGCAGTCATCCGCTGACCGCACAAGGCACGGTAGTTGGGACGTTCCAGTACATGTCGCCGGAGCAGGTGGAGGGCAAAGAAGCAGACCTACGCGGCGACATTTTTGCGCTGGGAGCGGTGCTGTACGAAATGGTGACGGGCAGGCCGGCCTTCAGCGGAAAGAGTCAGGCGAGCATCGTGGCGGCGATCCTGGCCTCCGATCCGCAGCCCATCTCGGCGATTCAACCCATGTCGCCACCGGCTCTGGATCGGGTGGTAAAAAACTGCCTGGCCAAGGACCCGGAAGATCGCTTCCAGAGTGTCCACGACCTGAAGCTGCAATTGAAGTGGATTGCTGAGGGCGGATCCCAGGCGGGAATTCCGTCGCCGGTGACAACCCACCGGAAGAACCGCGAGCGCCTGGCGTGGGTCGCAGTGTTGGCGCTGATGGTGATTGGCGCGGTGCTGATGCGGGTATGGCCCGGGCAGCCAGACTCCTCCAATCGCGCCATCCAGTCTTATCTGCCGGCTCCCGAGAACGCGACTTTCATCCTGTCCGATGACGATACTGCTGGACCAGTAGTGATCTCGCCCAACGGAACCTACGTCGCGTTCGTGGCGATCGAGAAGGATGGCACGAAACGAATCTGGGTGCGGGCGCTCAGCGGGGCGGCTGCCACACCGCTGGCTGGCAGCGAGGGGGGCACCTATCCGTTCTGGTCCCCGGACGAGAAGTGGCTGGGCTTTTTCGCCGACGGGAAGATGAAGAAGACGCCGATGAACGGCGGGCCTGCCCTGGTGCTGGCGAATGCGCCGCGCGCCCGGGGCGGGAGCTGGGGCGAGAACGGCGTAATCCTGTTCGCGCCAACGCCGCTAACGGGTCTGTCCGAAGTCGCGGCCGCCGGGGGCACAGCTCAGCCGGTGACGAAACTGACGCAGGGCGTGCACACCACGCACCGCTGGCCGGTCTGGCTGCCGGGAGGCAAGCGGTTCCTCTACTTGGCGACGAATCACGAGAGTCCGGCAGCCAGCGAACGCAACGGCATCTATGTCGCCACCCTCGACGGGAGTGAAAATCGCTTCCTGATGCCGGCAGACTCGAACGTCGTGCTCACCCCGGGTCACCTGCTCTCCGTGCAGAATGGCACGCTCATGGCGCAGCCGTTCGACGTGCGCCGGGCAGAGCTGCAAGGCGACGCCCTCCCAGTGGCGGAAAGTGTCATTCGCAACGCCGGCACCTGGCGCGCCGCGTTCGACGCTTCCCAAGACGGAATCCTGGTTTACCAGGCCGGCTCCAGCGTGTTCGGTTCGCAGTTGCTGTGGATGGCGCACGATAGCAAGCCGCCTACTCAGCTTGGCGAGACCAGTAAGTTCGGCGAAATGAGACTGTCGCCCGATGGACGGAAGCTCGCCGTCGTGATTGGCGAGCCCACATCCGCGCTCTGGATCTACGACGTCACCCGCGGAGTGCGGACACGCTTTACCTTCGAGAGCACCCTGACCGATGCCACTCCCGTGTGGTCGCCTGACGGGAACCGCATCGCGTTCTCGCAGCGGCGCGGGGGAGGGCTGGACATCTATGTGAAGGACGCGAGCGGCTCCGGAAAAGAAGAGTTGCTTTTCTCCGACAATCAGGACAAGCCGCTCTCGGACTGGTCGCCCGACGGCCGCTACCTTATGTATACGTCCACGTCGCTGGGACAGGCTTCCTCCATCTGGCTGCTGCCGCTGTCCGGCGACCGGAAACCGCAGGTATTCCTGGAGGGCACGGGACAATTCCTGCAGGGCGCGGGCCAGGGACTCATGGGCGGGGGCGTGTTCTCGCCGGACGGCAAATGGGTCGCCTACGCCTCGCGTGAAAGTGGACGGTCCGAGGTATACCTGAGCAACTTCCCCCAGGCCAGCGGCAAATGGCAGGTTTCGACCTCTGGCGGAGGTCAGCCGCGCTGGCGGCGCGACGGCAAGGCGCTGCTGTACCTGGGCATCGACCGGACTCTGATGGAAGCTCCCATTACAGTCCACGGAGACGTGGTGGAGATTGGCGAGGTCCACCCTTACGTGAAAACCAATGCGATCACGCTGCGATACGGTGGTGTCTATGACCTTGCGGCGGACGGGCGCGTGCTGGTCAACAGCACCATGGGTGAAGATACGCGGACTATCACCATGGTGGTGAACTGGACAGCAGGACTGAAGAAATGAGCCTGGCCCCTGGCACCAAGCTTGGACCCTATGAAATCGAGGCGCTCCTCGGAGCGGGCGGCATGGGCGAGGTGTACCGCGCGCGCGATACTCGCCTCGACCGCGTCGTTGCCATCAAGATCGTCTCCTCGCAAGTGACCAACAATTCTGACCTGAGAATGCGTCTGGAGCGCGAAACCCGCGCCATCTCGGCGCTGAACCATCCCAACATCTGCACCCTTCATGACGTGGGCAAACACGAGGGCGTGAATTTTCTCGTCATGGAGTATTTGGAAGGCGAGACGCTGGCGGAGCGGCTGAAGAAGGGGCCGCTTCCGCTCGAGCAGGCGCTGCAGATTGCCATCGAGGTGGCGGACGCTTTGCACAAGGCGCACCAGCACGGCATTGTGCATCGCGACCTCAAGCCGGGAAATATCATGCTGGTGAAGTCGGGCGCCAAGCTGATGGATTTCGGGCTGGCGAAGCCTTCGCCGGTTGGCGCTGCGGCCGCTTCGAGTTCAGCGCCATCGTTCACGGCCTCACCCACGCTCACTAGTCCGGCAAGTCCGCTGACTGCGGTCGGCACGGTCGTGGGGACGATCCAGTACATGTCGCCGGAGCAACTGGAAGGAAAAGAAGCAGACGCGCGCAGCGACATCTTCGGCTTCGGAGCGGTGCTTTACGAAATGGTGACGGGGAGGCGTGCGTTCGTGGGCAAGTCGCAGATCAGCGTCGCATCAGCCATTCTGGAAAAAGATCCCGAGCCCGTCTCGGCGGTGCGGCCAACGGTTTCACCGGTGCTGGAGCACGTGATCTCGCGCGCCCTGATGAAAGACCCGGAGCAGCGCTGGCAGAGCGCGGGCGACATCAAGGCGGAATTGGAATGGATCGCGGAGTCGGGGGACCGCCTCAGCGCCGGGACTGCGCCGGTGACAGGTACTCGGCGGGCCTGGCTGCCCTGGGCTGTGGCGGTGCTTGCAATCGCGGCTCTCGCTGCCACCGCCATCCTTCTCCCCGGCGGGCAAGTCAAGCAACCGCGGGTGGTGGCGGCGATTCCTCCCCCGGAGGAAACCAGCTTCGACGTGATGGGCGATCTGGGCGCTCCCCCGGCGATTTCTCCGGATGGGACTCGTCTGGTCTTTGGTGCGGGCGACCGGCTCTGGGTGCGCTCTATCGCCTCCGGCGAACTGCGCCAGTTGGAAGGAGTGGAAAACGCATCCTTTCCTTTCTGGTCGCCAGACAGCCGCAGCGTTGCTTTCTTCTCCGGAGGCAAGCTGCGGGTGATCGATAGCAACGGTGGCGCTTCCGTGACCATCTGCGACGCGCAGAACGCAAGAGGAGGGACGTGGAGCCGCGCGGGTTTTATCGTGTTCACACCCAACATTCGTAGTGCGCTCTACAAAGTAGCTGCTACTGGAGGTACGGCCGTCGCCGCGACCACGCTGGACGAGGCCAGGCACAGCACCCATCGTTGGCCACAATTCCTGCCCGATGGGGATCACTTCCTTTACCTGGCTACGAACCACTCCTCCAACAAGAGCGAGTTCGGCGGGCTCTACGTTGGTTCCGTAAGAGGAGGCGAAAGCCGCTTTGTGCTGCGCACGGAGGGAGGCATCTTGTATGCCTCGGGCTACCTGTTGTTCCTGCGAAATGGGGATCTGATGGCGCAACGGTTCGACGCCCGCCGTCTCGAACTGCAGGGAGAACCTGTCCGCGTGGTCGGAGGAGTGCTTTACGACCGTGGGATTTGGCGAGGATTGTTCACGGCCTCCGATAACGGTGTGCTGATTTACCAGGCAGGAGCAAGTTCAGCAGAAGGCCAGTTAACCTGGTTCGACCAAAACGGCAGGCCGCTGGGGACCATTGGTGAACTCGGCAGCAACAACCCACGAGTCTCGCCGGATGGCCGAAAGCTGGCGGTGGAATTCGGAGAACCGAACCTGGACATCTGGGTCCTCGATGCCGCCAACGGGGTGCGCACCCGCATCACCTCGGCGGTGGATGTATATGCGCCGGTATGGTCGCCGGACGGCAGGAATCTGGCCTACGCAACCCTGATGTCGAGTAGCCGAACCAATGTCGCGGTGAAAGCGGCTGACGGGACAGGCACCCAGCGCTTTGTGCACGAAGAAGACCGGTGGCAGCAGCCCTCGGATTGGTCTCCCGATGGCAAGTACATTCTTTACGATCGCGGGGACCCGGGCGCGACCGACATCTGGGTGATGCCGGTGGCGGCGGAGGAGAAGCCGTTCCCCTTCGTGCAAAGCCCGGCCTGGGAGCGCGGCGCCCACTTCTCTCCCGATGGCCATTGGGTCGCTTACACTTCGCAGGAGTCCGGCCGGGACGAAGTTTACGTATCGCCGTTTCCCGGACCGGGGCCGAGGTGGCAGATTTCCACCAAAGGCGCGGGCAGCGCGCGCTGGCGCCACGACGGCAAGGCGCTGTTTGCCACACGCGGGGACGACCTTCTGGAATTCCCCATTGGCATGGTGAACGGTTCCATCCAGGCAGGAGAGCCCAAGATACGGTTTCACACCGCGATTGGCGAAACCGTCACTTTTGACAAGGCCTACGACGTCGGACCGGACGGGCGCTTTATCGTGGACAGTCTGGGAACGTCGCACACCGGCAACCGGCCGCTGACTATCATGCTGAATTGGACGACCGGACTGGGCCAGTAGTCCCCAACCGACTGCGCCCCGACCCGCACCTACTCCAGCACGCTGTCATCAAGTTTCTTGCTTCCCCAGTCGGCGGCGGCTTGCACGAACGCAACCACCAGCGGGTGCGGCTTCTCGGGCTTGGAGGAAAGCTGAGGCTGGAACAAAGTGGCGATATAGAACCGGTGGGTGGGGGACTCGATGGCGCGGATTTCGCCTTGTTCGCCGCGCGCGGCAACCGGGAAGCCGGCCTCGATGGCAGCCCATTCGTACTCGGGATTGACCTCGAAGTTGCAGAAGAATTCCTCGACTGCCGTGTCCTGCGAATAAAACGACTGCAGGTAAGAGCCTGGCCGCAGCCGGATCTCGGGGACCGGGCCTGAAAGTTTAGGCGCACCTTTCTTACGGTGGGGCACGGCGCAGGCTACCGGGTAGATGACGATGTTTTTCGATCTGGAATCGTTCTCCGCGGTGTCGGCGTCCTTGATGCCCAGGACATTGCGCGCACACTCGATCAGCGCATACTGGAAGCCTCCACAAGTGGCCAGGAAGGGCCAGTCGCGGCGGCGGGCGAACTCGATCCCTTTCAACATGCCATCCATGCTCCGGTAGGGACTGCCCGGAGCGGCCCACAGGCCATCGAAGCTTTCCAGCACTTTTTGGGCGTTGGGTTGGAGAAGGGAAGGCGTGGGAATCCATTGCGACTCGAGCGCTTGGTTCAGCTTGGCGGCCGCGTGTTGCAGGGCGTCGTTCGTCGCGTGATGGGAGCGAAACTCTTCGTTAAAGTCGCCCAGAATCCCGATACGAACGGCGTCGCTCACGGTGCCATTCTACTGGACGGGATGTGTGGCTCGTGAGGCACTGGTGTGCTATGTGGTGACAAGGTTGGTGCGGGGAAGAAGCAAGGTTTCAAGGTTGCAGAGTTTCCAGGTTCCATCACCGCAACCTCGAAACTTTGAAACCTTGAAACTTTGAAACCTTACTTATGCCCCTGCCCCGAACGCCATCTTCACATCAGCCCTATCAGCTTCCTCGACCTTGAACATGGGACGCGGCTGCAGGCTCATGAAGCTGGCCACGAAGGTGTCGGGCATTTGCTGGATGCGGATGTTGAAGCTGTTGACGGAATCGTTGTAGAACTCGCGGCGGTCGGCGATCTGGCTCTCCAGTTCGGTGATGCGCTTCTGCAACTGCAGGAAATTGTTGTTGGCCTTCAGGTCGGGGTAATTTTCGGCTACCGCGAACAAGCCGCGCAGCGCCGAGGTCATGCTCTGGTCCGCCTGCGCCTTCTGGTCGATGGTGACCGCCTGCTGATATTGGCTGCGCGCCTGGGTGATTTTCTGCAGGGTGTCGCGCTCGTAATCCATGTAGCCCTTGCAGACGTCGAGCAGCTTGGGCAGTTCGTCGTGGCGCTGCTTGAGCATGATGTCAATGTTGGCCCAGGCTTTGTCGATGTCGTTCTTGAGCTCGATGATGCTGTTGTAGATGGTGACGAAGTACCACAAGGCGCCCGCGATCACGAATCCGAATGCCAGCAGTATCACAGTGTTCATGCAGTTTCTCCGTTACAGCCAGCCGAAGTGCGCGGCCAGAATGTAGGTACACAGCAGGCTGAGGGCGGGGCCACCCCAGATCATGGCTACAGACTTCCAGCCCAGCGATTGCACGACTTCCCTTTGACTTTGCCACGAGATGAAGAACGCGGGGTTGTGCGTGCCCTTCATCAGCACCACCTTGGGGTGAAGATCGAATTCCTCGGGCGCCAGAGTTGCAGCAGCGGCGCTGCCCTGGCCCCCGACCGAAACCGAGATCGGGACGCCGGCATCGGCAAGGCCGGCGGCCGCCCAGGCTGCAGAATTGGTGATGCCGGCCTTCGTCAGGGCAGCAGCAATCTTTCCCTGGTCGGCCATGCCAACTCCTGTCGCGGAATTGTTGTTGCTCAGTCGGATCACCTCTTGTCGCGTAAACGTCACCACGCCCGGCCTGGGTTTTAGAGCACTGGCGACCACACCAGCCAGCATTCCGGGTACTTTTCCTTGGATCTGGAATCGATCCGCCGAAAACGTAGGAACAGGGTTTGGACCTACATCGACGCCGGGGTTTTCCGCCAGCGTGCCCAGGATGAACAGCGCGTTCTTAGGCTTGATGCAGTACTCCTCGATCTTGATCTTCTTGTCGGTGGAGACGCCGTGGCGCGACAGGAAGCCGAGGACGTTCAATGGCACCTCAGCACTGGTGGAGAAAATCGAATGGCTGTATTCCTCGTGGAAGTCGCGATGAATGTCCATCTCGGCGCCTTGCGGGTCCACCAGCACGCGGCCGGTGTTGTCGTCGAGGTAGAAGGGCAGGTGCAGGCTGTCATCGGCAACCTTCACCCACTCGCTACTCTTACCCCGCTGTTGCATCTGCCACGCCATGCTGCGGTAGTAGTAGCAGGGGACTTCAGTGATCGGGGAGGTCATGGTGTAAGGGCCGGTGGCCAGCCCGCTGAGTTCGACCAGGCCCATGGAGGCGCTGCGAATCTTCGAAGACGGCGTGTCCTGGATCAAACGCTTGCGCTGCAACAGGCGGAAGCCGCGGTAGAACAGATACACGCCGACGGCAGCGCCGATCGCGGGCCAGATCAGGAACTCGTTGCTACTCGAGCGGAAGATTGCCAGGCAATAGATCAT
Organism: Terriglobia bacterium; assembly: GCA_041485425.1. Taxonomy (GTDB): domain Bacteria; phylum Acidobacteriota; class Terriglobia; order Terriglobales; family Acidobacteriaceae; genus JAIQET01. Next base: position 8,963 of record JBGPJK010000067.1, on the reverse strand, counting down.
GTCGGTCCACACCCCCGCCGTGACCCAGGCAAAGGGCATCGCAGCGAGGGTAGCTGAGGGCGGGGTCGAGCCGCAGCAGAAAAGGGTGGGTCGGGCTTACCTCGGTAACTGAGAACCTGCAAGACGAGCCATTTCCCAAAACGCGAACGGCTGCACGCCAGATCCTTCGCTTCGCTCAGGATGACGCCAGGGATTCGAAGAAAGGGCGCAGATAAGCCGGGACTATCGTGTCGCGACAGCGCGCTCCTTTAGGATCTCCTCCACCGCCGCGATCGCCGTCTCCAACTCCTCATCGGTGTTGTAGAAGTGCGGTGACATGCGGACGCCGGCCTTGGGGCGGTAGTCCACCAGGATCTCGCGCGCGATCAGTTCCCGGCAGACCTCCTGCGCGTCGGGCATGTCAATGGAGACGGTCCCGCCGCGTTTCTCCGGATCGCGGGGCGTGTTCACACGCCATCCGTGCTTTTCGGCCAGGGCAATCAGCTTCGCGGTTTGCCGCTTCGATTTCTCGCGGATTCTTCCGATACCGACCTCAGCGATGATCTTCAGCCCGGGTCCGGCGGCTTCGAGAGACGGCACATGCGGTGTGCCGTTCATGAAGCGATAGGGTGGATCGCTGTAGCGAATCGGGCCGACTTCGAAGGCGAAGGGATTCTGGTGGGCGATCCAGCCCGTGAATTTTGGCTGCAGCTTGCTGCCGAGGTCGGGACGCACATAGAGGTAGCCGACGCCCGGCCCGCCGCACAGCCACTTCAGCACCCCTCCGCAGGCGAAATCGGTATTCAGTGCGGTCACATCCACCGGCACTGTGCCCAGCGACTGGAAGGTGTCGAGCACCACCAGCGCGCCGACTTTGTGGGCCTTCTCGATGATCGCCTTTGCATCCTGGATGTAGGCGCTGCGAAAGATCACGTGCGAAACCGGCACCAGCAGGGTTTGCTCATCAATCGCGTCCAGCAGTCGCTCGATGGGGACAGTGACCCCGTCGTCGGTCTTGACCATGTGGACGCGGGCGCCGTTGGCTTGCTGCGCCTGCCAGAAATACATGACCGAGGGGAAATTCATGTCGCTGTAAACGATCTTGTTGCGCTTGCCGGAAAAGTCGAAGCACGAAGCTACCACCTGCTGGCACGTGGTCACGTTCTGGTGCGTGGAGACCGAGCCTCTGGGCGCGTTCATCAGCCCGCCGATCTGGTCGCCGACTTCCGCGGCCAGCATCCACCATCGTTCTTCCCAGGCGCGCACACCGCGGGTGGCCCAGGTATCGGCGTAGCCCTTCATGGCGTCGTAGACGCCGCGGGGCATGGCACCCAGGGAGTTGCTGATCAAGTACGTGGTGCGGTCGAGGATGGGGAACTCGGAACGGTAGCGAAGCAGGTCGTCGGCCATGGGAAGCATTGTACTGCGGCCGGGGTCACAGATTTGGCGGGTTTTTGTGGGGCCGGATCAGCAGATAGGCCGCGCTGAGCACGACCAGGTACACCGCGCTGCTGAGCAGAGTCAGGCGCGAGCCCGACCAGGTTTCCGCCATGGCGATGAGCACCAGGATGAAGCCGACGGCCGAGAGCCAGGCCCCGCCCGGCGAGCGCATGGGGAGATTCCGCACTTCCTCCGGGGTGAGCCGCCGCCGGAATGAAATGTGGGCGGCGAGGGAAACCAGCCAGGAGAGCATGAGGCCGCACAAGGCGGCGCCGAGGATGTAGACGAAAGCGTCTTTGGGCGCCCATTTTTCCAGGACCAGTGCGACCACAATCCCGTACGACGACACCAGCAGCGCGGGCTTGGGCGACCCGGCGGTGTTCAACCGGCCCAGGATGGCGGGAGCCCAGCCGCGGCGGGCCAGCGAAAACAGCATGCGTGAAGAAACGTACAGAGCAGCGTTTGCACCCGAAAGCGCGGCGGTGAGTACCACGAAGTTCATCAGGTTGGGAGCCGCCGGGATGTTGGCGTGGCGGAAGACGCTCACGAAGGGACTCTCGGTTACGCCGGCGCGGTTCCATGGCATCACGCCGACCAGCACGGTAATCGCGCCCAGGTAGACGACGGTGAGCACGATGAAGGTGAGGCGCACGGCGCGGGGAATCTCCGCGGCGGAACGGGACTCGCCGGTGGTAATGGCGACCATCTCTACGCCGCCGAATGTGTACAGCGCGAACGACATGGCAAGCAGCGGCGCCAGCGCTCCTTTGGGCAGGAATCCGCCGTGGGCGGTGTACTGCGGCGCCACGTGGCCGCTGAGGAGCAGTCCCGCTCCGATCAGGATGAAGACCACGATGGTCACCACTTTGATCATGGCGAACCAGTATTCGAAGCGTCCGTAAGCGCCCACGCTGCGCAGGTTGATGAGCAGGAGCAGGGCGGAGAAGGTCACCACCCAAAGCAGCGCGGGGACCGCCGGGAACCAGTAGGCCATGTAGGTGGCGCCGGCCACCAGTTCGGCGCCAATCGACATGGCGATGGCGGCCCAGTATCCGGTGCGGGAAATGAATCCGGCCCAGGGGTTCAGGTAGAGCTCGCCATAGACGCCGAACGAGCCAGCGGCGGGGTGCATGCTGGAAAGCTCACCCAGCGCCATGGCCACGGTCCAGTTGATCAGCGCCGCCAAGGCGAAACTCAGGATGACGCCGGGGCCGGCGATTTCCAGGGCCGCCGCCGAGCCCAACAGCAGGCCGGTGCCGATCGAGCCACCCACCGCCACCATGGCCATCTGCCCGGCACTGAGCTGGTGACGAAGTCCCTGCTCCTGGCTGCTTTGCGGGGCCACAGGCATCCGGCACCTATACCAGAATCCGGTTTATTCCCAAAGAGTTATTGTGGGGATGACCTTGGTAATCGGGGAGGGCCGTTACTGGGTTGCCGCAGGGGTAACCACCGCCGATAATTCCAGTGGGTTACTCCGCACCCCCATCTCTCATGTCAGACACGCCGCACCGAATGGACCGAGCCGAGATCGCTAAACGCGTGGAGCGCGCGGAAAAGCTTCTGCAGAAAGGCAAGACCGCGGAGGCGCTGGACGAGTATCTGGAGATTCTGGAGGCGGACCCGGACAATCTCACGGTGCGGCAAATGGCCGCCGATCTTTGCCTCTCGCTGCAACGCACCTCCGAGGCGGTAAAACTGCTGGGGGAGGTGTTTGAGCAGCAGGTCGAGGGTGACGATGCCATTCGCGCCAGCCTGACCTACAAGAAGCTGGCTCGCTATGTGAACCCTACCTGGCACCAGAAGCTGCGGTTCGGGGAAATCCTGGAGAATACCAATCGCAAGCTGGCGGTGGAAACCTACGAGACGGCGCTGGAAGAGTTGATCCGTCAGGGGCGCAAGCAGGATTCGCTTACCGTGCTGAAGCGCATCGTGGGGCTGGAACCGAGCGAGCGGAACTTCCTCCGCCTGGGTGAACTTTGTGCGGAGACCGGACAGAACAAAGACGCGGCGGCAGCGTTTCTGGAATTGGCCAAGCTGACCGAAGCTTCCGGGGGGAACTCCGGGCAATGGTTCGAGCGGGCCTACGGGGAAGACTCTAGCGATGCCGTAATCGCGCTGGCATACGGGAAGAGCCTGATGGCGCAAGGGCAAGTGGGCGCCGCCATCTTTGTGCTCGAGGCCTACGTACATGCGGGGTCGGCGCCTATGGATTTGACCGACACCTATGCCAAAGCCCTGGTGGCGGCCAATCGCCTGAACGATGCCGAGCCGTTGGTGTGGCAACTGTTTGAGCAGAATCCTTCGCGAGTACCGGATGTCGCAAACCTGATCGGGCTGTTAATTGATGCGCAGCAGGATGCCGAGGCCGTGGCCCTGGCGCGCAAGCTGGAGCAGTTCCAGCGCCGCCGGGGAGAACGGCGCACGTTTGTGGCGTTGATGCAGGATATGGCGGCCAGCCACCGGACGTCGCCGGACGTGCTGGAGTTCATGAGCGAGTTGTTCAACGCCTCCAATCGTGAGGCGGACTACTGCCAGACTCTGCTCAAGTTGTTCGATCTGCACTACGGGATGGGCAACTACGCTAAAGCGGCGGAGTGCCTGGACCGGGCGGCGGAGGTGGATGCCTACGAAACGGGACACCAGAAGCGGCTGGAAATGCTGCGCGGCAAAATTGATGACAGCCGGTTCAAAGTGATCGCCTCGCGCTTTACCACCATGAACAAGTCGGTGCCGGAGCCCGCGCGCAGCGAATCGCCCACGCTGGGTTCCGCCACCCTGCAGGACCTGATGCTGCAGGCGGAAATCCTGGTGCAGTACGGCATGCGGTCGAAGGCGATTGAGCGGCTGCAGCGCATCCAGGAACTGTTCCCGCACGAAGAAGAGCGCAACCAGGATTTGCAGCGGCTGTACATGGCTGCGGGGATGACTTCGCGGTACGCCGACCCGGCGGCCACGCCGCCTGAGCCAGCGGTGAGTGCGCCAGTGGTTGCCCCGGCTGCGCCGGAGGCGCCGCCGGCGCCCACGGCCAGCGAGGCTGCCGATGTGCGCAGCTTCGCGCGAGTCGCGGAAATTACCCGCAAGCTCTACCGTCAAAGCAATGCCGATGCGGTGATGGCGACCGGGGCGAACGAAATTGGAGGGCAGTGGAAGGTGAGCCGTTGTGTGGTAGGCATGCGCAAACCCGGGCTGCCACCCACGGCGGTGAAGGAATACTGCGCCGATGGCATCGCGGCAGGGGAAGCGGGGGCGCTGGCCAAAGTGGTGGCCGCGGTGCAGGACCTGGCGATCAGCCACGGGACATTGACCATCGCCGACGCCGGGGCGGCGGCGGAGTTGCAGCCCGTCAGCGAAGCGGTGGCGGAACTGGCGGTGACCTCGCTGCTGGCTTTGCCGCTCAGCGATGGGCCGGATCACGTGGGGGTGCTGGTGTTGATGAACAGCACGCCGCGGGGCTGGCATTCCGGCGACATCGTGGTGCTGAAAACCATCAGCGACCAGATTGTGATTGCTCTCAACAACGCTGGACTGCGCCGGCTGGTGAAGAATCTCTCGGTGACGGATGAGCGGTCGGGTCTGCTGAAGCGCGCTTCTTATCTCGATCTGTTGATGGCGGAGACGCGGCGCGCGGCGCAGCAAGCCACTCCGGTGACGGTGTTGCTGATGCAGTTCGGCAAGAGCGCGGCCATGGTCAAGGAGTTCGGGGAAGCGGCGGTGGAAGGCGCCATGCAGCGCATCGGCCAGTTGATTGCCGCCAACATCCGGCAGAACGACCTTGCATTCCGCTACGGCACCACCACGGTGGCGATCGTGTTGGGCGAAACTGCTGAGAAGGAAGCCTTCATGGCGGTAGAGAAGCTGCGCAAACTGCTGGCGGAAGTGCGCATGCCCGAGAAAGAAGAGGCGGTTCCCTTCAGCGCCGGACTGGCGGAAGCGGTGGTGCGCGCGCATTACGATGCGGCGGACGTGGTGACCGAGGTCATCAATCGCGGCGAGCAGGCGCTGGATGCGGCCATCGCACAAGGCGCGGGAAAAGTGGTGGCGCAGGCAGCGTCACTGACTACCGCAGCGGTCGCCTGAATTCACCAGAACAATTGAATCATTGAATCATTGTCTCAATGGCCCGATGATTCAATCCTGCTTGTGCTGCTTCTGGCACAATTCCCTTGCCCGCTGTTAAACTGACCAGTTTGGCTAATCATTCGGAACCTTTCTGATCCCAGGACTTCAATGCTGAAACCAGGTGATATTGCAATCGTAAGCGGTGCGCGTACGCCCTTTGGCCGTTACTGCGGCAAACTGAAGGATTTCTCGGCGATGGAACTGGGGGCTGTCGCGAGCAAGGGAGCGATCGAGCGTTCGGGGATTGACCCCAAGGAATTCGACCACTCGGTGTTCGGCAATGCGCAGCAGACTACGGGCGATGCTCTGTACGGCGCGCGCCATGTGGGGCTGCGGGCGGGCCTGCCCATTGAGACGCCGGCGTTGACGGTGAATCGTTTGTGCGGGTCGGGCATGCAGGCGATGGTCAGCGCGGCCCAGATGATCATGGTGGGCGAGGCCAACGTCGTGTTGGCGGGCGGGATGGAAGCCATGTCGCAAGCGCCGTTCGTGATCCGCGGGCGTGATGGCTTCACGCTTGCGCCGGGCGGCAAGCTGGAAGATTCGCTGATGGTCGCGCTGCTCGACAGCTACTGCGGGCTGTATATGGCCAACACCGCCGAACTTTATGGGGAGCAGCAGGGGATCACCCGGCAGATGCAGGATGAGTTCGCGCTGCGCTCGCAGCAGTGTGCCGATGCGGCGTACAAGGCTGGACGTTTGCAGGAGGAACTGGTTCCGGTGCCGCTGAAGGATCGCAAGGGAGAGCCGAGCGGCGAGATGTTTACGGAAGATGATCACCGGCGTGCGCAGACCACGATGGAGGGTCTGGCCAAGCTAAAGCCGGCGTTCGGCAAGAACGGAACGGTGACGGCGGGCAATGCCAGCGGCATTGTGGATGGCGGGGCGGCGGTGGTGGTGATGTCGCTGGAGCAGGCGCAGAAGCGCAACCTGAAGCCGCTGGGACGAATCGTGAGCTGGGGAATTGCCGGGGTGGAACCCAAACTGATGGGGCGGGGGCCGGTGCCGGCGACCAAGATCGCGTTACAAAAAGCCGCCCTGACCTTGGATTACATCGACTTGATCGAGGTGAATGAAGCCTTCGCGGCGCAGTATCTGGCGGTGGAGAAGGAACTGGGACTCGATCGCGAGAAGGTGAACGTAAACGGCGGAGCGATCGCGCTGGGCCATCCGCTGGGCGCGACCGGAACGCGGCTGATCATTACGCTGCTGTACGAGCTGCGGCGCCGGAAGAAGAAATATGGGCTGGGGACGGCATGTATTGGCGGCGGGCAGGGGATTGCGATGATTGTGGAGAGCTTGAACTGAAGAGAAAAGAAATTCATTGACCACAAAGGACACAAAGGACCACGAAGGAGGTTTCGCAGAAGGTCCTTTGTGACCCTTTGTGTCCTTTGTGGTGAAAAAGGAATCATATGGAAATCAAGAAAGTCGGTGTTCTGGGCTGTGGCCTTATGGGTTCCGGCATCGCGCAAGTCGCTGCCATGGCCGGGTTCGACGTCACCAGCCTCGAAGTCGAGCAGAAATTCCTCGACAAGGGCTTTGCCGGGATCGAGAAATCTCTGGCCAAGTTTGCCGAAAAGGGCACGATCAAGGAGACGCCCCAGGCAATCCGCGCCCGCCTGAAGGGCACGACGAAGAAAGAAGACCTGGCCGATTGCGACATCATCGTGGAGGCGGTGATTGAGAACGTCGAGGAAAAGAAGAAGATGTACTCGGCGCTGGATGCGATCGTCAAGAAAGACGCCATCTTTGCTTCCAATACTTCGTCCATCTCGATCACCGAGCTTCTGACGGCGACCAAGCGTCCCGAGCGGTTTATCGGACTACATTTTTTCAATCCCGTGCCGATCATGAAACTGGTTGAAGTCGTGCGCACGATCCTGACCGACGCGGAGGTTTACGAACAGGCGGTGGAGTTCGCGAAAAAGCTGGGCAAAGTTCCAGTGCGCGCGTCTGACAAGACCGGATTCATCGTGAACCGCCTGCTGGTGCCGTATATGCTGGATTCGATTCGCGCGTTGGAAGAAGGCGTCGGCTCGATCGTGGACATCGACAACGCGATGAAGCTCGGCTGTGGCTATCCGATGGGGCCGTTGACGCTGGGCGATTTCGTCGGGCTCGACACGACGTACTACATCGCTGAGATCATGTTCAATGAATTTCGCGAGAAGCGTTTCGCCCCGCCGCCGCTACTAAAGCGAATGGTGATGGCCGGATTATATGGCCGCAAATCAGGGCGCGGGTTTTACGACTACACGAAAGATCCAAAGAACCCGACGCCGATGAACCTGGTTTAGGAAAGAACAAGCCACAGATAAACACAGATCGACACGGATAATACCAAAACGATTTAGCCGCAAAGATGCACAAAAGGCACAAATAGAAATAAGGAAATTGGTTTGTGCCTCTTGCGCCTTTTCGTGGGCCAATTCTTTCCTGAATCCGCGTTTATCTGCGTGGATCTGTGGCTTCTCCATAGCGTCAGAACCCGCCCTTCGATTACAATCTCGGTCCATGTGCACTGATAGACGAGATTTCCTGCGCCTTTCCGCCGGCGTTGCCGGAGCGACGCTGTTCGCCAGCCGAGTTTCTTTCGCCGACACCGATGACATCAAAGCCATTCCGCAACGCCAGGACGCACCCGATCTAATTCAGCGTTTGCGGCGCATGGTCGCCGGCGTCGTTCCCATCACCGTCGAAGAGCGCCAGGCGCGCATCGCTAAAGCGCAGCACTTGATGGGCCAGCAAAAGATTGACGCGATTTACCTCGAGCCAGGCTCGAGCATGTTCTACTTTACCGGCATGCGCTGGAGCACGAGTGAGCGCATGTTCGCGTTAGTGATTCCGCAGCGCGGCGAACTCGCCTGGGTTTGTCCGAAGTTTGAAGAGGAACGCGCGCGCGAGTTGATCAAGTTCGGCACAGACGTGCGCACCTGGGAAGAAGACGAGAGTCCCTATCGCCGCGTGGCGCAGATTATTCGCGACCGCGGCATTCGCACGGGACGCATCGGGATGGAAGAGCGCGTGCGCTTCTTTCTGTTTGACGGCATTCGCCAGGAGGCTCCGAAGCTCGAATTTGTCAGCGCCACTCCTATCACCGCCGGTTGTCGCATGTTCAAATCTCCGGCCGAGATTGCTCTGATGCAGCGCGCCAACGACATCACCATCGTTGCGTATCGAGCCACTTGGGCGACGATGCGCGACGGCATGCCGCAGGATGAGTTCGCCGGAAACTGCGCGACGGCGTTTCGCAACCTCGGCGTGCAGGGTGGAGTCTTTTGCAGCTTTGGCAAGTACACCGCCTTTCCGCATGGCAGTAGTACGCCGCAAACTTTGAATGAGGGCGACGTGGTGTTGATGGATGGTGGCTGTAGCGTCGAAGGTTATCAGTCAGACATCACGCGCACATTCGTGTTTGG
>JBGPJK010000066.1:0-17099 GCA_041485425.1 Terriglobia bacterium | reverse complement strand
GGAATCGCGGAAGGCAAGTACGACGACATCCCCGAACAGGCCTTCTACATGAAGGGCCCGATCGACGAGGTACTAGAGGCCGCAGAGAAAATGAAGACGGCAGCGTAAGAATAGGCGCTGGGCCTAGAGCCTGACTATGGACACTTTCCAACTCGAAATCGTCACCCCGGAGAAGATGGTGGTGCGCGATGCGGCCGAGGAGATGCAGATTCCCGGCAAGAAGGGGTATCTGGGCATCCTGCCCGGCCACGCGCCCTTGATTACTGAACTCGCCGTCGGCGAGATCAGCTATCGCGCCAACGGCCACACCCACCATCTGGCGGTGGCCTGGGGCTTCGCCGAGGTGCTGCCCGACAAGGTGACCGTTCTGGCCGAGACCTGTGAACGCAGCGAAGAGATTAATGTGAAGCGTGCCCACGAAGCCAGGCAACGCGCCGAAGAGCGCCTGAAGAGCGGCAATGCAGAGGTGGACTTTGACCGCGCGGCGGTTGCCCTGCAGCGCGCCGAGACGCGGCTGGAAGTGGCGGAAAAGAAGGGTTAAAGGGCGCTGTTCTCTGCGTTCTCTGCGGTTCAAGATTTTTTCGTGTTAGTGCGATTCCTGTGCCTCGCCCACCGGCACAATCTTCGTCTCCGCCCGGAACTTCTTGTAGTCGCGGTAGGTGACGTCCTCGGAGATGTTGAGGCCCTTGAGCAGCGCGATGCGCGCGTCGAGTTTCAGCGCTACTTGCTTGGGGAGCCAGACTTCGTCATTGATCCGCGTCTGCTCGATCTGGATGTTCGAGCCTTTGTGGAGACGTACCAGGAACAAGCCGACCGAGACAGTATCGATGCACTGGATATCGAGCTTCACCCATTGCATCTCGGCTTTGTCGACCCAGGCGCGGAAGCGGAACTTGGGCAGAAATTTCGCATTCTTCATGTGGGGCTCATAGCCAGGCCGGGGATCCGCGTCAATCACGTAGGTTGAGCGACCTTCCAACTCCTCCATGCCTGCGAGCCGGAAGTTGTAGGCATCTGCGATCTCTTTCACGAACTCCCGGCCCTCCTCGCGGTTTTTCTCCTGGTTCGCCAGCCGCTTCTTGCGCTCCTCATCGCTCTCGTTCTTGCGTTTGTCGATGATCTTCTGGATCCGTTGCTCTTCCTTGGCCGCGTCTTTCTCAGACAGCGGTTTGTCATCTTTGGCGATCAGGCGCTCGACCGGATCGTCGAAGAGGATCATGATCTCTTGGGTGCGCGACTCGGTGGACTTGACCTGGCCCTTGCCGCCCAGCTTGTGCTCTTCTTCGCGCTCGATGTAAGTGTAGTCGCGCTGTTTCTTGTTGTTCTCAATGTCCTTCTCCGCGGCCTGGCGGATGAGCTCGCGAATCTGGTCATTGGTAAGGGTCTCGGCAGAACTAGCATCCTTCAGAGTCGTCGCAGTCGCGGGCGAACTGTTCTCCTGGGCCGAAGCAATCCCGGGCGCCATCAGAAGCAAGCAGAGAGCGATTTTGCTGAGATTCATACCGGCGTTACGTCCTTAGAATCCGCCGAGTTCCCCGGAAGATGCCTGTGACCGCAGCTCAATCAGCACAAAACGCGCCGGTTCGGTGCCATTGTTCACCAGTTCCGACTTGCGGCCGGGCTCAATCCAGGCCAGCTCTCCCTGCGATTTGCGGATCCGGTCCCCCTTGGTTTTCAGGTCAAGATCGCTCAACGCGAGTACCAGTTCGGCAGCTTCCTTCTCAGGTACAGGATACGCATCATCCGGCAACAACTGCACATCCTTCACCGTGGCCTCGCCCAGCGGCATGGAATCCGCAAACTTGGCCCGCGGATCGACCGGAGGCGGCAGCGCACTGCTGCCGTATTCCCAGCGGCCGGCGGCGGGCTGGTAGCCGTAGGTGGTCACTTTTGGGTTCAGGAACTCGATCGTAAGGTTGTGATACTCGTTCGGCGTATCGTTGCGCATAGTACGCGCCGGTCCGCCGAAAAAGAACCGGATATCGTTCTGGTTATAGCGGTAGGTGATCACGCCCGCCTGTCCTTCGGCCCAACTGGCGATTTCGCAGTCCTGCAAGGTGACGACCACGTAATTATGCTCGTGGTGCGTAAACTGCGCGGAATCGTGGGCGCCGACCGTCACCGCGAAGACGCGGACCTTGTCATTCTCCAGCAGCAGGTGATGGTGCGACTCGGAGGTAATGTCCACCGCATCCTGCGTCTGCGCTGTCACTGAGCCGAGCAGACATAACAACAGAACAGCCACCAGCGTCTTTTTCTCCATAGGAGAACTCACCACAATATTTGAACACCGCACACAGAACTTACAAGCTTTTTACCTGGTCTTAACAACATTCGAACCTGAGTGCTCTATGGTTGGGGCATCGTTCTTACGGTTCCGCCGAGAAATCCCCGCAGAGATCGCCTTCATCCCTTCATACGCCCCAAGGGCGGTCTCTGTGCTCTCAGCGGTTCTTCTTTACCCTTCACACCCGCCTCGAGTTTTTTTGCCAATTTCTCCGCGCGCCCCAAGCATCCCGCCCGGAACGAACGATCGTCCAGCCGGTGCAGCTTCTTCGCCATCGCCGGCGTGAGCAGCCGGTAATGATGAATGTCGAACAAATACTCGGCAACGAACCAGAGAGGTTTGTCGGTCGTCATCCACTCCAGCCGATCGAAGCGCGACAGGTTTACGGGCCGCGAAAACGTACGCAAGGATCGCTCCCGCCGCAGGTTGAAGTACACCTCGAAGTAGCTGAGGGCCAACTCCCGTAGCGAGCGGTAGACAGGCTCGCGGTAGCGGCACCCGGTGTAGTTTGATTTGGCGACGGCACCCCAGTGGCCGTTCACGCGGTAGATGGCTACCACGTGGTCAGTGTCTTTTTCCGCTTCCAGATCGAAGACCAGGGGCGGATACCCATTTGCCCGCAGCGCCGCCGCCGCCAGCATGGCGCCTTCGAAGCAATGCGATGTGTTTTCAGCCAACACGCATCGTGGCGACCAGGCGGTGTCGGCCAGGTGGTATGGCATGTCGTCCAGGAAGCGTTGGATTCCGTGCGGATTTTTCAGGCTGCGCAGCTTGCGCAGTTCGGCGGGGGAAAAGCCAAGGCCGTGGTTGGAATTTGTCATGTTTGGATGCAGTTTACCCGAAACACGTTCGAAGAAGGATAACGACAAAGGACACGAAGGCGAGTTCCGATCACCCATTGTCAGCTTGTAACTTCGAGCATATCTGCTCGATGGCGTCATCCTGAGCGGCGAGGCCGCGAAGGATCTGGCGCGCACTACCTTTAATGCCGCTGCACGCCAGATCCTTCAGCGGGCTGAAGCCCACCTCAGGATGACGCCTAAGAGAACTCAAGTCGATTGTCCTAACTCTGAGAGCCAGGCACCTCGATCAGCTGAAAAGCTTCGCCAATTCCCGCGGCGTGTCCACCACCACGTCGGGTGGGGCTTCGCACAACGTGTGCGGGGCGAATCCGTAGGTGACTCCGCAGGTCCACAGGCCGGCATTGCGGCCGGTGAGCACGTCGTTCGAAGAATCGCCGACCATGAGCGTTTCTTCCGGACGCATCTTTGTCTGATGCAGGATGCTCTTGGCCCCCAGCGGGTCGGGTTTCTTGGTCGCGAAACTATTGCCCCCATACACGTGGACGAAAAACTCACCGATTCCGAGCGCCTCTACAATCGCACGTGACGGGTGTACGGGCTTGTTCGAGAGCACGGCCATCTCACGCCGGATGCCGTTCGAGTTTCGGATGGCCGCCAACGTCTCCTGAATGCCTTCATACAAGTGGGTGTGATCGAGTTTGTGGACGCGGTAGTAGGCGAGGAAGTATTCCAAAGCCTCTTTCAGGAAACCTTCATCGCGGGGATCGCCCAACGCTCGCCGAACCAGCATGGGAGCGCCATCCCCCACGTAGGATGCCACCACTTCCCCAGGCAACTCCGGTCGCCCAAGGTGCCGCAGCGTGGCATTGATCGAGTGGACAAGGTCCAGCCGCGAATCGATCAGGGTGCCGTCGAGATCGAAGATCAGCAGCTTGATCGTGTGGGGGTCGAACTGGCGGTTGAACTTGATCATGCGGTTTAAGAATAGCACTCAGCAAAACCAGCAATTAGCAACTAGCAATCAGCATCTAGCCCGTTGCGGTTCTCCGCATCGCGCAAGAAGCTGCAAGACTAATTGCTAATTGCCGGGGTCCTCAGTGCTATGATTTACAATGCTTTGGCATCGTTCCACCCCCGGAAACAGGGAATCGGATGGCGACTACCAAAACAGAACCCAAACCGGCTGCGCTGGCTGAAAGCGACGTTAAAAAGACAGGCAAGACCTACGAGGGTCTTAGTCGCCAGCAACTAATCGATGCCTACCGCATCATGTACACCTCGCGACGGGTGGACGACCGGGAAATCCTGCTCAAGCGCCAGCAGAAGATCTTTTTCCAGATCTCCGGCGCCGGGCATGAGGGCGTCGGGGTAGCGGCAGCCCTGGTCCTGAAGGCGGGCTACGACTGGTTCTATCCTTATTACCGCGACCGGGCGCTGTGCCTGGCCCTGGGCGCTACTCCGTACGAAATGCTGCTCCAGGCCGTAGGTGCGGCCGACGACCCCAATTCCGGCGGCCGTCAAATGCCTTCGCACTGGAGCTATCCCAAGCTCAATGTGGTCACCCAGTCCTCCCCGACCGGAACCCAGGTCCTGCAGGCCGTCGGCTGCGCTGAAGCCGGACGCTACTTTGCGGCTCATCCCGAAGCTGCCGGGAAAGCCACTGGCGATTCTCGCCAGTTCAAAGACGTCATGTTCCACGGCGACGAGGTCACCTATGTTTCCCTCGGCGACGGTACCACCAGCGAGGGTGAATTCTGGGAAGCCCTCAACACCGCCTCCAACCGCAGGCTCCCGGTGGTCTTCGTGATTCAGGACAACGAGTATGCGATCTCCGTGCCGGTCGAAGTGCAGACCGCGGGAGGCAACATCTCGCGACTGGTGGCCGGCTTCCCCAATTTTCATTTCGAAGAGGTGGATGGCATTGATCCGGTAGCGACCTACGCGGCTTTCACCCGCTCCGTGACACACTGCCGCGCCGGACAGGGGCCGGCTTTCATCCATGCCCACGTGATCCGGCCGTACTCACACTCGCTTTCCGACGACGAGCGGCTTTATCGTCCAGAGTCCGAACGCCAAGACGAGACGGCGCGCGATCCCATCACGCGCATGCAGATGTTCCTGATCCGCGAAGGCATCCTCGACGAAAAGGGCATCAACCAACTGGAGAAGCAGGTCGAAGACGGCCTGCTGGTTGCCGTGGACCAGGCGCTGGAAGCTGCTCCACCCACCCCGGACACGGTCGAACTCTACGTTTATTCGCCAGGTTTGGATCCCACTTCTGCCGCGTTTGCGACCGAACCCGCGCCGGTCACCGCCCCAGCGGCGGCTACCGACGGCAAGAAGGCAGCGCAGCCCAAGACCATGGCCGACCTGATCAACGCCACGCTGCGCGATGAGATGCGCCGCGACCAGCGCATCGTAATCTTCGGCGAAGACGTGGCCGACTGCAGCCGCGAACAGTATCTCGAGCAGAAACTGATCAAGGGCAAAGGCGGCGTGTTCAAGCTGACTTTCGGCCTGCAGTCGGATTTCGGTTCCGACCGGGTGTTCAACTCGCCGCTGGCGGAGGCCAACATCGTGGGCCGCGCTGTGGGCATGGCGACCCGTGGATTGAAGCCGGTGGTCGAGATCCAGTTCTTCGACTACATCTGGCCCGCGATGATGCAACTGCGCGACGAACTGCCGCTCATCCGCTGGCGCTCGAACAATGGTTTCTCCGCGCCCGCGGTAGTGCGCGTCGCCATCGGCGGATACCTCACCGGAGGCGCCATCTATCACTCGCAATGCGGGGAGAGCATCTTCACCCACATTCCCGGTTTGCGGGTCGTGTTCCCCTCGAACGCGCTCGATGCGGCCGGCCTGCTGCGCACCGCCATTCGCTGCGACGACCCGGTCCTGTTCCTGGAGCACAAGCGGCTCTACCGCGAGACGTTTGGACGTGCCCCCTATCCCGGCCCCGACTACATGATTCCCTTTGGCAAAGCCAAAGTCGTGCAGCCGGGAACCGACTTGTCGGTGATTACCTACGGAGCGGTTGTCCCCCGCACCCTGCAAGCTGCGCAGAAGCTGGAGCGCGAGCACGGAGTGAAAGTCGAAGTGATCGACCTGCGCTGCCTCAGCCCGTTTGACTGGGAAGCCATCGCTGCGTCGGTGCGGAAGACCAACCGCGTCATCGTCGCCTACGAAGATTGCCTGAGCTGGGGCTATGGCGCCGAGATCGCCGCCCGCATCGCGGATGAACTCTTCGAGCACCTCGATGCCCCGGTGCGCCGCGTGGCTGCCAAAGACACCTTTGTCGCCTACCAGCCCATCCTGGAGGATGCCATCCTGCCCCAGGTCGAAGATTTGTTCCGGGCGATGAAGAACCTGAGTGAATTCTGAATTCGGAGTAGCGACGACTGAGCTACTTTACATTTTTTTTCACTCTTGTTGGCCAACCCGCTACCTCTTCGCGGACTCTCACTGCTTGTCGGGGCGGTGCGCCTCTTCAGTGATCCATCGGCCGCTCTCTTGGGAGGACTTATGAAAAGGTTATTGGGGATTACAGTGGGACTGATAGCGCTCACCCTGCCCGCTGTAGCGCAGTCGCAGGGCCAGAGGCCCGCACGGTTCGAGCCCACTGCGTATCCGTGGCAGCAGGACCGCGATGACGACCGCCATCAACAGGGCGATCGTGATGACGATCACCGACGCGGCGACCGGGACGACGATCGCGGAGGTCGCGGCTTGCGGCAGCTCTCCGCCAGCGATCAAAAGCGTTTCGACAGCTATTACTCGCGCTGGCTGCAGTATCGGGCCACCAACAACCGGGACGAAATTGTCAGCATGGAAAAGCGCATGAACGACGTCTACGCCCACTACGGCATTCCCATCGGCACTCCCTACTCGCGGGTGGCGTCCAATGGCTATGGCTACCGCGGAGATGGTGATGCCGACGACTATGGCCGTGGCAACGGACACTGGGGAAACAAAGGTCACGGCTACGGCCAGGGGCAGGGCCGGCTGTCTTCCTCGGATCAGAGCCGCTTCGACAGCTACTACTCCCGCTGGCTGAATTATCGAGCCACCAACAATCGCGACGAAATCATCAGCATGGAGAAGCGCATGAACGATATCTACAACCACTACGGCATCCCCATCGGCACGCCGTACGGGCAAATCGCTTCCCAGGGGCAGCGCGGCAGGTACTGATTCTGGAAAGCAGTGAAGGTTGGAAGGGCCCGGGATTCCGGGCCCTTTCTCCTGCGAGTCACTTCTTCGATGACTTGCTCACTCCTCCACCGCCGCCCCGCCGGATGCCGTCCAGCGCGATCCCTCCAGCCCCGAAGAAGATCAGCGCGAAGGCGATCGCTGCCAGCGCGAGCGGGAGTTGGTAGCCCTTGTCGCCCAGCAGGCCATTCCTCCAGTGCACCTTCCAGATGGCGACGCCCAGATCCATGCAGATGCCTAAGGCCGCGACCCGGGTAAACAGTCCCGCGATCACCAGGATTCCGCCAAAGAACTCCGCTGCCGCTGACAGATACGCCCACCAACCCGGCAAGCCCAAGCTGCTGACGAATTGCGCGTGATGGGAAAGCCCGCCAAACACCTTCGGATAACCATGGGCAATCATGACCACGCCCAGCACCACGCGTAAGACCAGCAGCGCCAAGGGCTGCAGACGATCAAGGTAGCGCAAGTGTTCCTCCGAAAGATGACAGCTTACCGCAGGAGATTGGATTGCAGAAGTGAGAAGTCAGATGGCAGGTTTCTCCGCGCACTCTGCGGATGTTCTCCGCGTTCTCTGCGGTTAAAGGCCCTTAAACTTCACTCCATCGCATAATCAATCTTGATGCCGCGCTTAGCCATCTCCTCCAGGAACATGTCCGCCGGAACGTCGCGCTCCTGCAGCACCGCGCCGCGCTTCGAGATCGCGCCCGATGCCAGCATCTGCACCACGATGGATGCCGGAATCGCAGTGGTGCGCATCATGGCACTCATGTCGGTCTTGGGATCGTAGTGATCCACCAGCGTGAACGACGCAACCTGTCCTTTCAGCCGTCCGCCCAGCAGCCCGCGCACTCCCGGCGAGCGGACTGATTCGTGCGCCTCCAGCCGCATGATGCACACATCCGGGCCCTTGCTGGCGAACTTGCCTTCGAACACCTTCGACATCACCGCCCGTGGCGCGATCTCCGCCTTGCCGATCTTCATCTTCTCGCTGGAGAACAAGCCCAGCTCTTTCAGTTCGCAGAGCAGGTCGTAGTGTCCGGGATAACGCAGCGTCTTTTCAAAGCACTCGCCGACTTTGCCCTCGAAACTTTCCGGCAGGGTCGAAGTGCCGCCCGAGGTATGAAACGCCACCAGCGGCGAGAAGCCCGCCATGTGGAACTCTTCCGGCTCGGTCAGCGCCTCAATCGTGACCAGCTTGCCCTTGCGCAGGATGCGCGCCGGCTCGACGTACTCGTTGATCAGTCCTTCGACCGAGAAGACCAACTGGTAGTGAAACGGCGGCATGGGCCTTTCCGGCAGCCCGCCCACGTAGAGCTTGAGCGCGTCGGCCCGGCCGCCCAGGCGGCGGACCAGTTCTCCGCCCAGAATGGACGCCATCCCCGGAGACAGCCCGCAGTCGGGCGCAACCGCCACGCCGCGCTGCTCGGCTTTGCTGGAAAGCGCCAGTTCCTGGCGGACGACGGTATTGTTGCCTCCGAGGTCGGCGAAGTGGCAGCGAGCCTCGACCGCAGCTTTGGCCAGGCCCAGGTTCAGAAAGTAGGGCACGGCCGAGAGCGCCGCGTCGTGCCCGCGCATCAACCGGGCCGCGGCCTTCTCGTGCGAGGCGTCGAGCCCGACCGCCCGCACCTTCTTTTCGCCGGTAATCTTGTTAACCCGCGCCGCGACTTCCTTCGCCCGCCGCTGATCGCTATCCGCCAGCGTGACCGCCTCGACCTGCTCTTGCCGCGCCATGTCATACGCTGCTGCCGAACCCATCATGCCGGAACCGATGACCAGCAGTTTCATGAGTGCACCTGGTATAGAGAGCTACTGATACCGTCAACTGAACCACAAAGATTACAGGAGCCGAGCACTTGGAAGAAGTGACCAAGCGCACAGGGCGAGTGGTTACTGGCCGCACGGCCAGAGGGCGCGCCCCCACAACGGAGAGATTAGTCTTTGGCTAGTTTCCGGAGGGCGCGGCGCGCTGCCTTGCCCTCCTCCGTGTCCGGCGCGGCTTCGGCTACCCGCTGATAATACGAGCGGGCTGCATCCGGCTGCTGCGAGCGCATTTGCAGGTCGGCCGCCGCTAGTTCTGAGACATAGATGTAACGATCGCTTCCTGACATGGATCCGGCCTCTGCGTAGCGCGCCAGCGCCGGTTCGCTCTGCTGCAGGTGTTCGTAGGCCTGTCCGGCTTGATAGAGAATTTTGGGCAGGGGAATGTCCTGGTACCCGGCCTGGTTGGCCCGGTGCCTGGTCAGGATGGCATCGTAGGCCTGGGCAGCCGAACCCCAGTCATTCATCAGGCCGAAAAGCGCCGCGACCTCGTACTGAAAAAGATAATTGCGCGGATACGAGAGTGCCATCTCCTGAAAGAGAGCCAGCGCTTGGGGGTATGTTTTCTCGCGCTGATAGAGCACCGCCAGCATCAGCTTGGCGTCCTCGCGGGCGTAGTTGCCTTCTTCGGTTACGCGTTTGATCTGCCGCAGACCTTCGGCACGGTCGCCGTGCCGGCCGGTGAGCGCTGCCAGGACCTTGATGTACCAGGGCAGGCTGCCCACGATGTAGTTGTTCATTCCCACGACCAGGTAGGAATCGACATATATGGGATCGAGCTTCAGCAGATCTTGATGGTACTTGAAAGCCGCCGTGGCCTCGTGCAGTGCCGGCATGTACTCCTTGCGGAGCGTGAAATGATAGGTGGCGCGCGTGCCGTGGGACACCCCAGCCCAGTACATCGCGTCCTTGTCCTTGGGGTCGTTCTTGAGCTGTTGCTCAGCCAGTTCCTGTGCCTTGTTCAAAACCGAGAAGAGTTCCTGTTGAAAGGACGGCGTCACGGGTACTTTACTCGGTTTGAAGACGGCTCCGCCTTGGCCGTAGACGCTGGACTCTAGCACGCCGCGCCGAAACATCTCCTGGTGGAGCGTGGCGATTGCCAGATAGTTCCACGCGCGCAAGTCCGCCGGGTGGGCTTCCCCCCAGGCGCGTAATTGCTGCTTGGCAGCGTCGTACTCGAGGTTTCGCAGGTGTGTAATAGCGGCAGCAACGGGATCGCTGCCATCACTTTGTCGCAGCGATTCCCGTTGCTGTGTATGTCCTGGGAGTGCATTCATCAGCGCCAGGAGCAGAACGAAAATAGAGCCCAATTTCATGGCACAGCCTTCCTCTCTATATCTTTTACGCCTAAAAACGGGTTTGCGATCTCGGCCTCGTGCTCCTGACAGCAACGGGAGCATTGACCGGCATCACGTGGCCACTGTGGGCGCGCCTCCGCTTTGGCGCAATGCACAGCGCCTCAACTGATCCTCAAGCGATTTGCGGTTGTAAGTTGCTGATTTGTGAAGGAGCTTCGAGAAGGCTCGGCCGTAGGTAATCCGGGAAGGGACGGGGCAGGAGCCCCGTCCCTGCACGAACCTGAATCAGGACAACCCGGGCGGGCGCAGCTTTACTTTGCTCCGTCCACGTTTTCTCTTTCCGCATTGTAGGTGCCGAACTTTTTGGCCACCGGTTTCAGCGTGGGGTAGAACTGGACGAAGCTGTGTTCGACGGCGGCGTGGGCTGCGTGACAGTTGAAGCAGCCTTCCTTGGGGTTGGCTTTGGCGGACTTGGTGTTCTCGTCGAAGCTGAAGTAGGCCCATTCTGCGGGGAAGTGGCTCTTGTCTTTCACTTCGACTCCCATGCCCATGAAGTCGGTCTGAAAGTGTCCGACCTTGTTGATGGAGCCTTTGGTTTGGGAGCCACGCTCTTCCACGATGAACATGGTCTTGTCGGGCCACTTGCCCGACTTCTGGAACTCCTGGTAGGCCCACTGTGGCACGAACACGTTGGTGAACATTTCGTGGCCGCCGGCTTCCGCGCTGTAGCTCATGCCCAGGCCGGCGGACAGGAAGACCCAGTCACGATAGTTTTCTGGGCGGAGCAGTTGATTGTCGGCGGTGTATTGCGGCATTGCGGGCGGGGAAGTTGGAGCGGCCGCGAGCAGCAGTCCGAGAACCGTAATAATCGCTACCGATAACAACAGACTCCTCTTCATTTTGCTCTCCTTGGCGCGGCGAACTTGCCGGCCAAAACCTTGCGGAATATTGTTGCGTACAGACTCATACTGGTCTCCTTACTCATTCGCATCGCAAAGCTACAGTTGGATCAACCCGGGCGGCCCGGCGCGCCGGAACGTAGCAGGCCGAGAGCGCGGCGATGGCCAGCACTGCGCCGACGCCGACGAAGGTCAGCGGGTCCGTAGGCGTGACCTCGAACAGGAGTCCGCGCAAGATGCGGGTAAGTCCGACGGCACCCAGGAAGCCGAGCACCAGTCCGACGGTTGTCAGCACCAAGCCCTGGCTCAGTATCATGCGGAGGATTTCCCTGGGCCAGGCGCCGATCGCCATGCGCACGCCGATTTCGTGGGTGCGCTGGCTGACGGAGAGCGCCATGACGCCGCCGATGCCGGCGGCTGCAATTGCCAGCGCAAGCAGCGCGAACAGGCCCAGCAGGTTGGCGGTGAGGCGCGGAGCAGCCACGGAATCAGCGCGCACCTGTTCCAGCGATTGCACCCGTGCCGCCGGCTGGTCGGGATCGATCTGGTAGATCTGTTGGATGATCCTGCGGGCAATGCTCATGGGCTCGACCGAGGTCTTGATCAACAGGCTCACTCCCGAAACCGGACTGTCGGCTAGAGGGATGTAGATTTCATCGGAAACGTCCTTATCCAGGCCGTACTGCTTTACATCGCCCACTACGCCCACGATCTGAATCCAGGTCTTGCCCTTGTCGGTCGAGATGCGCTTGCCGACCGGATCCTGGGTGCCCCAGAAGTGATGTGCCGCGGTGCGGTTCACGATGGCCACGACCGGCGCGTCCGGGCGGTCCTGGCGGGTGAAATCGCGGCCTTCGAAAAGCGGGATGCGCAGGGCGTGGAAATAACCCGGCGTGACGATGCGGAAGTCGCCGATGGGCAGCGACTGAGCGGAGTCGCGGCCTTCGATGGTGAAGTCGTTGCTCATCGGGTCCATACCAATGAGTGGGAAGGTCATGCCGCCAGCCGCGGAAAGGACGCCCGGCTGGGTCTGAAGCTTGTCGAGCAACGCGTCGTAGAAGGCGCGTCGCTTGTTGTCAGTGTTGTACTTGGTGAAGTTCAGGTTCAGGCGCATGGTGAGCACGTTTTCTGGCTCGAAGCCAGGGTCCACGTGCTGCAGCTTGAGAAAGCTGCGCAGCATCAGCCCGGCGCCGATCAGCAGCAGGAACGAGACCGCGACTTGGGAGACGATGAGAAAATTGCGCAGACGACGGCGGTCGAGGCCAATGGTGGATTGGACGCTGCCTTCCTTGAGGTTGCCGATGTTGTGCTCGCGGCTGTCGAGCGCGGCCACCGAGCCTGAAACCAGGCTCACGACTACAGCGACGGCCAGGGTGAACAGGAGCACGGTGCCGTCCAGATGGATTTCGCGGGCCCTCGGGGTAAAGCGAGCGACGTAGCTGACCAGCAGGCCAATGCCGTCCTGCGCAAAGAGCAGGCCCAGCGCGGCGCCCGCCAGGGAGAGCAGAAAACTTTCCGTCAGCAGCTGGCGGAACAAGCGGTTGCGTCCGGCTCCGAGGGCGGCGCGCACCGCCAGTTCGCGCTCGCGCTTCACCATGCGTGCCAGATTCAGGTTGGTAACGTTGGCGCAGGCAATGAGCAGCACGAAGCCCGCGGCCCCGAGCAGCACCAGCATGGTGGTGCGGGCGTTCTGCGTGAGTTGTTCGCGCAGCGATAGGGCCCAGGCGGCCACGTCGAAGCTGGGGGGATAAACGTCGGGATAGGTGCGCTGCGCATTCAGGATGATGCCGTTGAGGTCCGAGGTCGCCTGGCGGACGCTAACACCGGGCTTCATCAGGCCGAAGACATTCATCATGCGGTCGCTGCGGTTGGCCATCATTTGCGGATCGGAACGAAAGGGGCACGCCGTGGTCGGCATGTAAACGTCGTTCTCGTCGGGATACTGGGGCAGTGGCGGCAACACACCGATCACGGTGTGCAGGCGATCGTTCATGGTGAAAGTCTTGTTGACCACGGTGGGATCGCCGCCAAAGCTGCGGATCCAGTATTCGTAACTCAGCAGCAGGACGGCGGGAGCGCCGGGCTTTTCGTCGTCGGCGCGGAAGGCGCGTCCCAGCAGCGGCTTGACCCCAAAGGCATCAAAGAAATTCCAGGAGACGACGCCGGTCTGGACCCGCTCGGGTTCCTTGCGCCCGAGCAGGATAAACGCCATCGAGTGGTACTCCACCAAGGCATCGAACGAGCGATTCTGCGCCCGGTAGTCGAGAATTTCAGGTACCGAGAACCCTACATCGGGGAAGCCGGAGCGGGGCGCGCCTTGCTTGACGACCACCAGTCGCTCGCCGTTCTCGTAGGGCAGCGGCTTGAGCAGTACGGCGTTCACGACGCTGAAGATCGCCGAGTTGGCGCCGATGCCGAGGGCCAGAGTGAGCACGGCCACGGCAGTGAAGCCGGGGTTGCGGCGCAACATGCGAGCGCCGAAGCGGAGATCCTGGATGAAAGTCTCGACAAAGGGAAGACCGCGGCGGTCGCGGTAGCTTTCCTTGGTGGATTCGACGCCGCCCAGTTTGATGAGGGCCTGGCGGCGGGCCTCTTCGGGAGTCATGCCGGAGCGCAGGTTGTCTTCAATGTGCATCTGGAGGTGGCTTTCAATCTCCTCCGCCAGTTCGCGGTCGCGCTGCTCCTTGTGGAACAGGCCGCCAAGGCGCAAAAACAGGGCGCGCAGAGTTTTCATGACTCCTCCGAGGGCGACAGGAAGCGGGCGAGGATGGCCGTGGTCTGTTGCCAATCCTGCGCTTCTTTCTCCAGTTGCTTTCGTCCGGTGCGCGTGAGCTTGTAATACTTGGCCTTGCGGTTGTTATCCGAGACGCCCCACTCGGAGGCGATGAAGCCCTCCTGCTCGAGTTTGAGAAGAGCGGGGTAGAGCGTGCCGTAGTTGACCGACAACAACTCGCCACTGGTCTGCTCGATGCGGCGCGCGATGCCGTATCCGTGCAGCGCGCCCATGGTTTCCAGAGTCTTGAGCACCATCAGGGCCAGGGTGCCTTGCCAGACGTCGGCTTTATCGGTCATAACCCGCTCCTATGGGATAGCCATAGCAAGATGCCACAAGTCCTATGGGAAAGCAATAGGAAAAGCAGTCGTCAGTCTTCAGTCGTCGGTCGTCAGCACGAACGGCGACTGCTTCTTTGGTGAAGTAAGATACTGATTCCGGGAGGACGGAGCGAGTTGCTTGCCAGGAACTTAGCCGTTTTAGTGGTTCTCTGGTTGGGGATTGTACCAGCCAGCTCACAAACGCCGGGGAACCAGCCACCCGCGCCGCTTGCGGTCGGCCAGGCGATCGACAGCGTCGTGTGTCAAGACGATCCCACCGAGAGCTATGCGCTGTATCTGCCTTCCACCTACACGCCGGCGAAGCGCTGGCCGATCATCTATGCATTCGACCCGCTGGCGCGCGGCAAGGTTCCGGTCAAGCTCTATAAAGATGTCGCGGAGAAATACGGCTACATTGTGGCCGGTTCCAACAACTCGCGGAATTTCTCAATCGCCGACTCGTCGAAGGGCGCGAATGCGATGTGGCAGGACACGCACGCGCGGCTCTCGCTGGATGAGCGCCAGACGTACACCACCGGATTTTCGGGCGGGGCCCGCATCGCCGGGCTGGTGGCCTTGCAGTGTGCGGAGTGCAAGATCGCCGGCGTGATTGCCCATGGTGCCGGATATCCCGACACCGGCCAGCCTTGGCAGAAGGACACTTTCCTCTACTTTCTGGCGGTCGGAGACCAGGACTTCAACTGGCAGGAGGTCATCACCATCCGCCGCGAGCGCGAGAACATGGGCTCGCCCTACCGGGTGCGGGTGTTTCCCGGTGAGCATCAGTGGGCGCCAGCGGCAGTGATTGAAGACGCGGTCGAATGGATCCGTTTGAAGGCCATGCAGGCGGGTACCCAGGCGCGGGAGGCTGCGTTCATCGATCGTTTCTTCGGCAGAATGCAGATGGAAGCGAGCGATGCCGAGCAGCGGGGAGACGCCATCGCTCAACTCAGTGCCTACCGGTCTCTGGTCTCGGATTTCACCGGTCTGAAGGATGTAAGCGCGTATGAAACGAAGTTGGCGGCCCTGAAGAGATCGGCAACCCTGAAAGATGCACTGAAGAGGGAGCAGGAGGCGATTTCCGCGCAGCAATCCCTGACCTCAGATATCTCTGCGAAGCTTGGCGGATTAGCCGACGCCGGCGCGGACGAACGACTCACACGCAGGGCGGCCGTGTTTGACGGGATGGTCCACCTCAAGTCCCAAGCTGAGCACTCCAAGAGCGAAGACAAACGCCTGGTGTTTCTGCGAGCCTTCAATGATCTTTCGGCCCAGGGGATCGAGGCGGGGCAGGCGGAGTTTGAGCAAAAGCACTTCGATCGGGCGGAAACCTACTTTCAACTGATGGCAGAAATCAGCCGGGAAGAACCCTGGCCAGCGCTGCTTCTGGCGGAGGCGCGGACCGCCATGGGAAACAAGAAACAGGCCATCAAAGACCTCCGGGAGGCGATCCATCGCGGCTTGAAAAACGCCGATTACATCGAGCAAGACAGGAACCTGCAAGGGCTGCGGTCGGAGGCGGAATTCCGGAAAATTCTCGCCGAGTTGCGGGCGAAATAGGCATGCTGTCTCGGGGAGGCAGCTTTCGCACCGAAAGGGCAGGTCGCGAGCTAGAAATGGTCTATGACATCGGCAGTTCTCAGTAGTCAGTTCCCAGTTCTCAGTTTTGATCGGATCGGCCGCAAGTTAACCACCGGGCACGCACGGGACACAGGGGCTTAAACCGCGAATCCGGGATGTTTCTTAACCCTTGCACCGGATGTCTTGGCCATCGTGGGGCTTTCCATGTGTCGTAATACCTTGGTACCGTCTCTAGTACTTTGGTTACGCATCGGGGGAAAAACTCGAACCCGGTGTATAAACACCACTGGGTATGGTAGCCGCATATTCAGTAGCCGCAACCTATAGCATCCATCCCCAAGTAGCTTCTGGTTACTTTCCAGAAAACCGGCATAAAACCCTACAAAACACGGAGATTCGCCTTGACCTTGGCAAATTCCGGGTTGATATATGCTCAGCACACTGAAATTCACTCGAACGCAATTTTGTGCGAGGAATTTCCTCCCAAGTTCGCCTTGGTCGCCGATCGAAACGGCAGGCAAGGCCTGATTCTGTGGAAAGGGTAAATGGACTATGGCCGACTCGCGAGAAGTGATGAACATTCGCCAGGCTTCACAATATCTGGGAGTGAGTCCGGACACGCTTTACAAGTACGTAGGCGAGCAAAAGATACCCGCCTTCAAGCTGGGCAACCGCTGGCGCTTCAAGAAATCGAAGCTGGACCAGTGGATGGAAGAGAAGTCGAACCAGATGGAAGTCCGGGCGAAGAAGAAACCGAAGGTGGCCGTGAAGGCTGCCGGGTCACAGTAAAGGCGGGCACATGTTTGGATTCGGATCGAAGACGATTGTTGGTCTGGATGTGGGCTCCTCCAGCATCAAGGCAGTCGAGCTGCGCAAGGGGCGCAATGGCATTGAAGTGGTGCACCTGGGATTGGAACCGCTGGCTCCGGATATCGTCGTGGACTCGATGATCGTGGATTCGGGAACGGTTTCCAGCGCGATTTCCAAACTGTTCGCCGACAACCAGATCAAGACCAAGGCGGTGGCGACGGCGGTGAGCGGGCACTCGGTGATCGTGAAGAAGATCTCGTTGCCATCCATGAGTGACGCGGAGTTGGCCGAGACCATC
>JBGPJK010000065.1:0-17178 GCA_041485425.1 Terriglobia bacterium | reverse complement strand
TTGTGAGCCCAAGAAAATCCATCTTCAACAGGCCGAGCTTCTCGATCGCGACCATGTCGAAGGCAGTCACGATTTCATCGTTCTTCGTCTTGTGCAGCGGCACCAGTTCGATGAGCGGCCGCGGAGAAATCACTACGCCCGCGGCATGCACTCCCGCGTTGCGCACCAGGCCTTCCAGCTTGCGGGCGGTATCGAGCAATTGGCGTATCTGCAGATCGCTCTCGTAGACCTGCTGCAAGGCCGGAGAGTCCTTGATCGCCTGCTCCAGCTTGATATTGAGCTGGGTGGGCACCATCTTTGCGATGCGGTCCACGTCGCTGTAGGGGATGCCCATAGCGCGGCCAACGTCTTTGATTGCCGCCTTCGCCTCCATGGTCACGAAAGTGATGATCTGCGCCACATTCTCCCGGCCGTACTTACGGGTGACATAATCAATCACTTCCCCGCGCCGGTTCATGCAGAAATCGATATCAATGTCGGGCAACGACACCCGCTCCGGGTTCAGGAAGCGTTCGAAAATCAGCTCGTGCTGCAGCGGATCCAGGTCGGTGATGCCCAGCGCGTAGGAAACCAGGGAACCGGCTGCGGAACCGCGGCCCGGCCCGACCGGGATGTCGTGCTCCTTGGCGTAGCGGATGAAGTCCCAGACGATCAGGAAGTATCCGGAAAACTTCATCTGCTGGATGATGGCGAGCTCCCGGGCCAGCCGCTGTTCGTACTCTGCCAGGCTGTGCTTCAGGCGGCCCTGCGCTTCCAACTTCCGCAATACCTCCAGTCGGCGGGCGAACCCCTCGCGCGTGATGTGCTCGAAGTAGCTGTCGAGCGTGTAGCCGGCGGGCACGTCAAAGTGCGGGAATGGATTGCTGACTTTTTCCAGCCGCATGTTGCAGCGTTCGGCAATGTCCAGCGTGCGCGAGAGCACGTCTGGCGCATCCTTGAAGACGCGGTACATCTCGTCATGGCTCTTGACGTAGAACTCTGTGCCCTGGAACTTCATGCGGTTGGCGTCCTGGATGGACTTGCCGGTCTGGATGCAGACCATCACGTCCTGAGCGTGAGCGTCGTCCTCGCAGAGATAGTGGCTGTCGTTGGTGGCGACGAGGGGCAGGCCGAGGTCTTTCTCGAGCCGGAACAGATGCGGATGGATGTGGTGCTCCATCTCCAGGCCCTGGTCCTGGATCTCAAGATAGAAATTGTCCTTGCCAAAAATATCGCGGTAAGTGGCGGCTGCCTCGCGCGCGGCCTCGTAGTTGTCGTCCATCAGGCATTCGGCCACTTCGCCCTTCAAACATCCGGAAAGAGCGATCAATCCCTTGGCATGCTCGGCCAGAAATTTCTTGCTCACCCGAGGCTTGTAGTAGAAACCATGCAGCGAGGCTTCCGAGGTAATCTTCGCTAGGTTGCGATAGCCTTCCTCGTTTTCCGCCAGTACCAAAAGGTGGTTATAAGTGTCGCCTTCCGGCGGAGTGCGCTCGGTGTGGTGGTCTTCCTTCTTGCAGATGTACAGCTCGCAGCCCACGATCGGCTTTACCCCCGCCTTGTGGGCGGCATTGACGAAGTGTACCGCGCCAAAGATATTGCCGTGGTCGGTCATGGCGACGGCGGGCATGCCCAGCTCTTTCACACGCTTGCAGAGCTTCTCGACGTCACAGGCGCCGTCGAGCATGGAGTAGTCGGTATGCAGGTGCAGGTGGACGAATTGGGACATTAGGGTTCTGTATTGATTTTACGTTGACGACATTCTAATAGGGAACTGCGGCGCTGAGGGCGGAGAATTATCCACAGGCAGCAGTTCACTTATGAGGCTGTTACGAAACTCACTCTGTGGTTGGATCGGTGGGAGAACAAACACAGAAATCCAGCCCCGGAGGGGCGATCCAGCTTAGCCCAGCGCTTCAGCGCTGGGGAAAGTGGCAAGAACGAGCCAAGTCCCGGAGGGACGGCCGAGTTTCGTAACAGCCTCTTATGCGTCAGGGTTGTGTGGCTGGCAACACACTGCCACTGATCATTCTGATAGATCCAGGTGTCGGTGAAGCGGCCGTAGTGGTCGAAAGGTTTGCTTTTGTAAGTTCCTCTGGTGTGGTAAGTCCCGGTGACTACCGCTGCATTTGGGTAGAGGTCGACCTTGACCTCTTCATTGGCGATT
This sequence comes from Terriglobia bacterium, assembly GCA_041485425.1. Lineage (GTDB taxonomy): Bacteria > Acidobacteriota > Terriglobia > Terriglobales > Acidobacteriaceae > JAIQET01. The sequence goes on along the minus strand of JBGPJK010000065.1, from coordinate 15,032 downwards.
AAGCTCGCGCGAAACTCCGGATCTCTAATATCGGCCAGAAATCTGGCCTTGTTCACCACCGTACCGTCATAGTCTGTATACACGAATCTGTCGCCAACCAGAGTGTCCAGGGCCTTGGCGTCGTGGTGCAACTGTGCCTGATTCCACGCGTTCTCCAGAGCGATGAGCTTGCTTTCCTGGGCTGACGAGCTGCTCGACTGGCGCTGTGCCCAGTCGAGGGGAGTAAGTAGTGAGAACAAAAGCACCCAGAACAAGGCCTTCATGATCCTCCTCAATCGCAGGACTCCAGGGAAAGTCTCACGACGAGCTGGAGGTTTGTCCAACCGTTGGGTAATGGCGGTCAGCACGGCACAACCCAATCAACCCGGCGGTGCTGGGATCCGCGATCCTCTGACTTGCATCTGACCGGAGAAACTACTTCACCGCGTTTTCGGTTTTCTCAGCGCCCTTTTTGGTTGCGTGTCCCACACTTTTCGCGCCCTTCTTGATGCCGTGTCCGGTTTTCTTCGCCGCGTGTTCGGTGGCGTCTCCCGCTTTGTCGGCTGCCTTTTCCGTGCCTTTGGCAGTTTTGTCCGCTGCTTTTTCCGTGCCGTGGGCAGTTTTCGTGGCGGCTTTCTTGGTGGCATGGGCAGTATCTTTCGCGGCCGTGTCGACGTCGGTCGCGACACCCTGAGCGTACGGCGTCGGCACTGACGTCAACAACATGGCTGCGAGAATAGTTGCCAGTTTGGCTTTCATGGTGTGTTTCCTCTTGTAGATTGGGGTGGTTTCGGGAGTATGCAGCATTTGCGGCGCGAAGGCAAATGACCGGGAAGCGACATTTATGAGATAGGAAGAGGCTCTGCTCCGTGGGGACTAGTTGGGTATTCGAAACTCCACGCCGCGTTCGTCGTTCAGCTTGGTCGTTGCAGGGACATCCACATCGGCCAGTGGAACTTTTCTCGCCCGCCGTTCGCCAAAAATCCACAACGTAGGTCCCACGACGGCGTAGTTTTGCACTTCCTGGATGCGTCTGTCGCGGAAGACGAGCACGGTCGAGGGATGCGCCTCGGGCTTTGCTTCCGCTTGCGGCTGCACAGGTGGACTCGGCGGGTTGGCGTAGCGCGCTTCCTGTTCCTCCCGCAAGCGCCCGACTTCATCGCCCAGCCGGCTGACCTCCTGCACTAATTCACGATTCTGATCGTAGTACTCCCTGGAGGAGTCGTAAGAGGAGTAAGCATCTCCGCTGAGCGGGTAGGAATAGGTTCCGTAATACCAGCCCGGGTAGTAATACCCCCAGGGGACAGTTGCAAAAAAGAACCGACGATGGTGGAAACGGTGCAGAAAGAACGGCTGGCGCAACGTAGCCCTGAAACGCACGCCCGAGCGCGAAACGGACGCAAAAACCGGGCCACGCCTCACTATCCCGGGACTCCGCGAAACCAATCCGGGCCTGACGGCGACACCCACCGAGGACCGTCCGCCTCGCATTTGCGACCACGACGGCGTGATGAGGAAGACCGCAACCAACGCCACAATGGAAACCCGGCGAAGCATACACCACAATTATAACGCCGCTGGTTTCGCGCTGCGGGCCTTTAGTTCTGGTCGCCGGCCCCGTGCATCCTGCGGCAAAGTTTGCAATAGGTAGGCGTCAGGCTGTTGTCTACGCGGTGCTTCACTGGCTTCAGCGTCCGCAAGTAAGCGAACATGGCTTTCAGGTCGTCATCGGTAAGATTCTTGTAAACCGCGAAAGGCATGATGGAGCTCAGCTTCCGGGCCTTCACGCTGCCGGTGCGCAGCGTCTCAATGAAAAGCGCTTCATCGTAGTAGCTGATGCCCGAGGCGTCCGGCGTCAGGTTGGCAGTGGCCGCCTTTTCTGCACCTTCCTCCATAAGATTCCCGCCGCTGAAATCTAGGCGCGGCAACGCCCTGCCCTGCGCTGCGGGAGTGTGGCAGTTCCGGCAACTAGCGAGGGTAACCAGGTACTCGCCGTATGTCACCCGATCGGCCGGGTCGGGAGCCGCCACCGGCCCCGTGATCGGCTCGGGCACGCTGCGGATCAGATACTTGACCGGAAAGATGATCTCCGTCGCGGGCAGCTCATTATGCACCGGGGCCAGGGACAGCAAGTAGACAACGACCGAAGCCAGGTCCTCATCCGACATCCTTTTGAAATTGGGATAGGGCATCAAGGGAAACAGCGCCCGCCCTTCGTGCCCGATGCCTTCCCGGATGCTCCTTGCCAGCTGGTCGTCTGTCCAGTCGCCCGCTCCGGTTTGCGCGTCCGGCGTAAGATTTGAGGCCACAATTCGGCCCGGCAAGCCGGGAAACGGCATGACCTGTCCGCGGCCTTCCGTGCCCGGAACCACCGGTCCCCCGCGCGTACTGTAGTCGCGCGGCGAGTGGCATCCCGCGGTGCAGCCCGCTAACGCGGTGGCTATGTACTGCCCACGCTCGAGGCGCTGGGGTGTCGCTTCAAACCGACGGGGGGTCAACGCCCGCGCATTGGGACCAAGGAACGGCCTCCAGCCAATGGTCAGGCTGATCCCCGCCACCAGCAGAACAGCGAGCACCACCGCTGTAATCAGTAAGGCCTTGCCCAGCCTCTTCAATTCACACCTCTGCGCAGCCAAGACCGATTTCAACTCGGAGGATTGCAGGTTAGTACCGACTAGCTTGGAGAGCCTTCTGTGGCTACCGGCGCTTCTTTCCCTTTGCCTTCTTGCCGACCGCCTTGGCTGCTTTCTTCGCAGCCTTGTGCTTTTCCAGCTTGGGCCGCGTGGCAGCGGCCGCTTCAACTTTCGAGGCTGGAGGCGCAGGAACCGGTTCACCCTTTCCCTTCTTCTTCCCCGCAGACTGGGAAGCCGTCGCAGCCAGAGCAGCAGACGCAGCCGCCGCGGCCTTGGTCGCCCGCCCGCGCTTCGGCGGTGGTGGCGGAGGTGGCGGAGGTGGTGGTGGCGCCAGCGGCTTCAGAAATTTCAGAATCTCGGTCCGCGAGCGCAGCTTGCCATCCAGCAGCAGCATGAATACATCGTGCGCGATCCTCGGGTACTCCGGCATCTGCGGCGTAATGTGCAGCTCCGTCATCTCCGCCAAAGGAATCTTCTGCTGCAACTGCCGCCACTTGGTGAAGAAGTTCTTGACCTTCTGCGTTACCGCCTGCTGCCGCGCCGTCACCGCCAAAAACAGCACCATCTCCGGCCGCGCTTCCGACAGCAGTTTCCACGTCCGGGACGGCGTCGCCGCCTCCTTGCTGGTCAGCCGCTTAGCCAGATCCTTGGCGTGGTCCTCGAGATCCCGCCACGCCTCAACTAGGTCCCTGCGCGGAATCAGCTTGCGCATATCGGCCACGTCCTTGTCTCCCAGCCGCGCAGTCAGGAAATACAAAACCGCTGGCGCCGGATCGGGCGTGTACCCCAGTTCATTCATCTGCTGGCGGGTCTTCAGAAGCTGCGCCAGTCCACCGCTGTCCACTTTCGCCGTGGTCCAGTGCGGATTCAGCACCTTGAGCCAGTCTTCCTTCTCCAGCACCCGAACGATGTGCAGCGGATCATCCTCGTACGCCAACTGCTCGACCTCGTAGCCAATCGCCCGGTCCGTGATGTACTCAATGTAATTATTTTCCTTCGCCGACGCAAACCGCGTCTGTGTACGTTCTTCCAGCGGCCAGTGGAAACGTGCCGCAAAACGGCTCGCCCGAATCAGCCGCGAAGGATCCTCGACGAACGCGTAGTTGTGCAGCACGCGAATCAGTTTGGCCTCAATATCGGCCGCGCCATTGAACGGATCCATCAGCAGCCCGCGCGAGCCCGGATTCAACGACAAGGCCATGGCATTGACGGTGAAATCGCGACGCCGCAAGTCTTCAATGAGGGTGGCCGGCGAGATGATCGGCGGTTTACCGGTCTTCTCGTACCGCTCCGTTCTGGCCATGCTGATTTCCGACCGCACTTTGCCCGGCAGAACCAGGTACAAAGTCTTCAGGTCGTCGTCGGCGGCGGCAATCGTCGCCCCGGCTCGCTCCAATTCCTTTTGTAGCTTGAGGGGATTGCCCTGCACCGTGAAGTCGAGATCGCGGATGGAAAATCCGCTGATGATGTCGCGGACCGCGCCCCCGGTTAGGTAGATGTTCATGCCCGCCGCCCGGGCAATGTCCTGAACCAGGGTGACGCCGCGCTGCTGGTCCGGCGTTAGCCGGATCTCCATGGTGTAGATGTAATCAGCCATGCCTTGTTTGCGAGTACTGGCCCTGACACCCTTGCGCCGCAATTTGCTCCGGGTTTTCCACAGGGCAAACCCCAGGCCCCGTAGCAGCCCCAGCCACTTCCACGTAACTCACTCTATCCAGTAGGCTTAGACTTGTTGAGATGGGTAGCGGCAAGCTACAGAAAATAACACAATGTTAGCATTTTGGCTACTGCCAACCAGATGACCCCTCAGTTTCCCCGGAAAAGTGCGAGAATCTGGTGAAGCTAGGCGGCGGAAAGCCCAGAGCCGCAGACGGTTTCGCCCAACACCAGCATGTCCTCTACCCACAAGAAGGTCGTCGTCCGCAAGATGGACCGGGATTCGATTAACGGCTATGTCGCCCCCGCCAACTTTGTCCACGACGGCAAACTGGAGTTACTGAACACCTCGGGCAACGTAGTGGCGATTGACCTTCGCGACATCAAAGGTGTGTATTTCGTCCGCGAGTTCGGGGACTCCGATGCGCTCAGCCGCAAGACCTTCACCAGCCGCCCCCGCACCGAGGGCCTGTGGGTAAGGCTCAAGTTCAAGGACAATGAGGTTCTGGAGGGCATGATGCCCAACGACCTCAGCCTGACCACCGCCGAAGGTTTCCTGATCAACCCGCCAGATCTACGCTCCAACACGCAGCGCATTTTTGTGCCGCGCAGCGCCCTGGCCTCGCTGACTGTGCTGGCGGTGATCGGAGCCACGCGTCGCCGGCGCAAGGGTGTTCCCGAGGACACCCGACAAGTGCCGATGTTCGAGGAATAGCTGGCCGATACTCGCATCGCGGCCTTCCGTTACAATCAGCCTCTTACCCGAGAAACCTACGTATGAAACTCGCAAACATCGCCTCTGCCCTGAATGCGCGCCTGGAAAATGGCTCACCCGAAACCGAAATCACCGGCACGGCCGGCATCGAAGAGGCCGGCCCCGGCCAGATCACCTTCGTGGCCAACCCGAAGTACGCCGCCGCGGCCAGGAGTACACGCGCATCTGTCGTAATTGTCGCGGAAGACTTCCCTGCCATTCCAGCCGCCATGCTGCGTAGCAAGAATCCCTATCTCGCCTTCGCGCGCGCCCTTGAACTCTTTTATCAGCCACCCTGCTACGAAGCCTTCGTGCACTCGACCGCCGTGATTCATCCTTCGGCGACAATTGGCGAGGACGCCCACGTCGGCCCGTACGTGGTGATCGATCAGGATGTGGTGATCGGCAAGAATGCCGTGCTGCTGGCGCACGTGGTGATTTATCGCGGCGCTAAGATCGGAGACGACTTCTTTGCCCATGCCCACGCCGTAGTCCGTGAGCACTGCCGTGTCGGCAATAACGTCATTCTACAGAATGGCGTGGTCATTGGCGCCGATGGTTTCGGCTTCGCCAAAGATGACGCCGGTCACTGGCACAAAATTGTGCAGTCGGGTCCGGCCGTCATTGAGGATGAAGTGGAAGTTCAGGCCAATGCATGCGTGGATCGCGCCAGCGTGGGCGAAACTCGCATCGCCCGCGGCGCCAAGATCGATAACCTGGTACAGGTCGGGCACGGCTCACGAGTCGGGGAGGACACCCTGCTGTGTGCACAGGTGGGCCTGGCCGGTTCCACCGAAGTGGGCAACAACGTGATCCTAGCAGGACAAGTGGGGGTGGCCGGGCACTGCAAGATCGGCGATGGCGTCATTGTCACCGCCCAGAGTGGGACCCACGGCGATATTCTTGCAGGCGCGATGGTCAGCGGCTCTCCGGCGTTTGATCACAAGCAATGGCTGCGCTGCACGGCGGTCTTCCCCAGGCTGCCGGAGATTGCCAGGGCGGTGCGGACCAAGGTATCCAAAGCGTGAACCACCAAGGACACGAAGGAATTCGTTCAGGCAGAAGTAGTTCCTTTGTGTTCCTTCGTGTCCTTTGTGGTTATTTGTTCCTGGTACTCCTCCCCCAATCCGTTGTCGATGGCTCGCCTCACTTTTTCCATCAGGCACTCGCGAGTGCCGAAATCTTGCGGCTCAATGGCCTGGTGAAAGATGATCTTCACCGTCCCCGGCTTGATCGCGAACCTTGTCTTGGGCATGACGTAATGCGTGCCTGCAATGGTGATGGGCACCACCGGCACACTGCACTCCATGGCCAAATAAAACGGCCCTTTCTTGAACGGCAGTAGCTTGCCATCGAAGGAACGCATACCTTCAATGTAGATAGTCATATTGATGCGCTGGCGAATGACCTCCGCAGCGGCGCGCACCGCAGCAATCCCCGCGTCGCGGTTCCCGCGATCCACGGGAACGAGTGCCCCCAGCCGCATGACTTTCCCCAGCAGCGGATAGCTGAACAACTCCTTCTTGGCCATGACGGAGGTGCGCCGCGGGATGATGGGGAGCAGCAGCGGCGGATCAATGTTCGACACGTGGTTGGACATGAAGATGTAGCTGCGCGCTGTATCCAGCTTGTCCAGCCCAATGGTCTGCACCCGCACGCCGGCAAGATGCACCCCGGCTGACGCGCCCCACATGCACACCCGGTAAAGAAAGCCGACGTCGCCGGTGATGAGGGTCCAGGGAAAGCAGACTAGCGCCGCCAGTGGAAGCGCCACTCCCCAGAACGTCAGCATCACGATGGTGCGGATCACGGGCGCGCAGCTCCTTGCGATTCGCCTTTGAGCCAGGCGGCACGACGGGCCTTCTGCTGTGGCATGGTATTGTCCACATCTTTCAGTTCAAACTCAACCTCTTCCCGGCTGCCCACCTTCCAGTGGACTTCACGTTCGCCGCGGCGGTTTCGTACCCGCAGATGCAGCGTGTCGCCCGGATGAAGTTCGGCCAGCCTCTCGCCGAAGCCGGCATCCGCGGCCCGGCCATTGAATTCGAGAATGGCATCGCCCGCGGCCAAACCTGCCTGTTCCGCCGCGCTCCCCGCTTCCACGCTTGCAACGGAAGGCAGAGCGTTGAAGTTCTGCACTGCAGTGAATCCCGGATCAGAGAGCGTCATCGTGCGACGGACCAGGCGCAACCCCACGGTCTTGAAGAAATCGTCCCAGGGAATTTCCTCGGTGCCGGAAACGTACTTCTGAAAAAACCAGCCCAGGTCGGCGTGGCTCACCGCCTCGGCCGCTTGTCGAACCCCTTCCGAGTCGGGAAAAAAGCGGCCCTGCCGGGCGTAATTCTGGTTCATCCAGTGGAAGACCTCGCGCAGCGAAGCCCCTCCGTGACTTGCCTCGCGCACCTGAAGATCGAGCAACACCCCGAGCAGGTACCCCTTGTTGTAGTAGGAGACGCTGCGCTCCGGCAGGCGATAGTCGTCGTACTTCTCTAGCCAGGCATCCAGGCTGGACTCTTCCGCCGACTGCGTGAGGTGGGCAGGCCGCTGCTCTAGCTCTCCAATCTGCGCAGCCAGCCCGTTGAGATACCGGGATTCATCCAGCAGACCGGCGCGCAACCGGATGCAGTTCGCCGCCGTGCTGGTGACGCCTTCGCTGAACCACAACGCGGTGGTGTAGTTTTCTTTCGTGTAATCGATGGGTTCGAGCGACTGCGGCCGGATGCGCTTCACGTTCCAAAGGTGGAAGAATTCGTGTCCGGTCACGTCCGCGAGCGACTGCGGGTTTTCCGCCAACCGGCTGGCGCTCACATCAATGGCCGTGGAATAGGCGTGCTCCATGCCGCCGCCGGCAGGGCCGCGCGGAAAGTGATAAAAGAACATGTAACTCTCGAACGGGCGGTCGTCCATCCAACTAGTCGCGGCGGAGACGATGCTCCGCAACATGCGAGTGATCTGCTGCAGGTCGTAGTCGGCGGGATCGGCATCCACCACCACACGATAGAGCGCACCGCCTTCATCAAGATCGGCCTCCTGAAAGCTGCCGACTTCCACCGGCGAATCCACCAGTTGGTCGTAGTTCTCAGCCTCAAAGCAACCACTGGAGGATTGCCTGAGCGGCGTTGCAATCCGCCAATTTGCGGGCAGGTCTGTGAAGCACACAGCCATGCGCGATGAACGCTCGTCCACCGGATACATGAGGACTTCGGCCAGGTTGAAAAACGCGTGGTGCGAGTTGAGCTGCGCACCGAAGGGCCCAGGCTGGTCGGCGAAGATCTCGTACCCGGCCTCGGCCCCGCTTTCTGCGCCGCTGATGTGCCAGCGGCTCTTATCCAGCTTGCGGATGGAGACCGGCTGCCCGTTAGCATTCTTCGCGCGCACCCAGTTCACGTATTGGGCGAAATCATGCACCTGGTAAAGAGCGTTCCACACCGGCAGTTGCAGATCGCGCTCGGCGGCGCCGGGCGGTACGTCGACCTTGATATGGACGAGGTGTTCCGCGGGATGCGCCAGCGAAATCGTGTATCGGACTGCGAGCCTCTCCGACGGGACTGCAGAGTTCTGGGCACTCGCGCCCACAACATTCAGCGCGGCGAATACCGCGAGAGCGAGCGCAAGCGCCAGTCTGGTTCGCCGGATCACGCTTAGGCTGGCGCCTCCGCCGGATGGTTGCTACTGCTTCCGGCGAGCGATTTCAGGCGCTGCGGCAATTTTTCATAGATCCCGCCGAAGCCCCCGTTGGAAAGAATGGCCACCACATCTCCGGGCCGCATTTCCGGCGCCACCAACTGAACGATTCCATCCACTTCCGGGACGATGCGCGCCCGCCGGCCGTGCTTCTGCACTTGCGCCGCCATGGCCGCCAAGTCCAGCCGTTCCGCCGGAGGAATCGCATCGGACTTAAACACGTTTGCCACCACAACTTCATCCGCCAGCGCCAGGCTCGCGGCCAAATCATTCTGCAGCACATTGCGCCGCAAGGTATTCGAACGCGGTTCCAGAATTGCCCAGATCCGCGCTCCCGGATATCGCGATCGCAACGCGTTTAGTGTGCCTGCGATGGCCGTAGGATGATGCGCGAAGTCATCAATGATAGTGATCCCGTTCACCTGCGCCCGGACTTCCAGCCGCCGCTTCACGCTCTTGAAGGCCTTCAGTGCGGCTGCGATCTCCTCTTTCGAGATGCCGTAGCCGGCAGCCAAAGCCGACGCTGCGGTCGCATTCCACACGTTGTACTCACCCGCAAGTGCGAACTCGAAATCCGCCCAGGGCTCGCCGTTCCGCAGAACCGACCACGTCGTCCGCGCCGGCTCCAGCTTCAAGTTCGTTACCCGCCACGCCGACTTTCCGCCTGCGCCATACCGTTCCAGCGGGCAAAATGCCCGCGCCACGCACTTTTCGATGCTCTCTCCCGCATCAAACGCCACGATCCTCCCACGCTGCGGCACCAGGTTCACCAGTCGCTGGAAGGCGGTCTCCACGGCATCGAGGTCTCTGTAAATGTCGGCATGGTCGAACTCGACCGACGTCAAGATCACCGCGTCCGGAAAGTAATGCATGAACTTCGGGCCCTTGTCGAAGAAGGCGGTGTCGTACTCGTCGCCTTCCAGGATGAAGTGTTTCCCCTGCCCCAGTCGAAAGCTGCTGCTGAAGTTCTCTGCGATCCCACCAATCAGAAACGAGGGCTGCAGCCCCGCCGTATGGAAGATCCACGACAGCATCGAGGTGGTGGTGGTCTTTCCGTGCGTCCCCGCCACGACCAGCACCTCTTTGCCGCGCAGGAATTCGTCGTGCAAAATCTGCGGCAGCGAACAGAAAGGAATACGTTGGTCGAGAATGTATTCCAGTTCAGGGTTGCCGCGGGAGATCGCATTGCCGACCACCACGAGATCCGGGCGTGGTTCCAAATTCTTGACAGCGAAGGGCTGTGCAACTGGAATGCCCAGCGTAGCCAGGAAATCCGACATGGGCGGATACGCGGTCGCATCCGAACCGGTCACGCGAAAGCCCCGCTGCTGCAGCATTCCAGCCAGCGACGCCATCGCCGTGCCGCAGATACCAATCAGGTGAGTGCGTTTCTTCTCGGTCATTTTCTCAAACCCGACGACGAAACCGCGGTCGTCGCCGCTTCCAGAATCGTCAGGCTCACGTCTCTGCTGCCCACGCGGAGCGCCGCCTGCACCCCGATCGGCAGAGTCACATTGCGCCGCGACACGTGCCCCGAGCGAAGCCCGCACGCAATCGGCACTCCCAGATCACCCACCACCCGCAGAATCACGTCCTCCAGCGTGTAGCCCTGGTCCTTTTTCTGGATGCAGTCCAGCATCTCGCCAAATAGAATCCCGCGCACTCCCGCCAACTTCCCCGCCAGCTTCAGCTGCATTAGCATGCGGTCAATCTGATAGGGCTTGGTCGCAACGTCTTCGATGAACAGGATCGTGCCGCTGGTTCGAATCTCATGCGGCGTGCCCAGCGAGGCCACCAGCATGGAAAGACAGCCGCCATACAGAACACCTTCACAGGCCCCCCCCACCAGCGGCTTCACACCGGAATTCGGTCCCAGGTCGATGGTCCACTCCGAGAGCCCACTCAGTGCGGCTTCCCAGGAAACCAAGTCCACCCCGTCTGCGTGTGCAAAATCTTTGGTGACCATGGGGCCGTGGAAGGTAACAAATCCCGCGGAGTCGGCAAAGCAGGTCAGCAACGTGGTGATGTCACTGTAGCCAACAAAAATCTTCGGGTTCGGTACGATCTTCTGCGGATCGAGCTTCCCCAACAGATAGTTCGCCCCGTACCCGCCGCGTGCGCAAACAATCGCCCGCACCTCTTCGCGAACAAACATCTCTTCCAGTTCCCGCGCCCGCCGCTCCACAGAACCGGCGAAGTACAGGTCCTGATCGAGAATGGAATCGAAATAGAACGGCTTGTAGCCGAGGTGGCGCAGCGTTTCGCAGCCCGCTTCGAGCAGCTCCCGTTGGATATTGCTCGCGGGCGCCACGATGCCCACCGTGTCACCAGGTTGCAACGCCGCTGGCTTGATGCGCGAAATGGTTGACGTTAGCGGCATGTGAGCCCAATGTTAAACGAAAAACTCTCCCCGGCAGACCAACTGCGCTGGTCCGCGCAGAAAAACCTGCTCCTCCCAGCGCACCGTCTGCACTCCCCCGGGCGTACTCACCCGCACCGGCGACTCAGCCCGCTTGACCGCGATTGCAGCCACCGCCGCCGCGCACGACCCGGTGCCCGACGACTGCGTCTCCCCTACCCCGCGCTCAAAAAAACGCGCTTCCACATTCGCCTTGTCTTTCACCACTACCAGTTCAACATTGATCCCATACTTGAAGTCATGATGCCGCCCGATTTCGGCCGCCTCCGCCTGCCATCCTGGCGCAAATTCATTAAAGAACACCACGTAATGCGGGTTCCCCATCGAAACGGGAATACCGCGCACTTCGCGAAAAGCCAGCTTGATGGGGAACTCATCGCCCACCTGCGGCTCGCCCATGGCGATCTCGAATTCGTACTGCGCGTCGCTGCGCGAGATCAGCGTGCAGGTCTTCACCCCGGCGCCGGTGCGAATCACGACTTTTTCCCTCGCCTGCTCCGAACACAAACAAGCCGCCACGCAACGCGTGCCGTTGCCCGAGATCTCCGCTTCCGATCCGTCAGCATTAAACAGGCGGGCGCGCACATCCGCATCGGTTGCCGGAAACAGCCACTCCACCCCATCGGCTCCCACCCCGTGATGCCGGTCGCAGATGTCTCGGCTGAAGGCAGAAATGTCCGCCGGAGCATGCATGCCATCAATGATCAGGAAGTCGTTCCCGCAGGCGTTCGCCTTGACGAAAGGAATGACGGTGGTGGGCGGATTCATTCGCGCTCGGTGCTGCCCAGAGAATTTATGTTTGAAAAGACGCTCGACTGGTGCAAGCGCAGGCTGAGGGCCTCGCGCTCCGTTCGAACGCATTCCACACCGAATACCACCCGCGAATGTCCGTCCATCGAGACGGCGTGAACATCCTGCATACCGAGCCTTTCCTCATCCAGGATGCGGTTCAATTCGCTCAGAATTGTCTCGGTATTTTGCCCGGTCACTTCGTAGACACACTGGGTAGACTTTAGCGCATAGCGACGTTCCAGCTTGCCCAGCATCGCCAACGCAATGAGGATCACGCCCGTGGCGAAGACGGCGGTGATGTAGAGGCCGCCACCCGCCGCCATGCCCACCGACGCCACTACAAAAAGTGTCGCCGCCGTCGTAAGTCCGGTCACCGAGCCGCGGGAATGCAGGATCGAACCGGCGCCAATAAAGCCAATACCGGGGATGATCTGAGCCGCCACCCGCGTATGGTCCCCGCCAAAACTTCCCGCCAACTGGTCTCCGAGTACGGTGAACATAGCCGACCCGAAACAGATGAACAGGTTGGTGCGCAAGCCCGCGGGCTTGTGCCGCAGTTCCCGCTCCAGGCCAATGATTCCGCCCAGGATCGCCGCGACCAGCAGGCGAATGATGGTGGAGGAGAGCACCACCCCCATCTCATTGCGCAGGAGATCCATGCTGTGCTGAAGCGTTTGCATAGCTTTTGCTGGAATCGTGAGTGAGTGGATTTTATCACTGGAAAACGCAGCTTTTGGCGGCTTCCGTTTCGCGCGAGTTAACGCGGCTGATTACCGTGCAGCCGGGTGAGTCTGGTAGATCCTTGCCGCGGGCTGGCCCTTGACGTGGATCTCGGCGATCGCTGCCAGAGATTGGCTTTGCACTGCCGCCGCCACCGGGTCGCGGTCCACCGCAACCACGAAGTCCGCATACTGGCCGGGACTGGCTAGCGCCCGCTCCCACAAACCTTCCGGGTCGGACGGCTGCCTCCAGGTGCGATGGTTGCCTTCCTGGATCACCCGCCGCAGCGGGATGCCCGCCTGCTGCAGCGCACCCACATGATCACCCAGGTACATCAGCAGCGAGGAATCCGGCGGCAACTTCTTCAACCTGGACGCCAACTCGTTCTCTAACGCGATTCGCGTCCGGGAGTTGACCCACGCTTCGCGAAGGCCGATTGGCTGCTCACGCCAAACCGATGCGTAGCTGCCAGCCACCACGATCAAGATTGTCACTGCAACCGCACCCCGGCTAGTTGCGTGCCGCACCAAACCTGCCAGGAAATAACCCGCCAGCGCCACGAACACCGCGAACGCCGGCAGCAGTTCCACCCCGTACCGCACGTTGTAATAGGCGAACGGCCACCACACAGGCAGATAAATGGGCACGCCGCTGTAAGCCACGGAAAACATGTAGAACGGCAGCGGAACCCAAAGCAGCAGAAGAGGCCACGGCCGGCCATCGAAGACCAGGCTCATCACCGTTCCCGCCAGTGCCAGCGCCAGCCATACCTTCTGCCAGTTCCCTTCCGCCAGGTTCAACTCCGCGGACTTCAGAAAATAACTGGCCGCCACCGGCAAGTCATTAGCCCCGGGATGCGGCGAAACACCGGGACGCGAATTCTTCTGCTCAATGGCGCGCGCTGAATAGGGCCCGTTGGCAAACTCCAGAGGATTGCGGTAGATGATCGCGTTATACCCGAGCCAGAGCACGGGCGCAGCCCCCGCCAGTAAAACGAATTTCCCGAACCCGCAGCGCAGGCTTTGACCACTGTGTCTTGCCTTCCCAACCACGGTCACGGTCACAATGCACAACGCCCCTGCCAGAAACCATCCGTCGTAACGCGTCAGGCAAGCTCCGAATAAGCACAAACCGCACTTCCGCAGCGAACCCGGACCCGCTGCCTGCACATCGTCGCCTGCCAGCACAAAAGTATCTTGTACGAACTCGCTGAAGTACACCATCACCCACACCAGCAGCGCCAGGTACAACGGCTCGGTCATCGCGGTGGTTTGGAGATAGATGAGATTCGGGTTCGCAGCATAGATGACGGCTGCTGACCATGCTGCCATTCTCGCCTTCGCGTCCGGTTGCGAGCGAAAGCTGAGAGCGCCGCGCACCAGGCGAAAAATTCCCGCCACGCCGAAAACGTAGGCAAGCAGCGAAGGGATTGACCCGCCCACTCCGGTTTGCCACATCCAGTCGGAAAGCAGAAAAGGAATCATCAGCAGGTGCGGCAAAGGCAGCCACACCGTGCCCAGTTGCAGCGGACCGGATGTGCGCGAGTCAAAAACCCGCCGCGCAATATTGATGTGCGCCACGGCGTCGCCATAGAGCAGCAGCGAATCATGCCGGAAATAAAACAGGAAGGCTACGACCGACACGCAACCCGCGAGAACCGCCAGCAGCGCGGTCGCGGAGTCGCAGCGACGGATGGCCGGAGTGGTCATTCCAGGTGGGTCAGTTCGCGAAAGACCTGGAAGCGGGCTTCAATCTCTGCGCGCGTGAGCGATTGCAAGCGCTCAGTGCCAAAACGCTCCACCGCGAATGAGCCCATCACGCCACCGTAAAACAGGGCGCGCTTCAGCACCTCGCGGTTGATCTGCCCCTGCGAAGCAATGTAGCCCATGAAGCCCCCGGCGAAGGAGTCTCCCGCACCTGTGGGATCTTTTACTTCCTCGATGGGCAGCGCGGGCGCGCGAAAGGGATGACTCCCGATGCCGAATGCGCCTTCGCGAAAGAAAATGGTAGCGCCGTACTCACCATGCTTAATGACCAGCGCCTGCGGGCCCAGAGCGAGCACCTTGCGCGCCGCCCGCGGCACACTGCTGTCTCCCGCCAGCATCTTGGCCTCGGTATCGTTAATCAGCAGCACGTTGATCAGCTTCAGCGTCTCGATCAGTTCGTTACGCGTGCCCTTGATCCAGTAATTCATGGTGTCGCCGCCAGTCAGGCGCACTCCGCGCAATTCCAGCCGCACCGCGGCTTGCAGGTGCGGGTGGATGTTGCCCAAAAACAGAAATTGGGAGTCCGCATACTCCGCCGGAATCCGCGGCTGAAAGCGCTCAAAGACGTTCAGATCGGTGAAGTCGGTCTTGGCTTCATTGAGGTTGTCGAGATACTGCCCGCCCCAGCG
>JBGPJK010000064.1:0-17321 GCA_041485425.1 Terriglobia bacterium | reverse complement strand
GTTCCCGCCTGGATGTGCATGAGCACGAGCCAGGACCCAGGATCGCTCGGCATCTACGGATTTCGCAATCGCACCGACCATTCCTACGACAAGCTGGGGTTCGCGAACTCGGCTTCCATCAAGGCGTTGGCGATCTGGGACCAGTTGGCGCGCGAAGGCAAGAAGTCGATCGTGGTGGGGGTGCCGCCGAATTATCCGCCGCGGCGCATCCACGGCATCAGCATCGGGTGTTTTCTTACACCTGATCCGGTGAAAAATGAATTCACGCATCCCGCGAGTGTCAAGGCCCAGCTCACGGAGTTGGTGGGCGAGTATCCGGTAGACGTGAAGAACTTTCGCACCGACCAGAAAGACTGGCTTAAGGAAGAAATCTTCCGCATGAGCCGCAAGCAGTGGCAAGTGGTGCGCTGGCTGCTGGCCGAACAGGAGTGGGATTACTTTCATTTTGTGGATATCTGGCTCGACCGCATGCAGCACGGCTTCTGGAACTATTTCGATCCCCGGCACGTGCAGTTTGAGGCAGGGAATCCCTACCAGAACGCGATCCCGGAATACTACTTGTGGCTGGATGAGCAGATTGGCGCAGTGCTGGAATTGCTGGAAAGCGAGACTATTGTTTTGGTGGTTTCAGACCATGGAGCACAGCGGCTGGATGGAGGAATTGCCATCAACGAGTGGTTGATTCGCGAGGGATTGCTGGTGCTGAACGAGTATCCCAAGGGGCTGACGCCGTTTGAGCAGCTTAATGTGAACTGGAACAAGACCAAGGTGTGGAGCGAGGGCGGGTATTACGCGCGTGTCTTCTTCAATGTGCAGGGGCGCGAACCACTGGGCGTGATTCCGGCAGCGGAGTACGAGAGTTTTCAGAACGAGATGAAAGCTCGGCTGGAAAAGCTGGAGGACGACAAGGGGGAGCTGCTGAACTCGTTGGTTTTCAAGCCGAAAGAGATTTATCAGAAGGTGCGGAATGTGGCGCCGGACCTGATCGTTCACTTTGGCGGGCTCTACTGGCGCTCGATCGGGACAGTGGGGCACTCGAAGATCCAGGTGCAGGAGAACGACACCGGCCCCGACGGCTGCAACCACGCGCAATATGGAATGTTTATTCTGGCGGCGCCGAATTGTCCGTTGGGCGGCGAATACGAGGGAGCGCGGCTGCTGGACATGGCTCCCACCTTGCTGGACCTGGCGGGATACGAGATTCCGGAAACCATGCAAGGGCGCTCGCTGGTGGCGGGCATGGAAAAGAAAAGCCCGGGTGACGACCAGGACGGCGAAGGGGAAAAACTGATTCACGATCGCCTGGCGGGGCTGGGATATATCTGAGCAGCCAGGAATTTCGGCTGCGTCGTAGCATCCGAAGTGGCCTGACGAGCGTCTAAATAGGAGTTGAACTGAACGATGGAAATGTCACCTCAAAGCGCGCGCAGCGGTGGACACGAAATCGCCTTTGTGCTTCCTGACAGCCTGACTCGCCCGCTGTGGAGATCTCTGCTGGCGAACCTACGCGAGCGGGTGTTTCCGGAAAAACTGCCGCCGCTGCACCTCACTTCCAGGCCGGTCGATGTCGGCATGCTGTTCGGTGACCGGCTCCGCCTGCCGTGGTACCGCACGGTATTCACCAATCTGGGCGACGTGATTGCCCCGGAGACGCTGCCGCCGCTGGAACTGGAGTCGCGGCCGGTGGAGGTGGGGGAACTCTTCAGCGATCGCATGAGTCATCCGTGGTGGACGTCGCTGCTGCGCAACCTGGCCGACCGGATCGCACCGGAAAACTTGCCGGCGCTGGAGCTGACTTCATCCCCGGTTGAGGCCAGCCTGCAGTCGGGCCCCCTGCAGCTTTTGCGCTGGTCGTCACTGATCAGTTGGCCCAAGGCTGCGCCAGGGAGCCGGGCAAGAATCGCGGAAACGCCCTCGCAGCCCGCGAGCGTAACGGTAGTGCAGAGACCGTTGCAGCCGGTGGTCGGAGGAACGCTCTTCGCGGCCTCGCCGCCGATCTCCGGACCAGAGCATGCCCACGGAAGCAAATTGGTGGGTGCGCTATCGCGTTCGCGCATGCGCGAAGTGTTCTGGATCTCGGTTGCCATGGCGGAAGTCGTTTACCTGGTGGTGTTTTTCGTGGGAGGGAGATAGTCCGCAGCCCGGCCATCGCAGTGAACTGCGGGGTGAGACCCGATTACTCGGGCGAGGCTCCGGCGCTACGGCAACCCGCGTGGTTTAGTTTCCATCATTCCCCAGCGTGACCTCAGTCAATCCCGCCTGCTTCAATTGGGCATTCAAAGTGCGGAGATCGCGCAAGAGCAACTGCTGCCATTGGGAGATGGTGGACTGAAGAGCGTTCTTGTTCTTTTCCAAGGCGGCTAGTTGCTCGGCTGTGGGGGCGGCGTCCGCGCTTTCTACCGCGGATTTCAGTTCGCTGAACGCTGCAAACAGGTGTCGCAGGCTGGTCTGGTCGGTATCGAGAGGGATGACAGCCAGCCCGTAGCCTCGGGCCAGCGGCCCGATAATCGGGGCCAAACGGCGTTCAAGATCGGCGAGCGCCTGGTTGATGGCCGGATTGTCTTTGGTCTTCAGTTCCAGACGCTGAGCCTGTTCGTTGATGCTGGACGCCTGAGTGGAAGCGTGCGAAATCTCCGCCACGGCGGTGGTGCACTTCTGCGCAACTTCGAATTGCATCTGCAGATCGGCGGGCGTGGCTTGCACGCGGGGATCGACCTTCAGCTCAAGTGGTTGGGTGTAGGCTTTTCTGTCAACAATCAAGCGGACGCTGTACTGTCCGGGGGGAGCCCACGGTCCATCCGCACCAAAACGGCGGGAACGAGTCGCCGACGGCGGCAGCGGAGAGGCATAGTGCATATCCCACACGAAGCGATGCATGCCCGCCGCAGCTAAAAGCGGTTGCGGGGGATGGATCCAATAGAGCGGAATCTGGAGCGATTTTTCATCGACTGGCGGCGCCTTGTCATCGCTGGCATAGCGGCGAAGAATTGCGCCCTGGCTATCGAGGATCTCCAGCGCAACCGGCGTGGATGGGGCCGTCTTCAGGTAGTAGTCGAGAATCGCGCCACTGGGCGGATTGTCGCCGTGCGGGGTTTCCGGTGGAAACGGGGTGCCCTGGTCGGAACCGGGACGGATTCGGAAGGTCCCCTGCGGCTGGAACAGGTACGCGGGTTCGGTTGCGAGCTTGGGGTCGATTTCATGTAGAGGACTGACGTCGTCGAGTACCCAGAAGGCACGGCCATGGGTTGCGATCACCAGATCGTTCTGGTGAATCGCGATGTCGCGCACGGACGCAATGGGAAGGTTGAGCTGCAGCGATTGCCAGTCCTGGCCATCGTTGAAACTCACGTACATCCCGAGTTCGGTGCCAGCGTACAACAGGCCTTGACGTTTGGGATCCTCGCGCACAACGTTGACATACGCGCCTTCAGGAATGCCCTTCGAAACCTGCTGCCAGCTTTTGCCGCCATCGTGGGTGCGATAAATATACGGGTGCAAGTCATCGAGACGGTGGCGATCAATGGCCGCGTAGGCGGTCTCCGGGTCGAAGTGCGAAGCGTCGATGATTCCGACCTTGCTCCAGGGCGATAGCTGCGGCGGCGTGACGTTGGCCCAGTGTTTGCCGTCATCGGGGGTGAGATGAATGAGGCCGTCGTCGGTGCCGACCCAGACCCGGTTGGCATCCAGCGGCGACGGTGCAATGGCGTAGATGACTGCCTTGCGCGGGGTGGCGAGACCGTAGCCGGCGGTAATGGGATCGAGGTTGGGCGGAATGTCCGGATTTTCCCGGGTCAGGTCGGGACTGATCTGGTCCCAACTCTTGCCGGCGTTGGTGGTGCGGAACAACATCTGATGGCTGAAGTAGAGCTTGTGCGGATCGGCCAGCGAGAAGGCGAGGGGCAGGGTCCAGGTCTGACGAAAATTCCCTTCCCGGCCAGTGCTCGGTGAAACATCCTGGTTCTGGAAAGTGGTCAGATCGTAACGCGAGACCGCGCCACAGAAGAGAATATTGGGGTTCAGTGGATCAGGTGCGATCGCACCGCTTTCGCCGCCGGCATCAATGGGACGCCAATCCTGCTGGGTAAGCGATGCGTAGTCGGTACGGCTGGGAACGGCGATCGCGCCGCTGTCCTGCTGCGCGCCATAGATCCAGTAGGGAAAACGATTGTCGGTAGCGACGCGATAGAACTGGCCGGTGGGCTGGTTGTACCAGGAACTCCAGGTCTGTCCGCCGTTCAGCGTCACGATGGTGCCCTGATCGCTGGAAAGGACCATGCGCGCGGAATCTTCGGGCGCGATCCAGACGCTGTGATAATCGTCACCGCCGGGTGCACCTTTGAAAGCGACAAAACTCTTGCCTCCGTCAACCGACTTGTAGGTGGAGACGTTCGCGACGTAGAGGATGTCGGGATTCCTTGGATCGACGGTGATGCCGCCGAAGTACCAACCGCGGGTCCAGATGCGTGATTCACTATCGGCGCGAGACCAGGTTTTTCCTGCGTCATCGGATCGGTACAGACCACCATCCTTGGCATCGACGATCAGGTAGACACGATTGTGATCGCCGGGAGCGACAGCGATGCCAATTCTGCCGAGTGCTTGTGACGGAAGACCGCTGCCTTGCAAATGCTGCCAGGTGGAACCACCGTCGGTAGATTTGTACAATCCGCTGCCGGGGCCGTTGGAAGGGGGGTAGACATTCCATGGCGGACGGCGCGTCTGCCACAGCGCGGCGTAGATGACGCGGCTGTCCTGGGGATCAAAGGCGAGGTCGATGGCGCCGGTGTCGTCATCCTTGTAAAGCACGCGCGACCAGGTCTTGCCGCCGTCCGTGGTGCGGAAAACTCCTCGTTCGCTGTTGGCGGCGTAGGCGTGGCCGAGCGCGGCGACGAATGCCACGTCAGGATCCCTGGCATCGATCAGGATACGTCCGATTTGGCGGGTGTCTTCCAGCCCGATATGCGTCCAGGTGCGACCGCCATCGGTCGACTTGTAAACGCCGTTGCCATAAGTGATATCAGAGCGCATGTCGGCTTCCCCACTGCCGACGTAAATTACATTGGGATCGGAAGGAGCCACCGCGATGGCGCCGATGGAGGCGATGTCCTGGCTGTCGAAAATTGGCTCCCAGGTGTTACCCGCATCGGTGCTTCTCCACACCCCACCGCCCACTGCGCCCATGTAGAAAAGGCTGGGGTTCCCGGGTACCCCGACTGCGCTGAGCGACCGGCCGCCACGAAACGGGCCGACCAGCCGCCAGCGCATGTCGGAGAACAAAGAGGGTGCCACCGGCTGGGCGACAGCGCCCGTTGCAAACAACAAGGAAAGCAGAAACAGCAGGATCTCTGGGTGAAACTTTCTGGGTTGAGACAAAGTCCGTTCCCCCGCTTGATTTGTGTGTGGACTCAAATTGGTCTGTGTTGAAGCAGTTCTCGGTTCTCAGATCTCGGTTCTCAGTCTGGTTCCCACGCGAAGCGGCACGAGCAGAGCCGTGCGCTTTGCCCCACACGGCCATCAGTCGTGTTGCCCCATCAGCGCAGCTTCGTCCAGTGGCTGAGGCGCGGACCTGACCTCGGGTTTGCGGCCGCCGCGCCAACTGCGGACTTTGGCCTGCAATTGGTCGAGGTAGACGTAGTAGACGGGTGTGATGTAGAGCGTGACGACCTGGGAGAAGAGCAGGCCGCCCACGACCGCCAAGCCCAGCCCGCGCCGTGACTCGGCTCCCGCTCCGAATCCGATTGCGATCGGCAGCGTGCCCATCAGGGCCGCCATGGTGGTCATCATGATGGGACGGAAGCGGACCAGCGCGCCCTGATAAATGGATTCCTCGGGACTCTTGCCTTCGGTACGCTCCGCGTCGAGTGCGAAGTCAACCATCATGATGGCGTTTTTCTTGACGATGCCGATCAGCATGATGACGCCTACGAAGGAATAGAGGTTCAATTCCTGGTGAAAGAGGATGAGGGTCAACAACGCGCCGACACCGGCGGAGGGCAATCCGGAAAGAATGGTGAGGGGATGAATAAAACTCTCATACAAGATTCCCAGGATGATGTAGATGACCAGGATGGCGGCGAGCAATAGCAGCCCCATGCCGACGAACGAGTTCTGAAAGGCCTGGGCGGTGCCCTGGAAAGTGCCCTGGATATCCGGCAGGACCCGGCTCGCCGTGTGCTCGACCAACTTGGTGGCATCGCCGAGCGCCACTCCGGGCTTCAAGTTGAAGCTGACGGTCACGGCGGGAAGTTGACCGAGGTGGTTTACGGTGAGCGGCCCGAGCGACGGCACGAGCGTAGCCACGGTGTCGAGCGGCACCAGCTTGCCGGTGTTCGAGCGAATGTAAAGCAAGGAAAGCTCGTTGGGATTGTTCTGGTATTGCGGCAGCAACTCGACGATGACGTAGTACTCGTTGTTGGGGGTGTAGATGGTGCTGACCTGGCGGGTGCCGTAGGCGGAATAGAGCGCCTCCGATACCTGGCTCGGTGACACGCCCAGCGCGTAAGCCTTGTCGTGGTCCACTTCCACAGTTAATTGTGGGTTCTTGACCTGGAGATCGCTGGTGACGTCCTGGAGCTGGGGCAGAGCGCGCAATGCCGCTTCCAGCTTGGGCCCGTCCTCATACAAGGCGGCGGTGTCGGGAGTCTGCAGAGTGTACTGGTATTGCGACTTGGTGAGGGAACCGCCGATGCGAATGGTGGGCGGAATCTGCATGAACACGTTGAGGCCGGGGATCTGCGACACCTTGGGACGAAGCTCCTGGATCACGTCCGCCGCACCCATTTGGTTGACGCGGTCTTTCTTGTCTCTCAGACGGAAAAAGATGCGGCCTTGGTTGATGGGACTGCCGATGGAAGACATGGTGTTCAAGACGTTGGGATCGTGGCGGACGACGTCGGCGACCTGCTGCTGCAACTGCAACATGTCGCGGAAGGCAATTCCCTGCTGGGCTTCGGTGAAGGCGAACACCAGGCCCTGGTCTTCGTCGGGGATGAAGCCGGTCTTGGACACGGTGTAGAGATAGAAGGTCAGCCCAATCACCGCGAACGACACCATCAAGGTGGCGAACTTGTGGCGCAGGACCACCTTCAGGCTGCGGTCGTAGCCGCGGAGCCAGCCATCAAAGACCCGCTCACTGAGGTTGTAGAGCCGCCCGTGTTCGGCCGCGGCCTGATGTCTGAGGAAGCGGCTGCACAGCATGGGAGTGAGGGTGAGCGACACAAACCCCGAGACCAGAATCGCGACGCCAATGGTGACCGCGAACTCGTGCAGCAAGCGCCCGATGATTCCGCCCATGAACAGCAGCGGGATGAACACCGCGGCCAGAGACAGGGTCATGGAAAGAATGGTGAAGCCGATCTCGCCGGCGCCATCGCGGGCGGCCTGGAACGGCTTCTTGCCCATCTCCATGTGGCGGACGATATTTTCCAGCATGACGATGGCATCATCCACCACGAAGCCGACGGATAGCGTCAACGCCATCAGCGACAGGTTGTCGAGGCTGTAATCCAGCAGGTACATCACGGAAAAGGTTCCGATGATGGACATGGGCAAAGCCAACGACGGAATGATGGTGGCGGAAACATTACGGAGAAACAGGAAGATCACCATGATCACCAAGCCGATGGTCAGGACCAAGGTGAATTTGACGTCGTCAACTGAGGCTCGGATGGAAACCGAACGGTCATAGAGGATGTCGACGCGCACGGCGGCGGGGATGTGCTCTTCCAATTGCGGCAGCAGCTTCTTGATGCTGTCCACGACTTCCACGGTGTTGGTTCCGGGCTGCCTTTGGATGGCGAGCACGATGGCGCGATTGCCGTTGAACCAGCTTGCGCTCTTGTCGTCCTGCACGCTGTCCATGACCCGGCCGAGTTCGCTGAGGCGCACCGGGGAACCATTGCGATAGGCAACAATCATGGGGCCGAACTGCAGCGCGTTCAGGCGTTGTCCGTTAGACAGGATGGTGAACGTGCGGTTCTGGCCGTACAACGTTCCCGTCGGGAGGTTCGTGTTGCCCGACTGAAGTGCGGTGTTGACTTCATCAATTCCGATCTGGCGGGAAGCCAGCGCATTGGGGTCGAGCTGCACTCGGGTCGCGTATTTCTGGGAACCGAACACCTGGACCTGGGCTACGCCGCTGACCATGGAAATGCGTTGCGCCATGGTAGTTTCCGCGGCCTCGTCCACGTCGGAAAGCCTCATGGTTGGGGAACTCAGCGCGAGGTAAATGATCGGCGAGTCGGCGGGGTTGACTTTGCGGAAGGTCGGGGGCGTCGGCATCTCCGGCGGAAGTTGCCCGGAAGCCGCGGTAATCGCCGATTGCACATCGAGCGCCGCGCCATCCAGCTTCCGGCTCAGGTTGAACTGGATCGTGATGTTGCTCAGGCCGAGCGAGTTGGTGGAGGTCATCGAGTCAATGCCGGCGATGGTGGAAAACTGCTTCTCCAGCGGAGTGGCGACCGAGGACGCCATGGTGTCGGGACTGGCGCCGGGCAGCGCGGCGAATACCTGGATCGTGGGAAAGTCTACGTTGGGCAGATCGCTCACCGGAAGTAGCCGGTACGCGAAAATCCCGAAAATAAGGATGGCAGCCATGACCAGCGTGGTCATGATGGGCCGTTTAATGAAGGTCTCCGAGATGCTCACAAACCGCCTCCCGCAGGGGTGGTTCCGGCGGCGGCGCCCGCAGTCGATGGCGAAGTGCCGGACGTGGTGCTCTGGACGGCGACTTTTGCGTTGGGTGCGATTCGCAACTGGCCGTTCACCACAACGCGCTCGCCGGGTTTGAGCCCGTCTGCCACCAGGGTCAGATCCTGGTAAGTGCCAGAGGTTTTCACCAGGCGCGATTCGGCCGTGCTGTCGGGCGTAACCACGTAGACGTATTCGCCCTGCTGTCCGGTTTGGATGGCCTTGGTGGGCACCACGATGGCATTTTTCTGGACGGAGAGTTCCAGGACTGCATCCACAAATTCGCCCGGCCACAGGTGGCGATCCTGGTTGACGAAGGTTGCCTTTAACTTGACCGTGCCGGTTTGGGTATCCACTCCATTGTCGATAAATGTGAGGTAGCCTTCCGCGGGAGTCGCCGACTGACCCTTGGGATACGCCAAGACCTTAAGCTGGTGGCTGGCGGAATAGCGACGCACTTCACCCAGCCTGGTTTCGGATATGGAGAATGTGACGTAAACCGGCGTGACCTGGTTGAGCTGGACTAGAAATGGCGTGTCGTTGGCTTTCACCAGATTGCCCAGGTTGATCATCAAGGCGCCGGTGCGAGCGTCAATGGGAGCCTGGATATCGGTGTACTGCAACTGCACCTGGGCAGCCTCGACCGCAGCTTGGTCGGCCTGTACGGCCGAGGTATCGGCCTTGGCCTGGGTGCGTTGCAGGTCAGCCTGCTCGCGGGAGATGACGCCCTCCTTCTCCAGCGCGGTGTAGCGCTCGGCCTGGGCGCGAGAGTTTTCCGCCTGGGCTTCGTCTTTCCGCAAGGTGCCGATGGCTTTGTCAAGGTCAGCCTGGAAGGGACGTTTGTCCAATTGAAACAGCAGTTGGCCGGTGTGCACGTCCTGACCCTCTTTAAAGAAGATCTTTCGGATTTGGCCGTTCACCTGCGACCGGATCAGCACGGTCTGATACGATTCGACGTTGCCGATGGCAGCGATCTGCACCGGGATGTCGCGCTGTTCAACGTTGGCCACGACTACTGGAGCTGGCGGACGGGCGGCGGCGGCGGCTTGCACGGCTTCTTTATTGCCGCAGCCGGCTGCGAAAAATACCCCGGCCACCAACGCGGAAAACAAGAGCAAAGAACGGAGTTGTAAGATGGCTTTCCACTTCATCGCTTTATGCTCCACGGACATGAGCTGCTTCCTATGAGTTCAAATACTCTCATGATACCCAGATCCTAGTTTCCGCTCGCGGCCCGCTTTTGCTTTTCCGGTTTCCGCAACGGAAGCGGCTGGCGTCTTTTTCCGGTTCCCATTGGCGCCGTTACCGACCTTTGCGGGGCTAGGTTTGGCGGAAATGCCATTGAGCCAAAGATCGGCGAGCTGCAGGCTCAGAGTATGCGGGTCGAATCGCTGGTAGCGGTTGCCGCCAAAGAGCTCTTGCACCAGGTTATGGTAGGCAATCATGCCGAGAAAACCGCGGGCAGCCACTAGTGGATCGACGTTGCGAAAGCGCCGGCGGTTAGCGGCTTTGCGGAAATAGTCCGCCAGCAGATCAAAGGCTTCCACGATGTAGTTACGAAAAAATGCGTCCGAGAGCTGGCGATTGCGCAAGGCGCTGAAAAACAGCAGACGACTGAGGGCGGCATCCTTCCTGGTGCGACGCAGCCAAGTCTCGGCGATAGCGGCCAGGACTTCGCGCTCCTCCAGGCCGGAAGCGAGCAGTTCCCGCAGCTTCTGCTTGCGGCCGGAGGCAGTGATACGGCTGGAAACCACCGCCCAGTAAAGATCTTCTTTGCTGGTGAAGTGCCGGAAAATGATGGCTTCATTCACACCCGCGGCTTCGGCGATTTCGCGGGTGGTGGTGCCATCGAAACCTTGCACGGAGAACAGGCGCATGGCGGTGTCGATCAACTGCTGGCGCCGGTCTTTAGCGGCTAAACGCATGTAAGTAATTACTTACTATAGCACTGGAGGGGGCGGTGGGGGATGGGACCGGAAAGGAAGATCGGCGAGCTGGTTGAGGTCCATTTCTGGTAACGCGGGGGAGGTGCGCTTGACGATGCCGGTGCCGGGATGGTGCAACCCACGGGAGGAAATGGGTACAACCCGGGCGCTCCCGCTAGGCCGCGGCCCGGGAAGAGTGGCCCCTCCCCCCTCTATGGTCTTTGAGAACAAAGGGTTTAGTGTCACGATCTATGATTTCAAAGAACTTACAGGTGCGATCCGGTGAAACCGCGGATTTGGCTACCTGGGCTATATCTTCATGAGAATAGCTTGCTAGCATGATTACCTTTTCAGCTAATGTTGTCAAGTACGGCGGTCACCGAGCAGTGTGTCGGGATGTGCTCGCTGGAACGCGGGAAAGGCCCCACTTCTCGCAAAGGGCGCGAGAAATGGGGCACCCCCAACTATTGTTCGGCGGGTGGCTTGCCCGCGCGATGTGGGGCACCCGGTATTTTCACCTGCTGATCGGTGAACTCGAGGTGGGCGACCCGTCGGTGGTGATGAACAGGGACCCATCCATCACACGGTTAAACCCCGCAGTGGCCCACAAGTATGAAACGACGCACCGCGAGCGCCGTCACCACCGCGTCCACGTCGTTGGCCATCGCTGGCAGTGAATAATCGCCGTCTTGCGGCGGGTCGGAGCGACCATGGCCACGCAGCTCAACGATAATCGCGCGTCGATCCCGTCGAAGATGATCGGCTTGAGATTGCCATTGCCGGATTGTGCCGGCGAGCGACGGGATAAAGACGACAGGCAGCCCTCCGGCTCCGCCATCCTCGAGGTGAAGCCTGCCGGCTGGTCCCTTCAAATACGAATCGTGAGCCTTTGCTCCAACTGCAAATTGATCCGAGGACGACGAGCGAGCCATCATCAGTACGCTCCGAACAGGTTTCGTAAAAGTGGCGCCACCAGCATCTCACAAATACCTCGCCAGGCGGGTGGCCCAGGCCAGCGCATCGCTCTAACTCCCGAGGGTGGCCCGAACTAACGTCGTGCGGTTCGACGTTGGGGCGGGGTGGTTGACTTTGGTTTTGTCTTGTCTGCTCACAGGAATGAATCGCAAGCTGTGGACCGAGCCGCGCGGAAGAGCGCAAGAGTCAAAAGCCCCATCCTCCCCAAAAGCCGGGAAGGATAAGGCACCCTCCAAGTTGCGCTGATTGAAATTGTCTGCTGGATCATAGTCTGAAAGGCTGGGCCACCCGCCCGATGACAGGCAACATGCGCTTTCCTTTAACCGGTAGTTGCACAAACATCAGGAAACGTTCCGTCTGTCCCCGGGTTTCTTCGTCCCCGGGTTTCTTCTGCTCGTCTGAAAGGCTGGGCCACCCGCCAGAAAACGTTCCGTCTGTCCCCGGGTTTCCCCCAAAATCCCCACGCTTCCCAAAAGCGGGGAAGGATGAGGCACCCTCCAATTGTGCTGATTGAAATTGTCTGCTCGTCTGAAAGGCTGGGCCACCCGCCAGAAAACGTTCCGTCTGTCCCCGGGTTTCCCCCGGGTTTCCCCCCGGGTTTCCCGTCCGGCGCGTAGCTTGCCCGCGCGATGTGGGGCACCCGGCACAAAATGATCACGTACGGCGGATCCGCTTG
Source organism: Terriglobia bacterium (assembly GCA_041485425.1). Lineage (GTDB taxonomy): Bacteria > Acidobacteriota > Terriglobia > Terriglobales > Acidobacteriaceae > JAIQET01. The sequence continues at coordinate 5,057 of JBGPJK010000064.1, read as the reverse complement.
ACTTCATCCTTGCAGACGAGGGGCAAATCGGCCCGCTTGAGATCAGTCGTGTTAATACGGGCTTGGCACTCAGCGCGGGTCATGTTGCTTGGCAGGTGTAGCACAGCCTTCATGAGAATTGCACTGGTGCGCGACATGCCAAGCGCCATGAGGTTGATGAGGGTCTGATCATACGCACCGTACTCGATCATGAGGTGAAGAGGAGTGATTCCCTCTGCCAGTTCGAGGTCTCCGCGCCCTTCAAGTATCGATCTCAGGACATCGTTATAGGCTCGGAGGTATTTCACATATCTATAGCGAAGCGTGGTTTCTAGCTCGTCGAATAACACCCGAATCGAATTGCTAATTTGCCTGGGGTCATCTGGTACTTCGTCTTTTTCGAGCTTACCTGTGATGAGTTCTTTGAGAGAGGAGCCACCGATCCATTGGCTAGCTAGCCAGCAGAAATATATGTATCGTGCGTTGCCCTCCCGAAAGAATACGTCTTCCAGCTTGCGGAAGATCGCTAGCATCGTGGCGTAGCCATCCTTTGACCTAGGTACAACCGGCACCCATGGGTAAAGCTCCGGCTGCTGCCTCAGGAACAGGGCGAGCTCTTCCAATTTCAGCGGTGAGATTGTCGCATTACGTGCAAAGGCCTCACGCGGTAACGTTACGGTTCTCGCAATATCGGCGCAGCTCTTTTCAATCTCGGCCACGACTGCCCTTTTGTCTTCGGAAATGATTTTCAGGTCCGTGATGGGTCGGCCTTCCAGACTGAAATCACTGAACACTCGGCCAAACGCCTGTTCGTAAAGCTGGTTATCCTCGGCTTCGGCAGGCCTGTCGGGAATCTTGATTGCGTCTAGCACGCGCTCCGGTTCAGAGGCGAGAGTCGCGGTGAAAGCGGACACTACTTCCTGAAGTCTGCCACCCTGGTGCGGATCCGTCTCCCAGTCTTTCCCATATACGCACCAAACGTTGCCGTGAAATTCTTTCTTTAACCTGCCCGCACGGCCTGCAAGATTCCAAAAGTCGCCCGGGTGCATCGGTTTACCTTTGCCCCTCTTCGGATTCTCAATAAAGATGTTCTTGGCAGGTAGATTCACGCCCTGTAATAACGTACTGGTACAGCAAACAAATCGTAAGGCACGCTTCTTTAGGAGGTCTTCGACTCGTGCCCGAACGATCTGAGGCATTCGACCATAGTGAAACGCGACACCACGTTCGAGGCAGTCAGCCAACCGGTATTTCGAATGGATGTGCTCTCGCACGAACTCAATAAGATCTTCCACTTCGGCGTCTAGCTCGGCCGGTTCGGGAAGCTCGGCAGCGATATCTTCCGCGAGCGATTCAGCGGCTGCGGCTCCATTCGCATAGACGATTGAACACTCATCTTTTTGCGTGAACGCAACCGCGATCTTGGGCATATGCTGGCCGCGGAATCTGAAACCAAGCTCAATTTCCGCGACTGTGACGTTGCTGCTCCCGACAGCTACCTGAACGTTGGCACGCGTGGGTTTCCCCTTGACACGAAAGACTGAGACAAGAGTTTGCGTAACAGGTGCAACCTGCTCCACAAAAAACTCGCCAGCAGGTCTTCCGAAGTGGCTCAGTAGGTATCCAGGATTCGAGCGCAACGGGGTCGAGAAAAACGCGGCTGCCCCCGGGTTGCGCTTCAATGTTCTTTCCACGACCGTCTCAAGAACCAAACCGCGTCCGTTATCGCTGATTTCCTGTGCCTCATCCACAATCAACACATCAATCCTCTGGTCTGGCTTTGCACCTGGCGCATACAGTAGTGATAGCAAACGTTCCTGTGTGAGTACGTAAACAGCCCCTTTTGGGGCGTCCGCCGCCCCCAGCGGTTCGGGCACACAGAGTACAGGCACATCCGCCAAGTGATGGGCATTCAATTGGTAAATCGTGTCGTACATTACCTGCCGAATAAGGGCGCGCGTTGGTACCACGTATACAACCGTTAGTGGATTCCCCTTCTCGAAACGGCGTACAACATCCAGCGAAAGCGCGAAGGATTTTCCGGCTGATGTGGGAGCCGACACACTTACGGAGCTACTCCGTTCAAGCGCACTGAGCAATCTGACCTGAAAGTCCGTAACAGGCACTGCAACATCCTCGCGGATATGGAAAGTGTTTTCGCTTTCACGCGCAAGTGCCTCAAGTTCCAAGTAGGGTGGGAGCGCAAATTCACGCCTAGGCCAGCGCTCATCGAGCAGTCCGCGGGCCGGGAAGTTCCCGAGGCGCGCGAGAATGAGGCCTGCCGCATCAAACAGGGAACCCTGATCCTCTCGGGCAAAGTCGAGCGCTCGGGTGGCAATCTCGTAAGCCTTCATTGGCTTCTCCGCCCCGGTGGCTCCAGTTTCCTCCACCTCAAACGCAAGTCGTGACGCAGCTGACAACAGGAATGCGAGATCTTCTTCGGAAAACGCAAGAGTCGCGGACGGTGGAATACCGATCTGCCTTTGAACGCCCGCTACGATGAGCCGCTCGTATAGAGTGTCCAGACGACCCTGTGCTTCGGAGGAGATCATTTACTCACCTCGCCGAAGACCTCGTTTAAGAACCAGTCCCTGAATTCTTGAACGCTTTTGAACGGGATGAAGAAGAACTCGAAGATAAGATGGTTGTATTTGAAAGTCTTTAGGCGGCCTTCCAAGGCCGTGTGAATCGTGCTGCCATGCTGAAGATAGCTCTTGTCGAAATCCGCCACAAACTCCTTGCGCTTTTTCGGATTCTCTAGGTCCCCGTATTGCTCCCAGTCGAAGCCGATAAGGCAAGCATGTTGAAGCTCATAGCCGTCCTTTGATGAGGTCCTGTCCTGTCCAAGAATGCACAAACCTCTGACTTTAGTTTGTCATCGAGAAGTTGGAAATGGGTTGAGGCTAGAAATACCTCATGTTCTTCAGCACCCTCGCAATGAAAGTTCTCGATGCTCTTCAAAGCCGCAGTCATCGCTGACGAAATCGACTTATATAGTTTAGCCTCGCCGAAATAGAGAATCAGCCGTTTCCGAGTCGCGTCCCACCGAAGGTGTACGCCGTCACTGCCCTTGACCTCTTCTTTTCGGTTCGTTTTGAGGGACATCTTCGCCAAGGCCTGAGGTGCCTTCAAAACTGCCTCAACGAGGAAGTACAGTAGGAGTTCTCCAGGTTCGCCGCTTTTTGCGTATCGCCTAAGGAGTTTCTTCGCCTCACGATGAAGCCTTACGTGCTCAATGTGCGTCTTCGCCGCTGCGTGGCGCTGCGCCATAATCGCGTAGTGGCCGAGGTGATTCGTTAGAACCTCAGCCAGCTCCTTGAACTTAGGGCGACCATTAGCGTCGAAGCGCACATAGTGCAGTCGCATCGTCGCGCTTGTGCCGCTTACGACGTACTCGTGCTCGATATGTCCGAGACATGATTCGTACTGCTCTGCCGCAACGGTTAGAAATTTCTCAAGTTCCGGCAGATACGTGGTCCGCTCCGCTGGCTGGGTAGGCTTGCCAGCGAGGGAACCCGCTGAAGGGAAGACGTTCTCCTGATTCTGACTTCCGGACATCGCCAACGCTCGGTCGCGGCAAAAAGGTAGTCCAACGGAGAGCCCCGCACCGCGAATTATTCAGCCCTCCACACTGATCGCCAGCCTTCGAAACGCGGTCGTCAGGGTTGGTAGAAGCTATGTCATACTAACACAAATGTCTTCCCATTCCGCCTTCGAAATTCCCCGCTCAGACGAAAGCACCCGGCGTTAGAAAGTCCTAACTTGACAAACTTTCTAGCGGTATGAAGCGCGGAGAATATGGCTGAGCGCTCCGTCCTTTTTCGTAGTCTGCGAGAAGGATGGTCATAACCTGGTTGCCCCACCTTTCGCGGTTTTCGAAGAGCGGGCAGGGTTGCTCGTCACATCGCACCCATGTCTGGGCTCTTTACGATTCCGGTGTGCCCAAGGGTCTCAAACGATACTACGGTGAGGGCGGTGCTTCATTACTTTTCGTGGCTAGCAGCTCTCACGGGTTTGCCATTACGCGCAAGATCCCTCGCCCCGCTGGAGAAAGCGCGGGGCTTCGGGATGACGCCGTCAGGCAGGGGTAGGGCCTGGTTGCCTTGAGTCTGTGTCAAAACCCCGGTGCCGTCCCGGAAGGGACTCGGTTCATTTCCGCCGCAGTTTCCCCGGCACTTCCGTGCCGGGCTATCGTGTGCCGCCGCTTCGCGGCTGGGGCATCGGTCTATTCCACGTTCCATCTTCACGCTGAGTTGTGACACAGTCTGACATGGGCAAGGGTTGGCGGCGATTTTGCGCGGGGCAGAACTGGCAGTTTGTGGATGCTGGGCTTGGCTGGGATGACAATCGGGGGATGCAAGAGATGGGTGGAAGCGGTTTCAGCCGTGCCTACGGCACGGTGTCCAGGGGGGGCGCGCACCCGCCACTGAAGTGGCGGGCTATTTTCGGAGGTCCCTCCGGGACCATGGATTGCTCTGGGGAGTAGTGTGAGGGACGGCTCCACTTCTCAAAGAACGCGAGAAATGGGGCGCCCCAATCATGGCGTTGGCTCCGTGGAAGTGGGCCGCCCGCCGATCCGGTGGCTTCAGGTTGAAGGTGTGTCGCAAGCCCGGTGTCGTCCCTGAAGGGACTGGCAGCGGGTCTACTCTGTCCACCCCGGGCTTACGCCCGGGGGTATATTCTGCCGCCGCTTCGCGGCTGGATGGTCCGGGGCCGGTACCTGGATATCCTTCTGTGCGAAGAGTGTGCCACCCGCCCTTTATTTGGACCTCCGGTGAACTGTTGATTGGTGGAAGGACCGGATCAATGGCGGTGGAGGAACTTTCGGCACCAGTGTTGCAGATGAAGCCTTCCAGTGGTGCGAGCGACGAGCCCCACTTCTCGCAAAGAACGAGAAATGGGGCACCCCGATCTGTACTGCTGGCTCGGTCGAAGCGGGCCACCCGCCTCTGGCCTCACCAACTCCCCTTGATATTATGTGCACTGGTGAATGGGAATGGCTGAAGTGCCGAAGAAAGTATTGCAAGGCAGGATCGCGCTGGTGGCGGGAGCGACGCGCGGGGCCGGCCGAGGGATTG
>JBGPJK010000063.1:0-17392 GCA_041485425.1 Terriglobia bacterium | reverse complement strand
CTACGACAACGATGGCTGGCCGGACCTGTACGTGGCCAACGACGCCGGCCCCAATTACCTGTACCACAACCAGCATGATGGGACTTTTGAAGAACTCGGCATGCTTGCGGGCGCGGCCCTCAGCGGCGAAGGCCTGGAGCAGGGCTCGATGGGTGTGGACTGGGGCGACTATCTACATGAAGGCCGCATGGCCATGTTCGTGACCAACTTCACCGAACAGGCCGACAACCTGTATCGCAATTTGGGAGCGCAGGGGTTTTCTGATGTGAGTTGGCCCAGCAAACTGGCCCAGCCCACATATCCGTTGGTGGGCTGGGGAACTGCTTTCTTCGATATGGACAATGATGGCTGGCTGGACATCTTCGTGGCGAACGGGCACGTGTATCCGCAAGTGGATTCTATCCCCGCGGGCGCGCACTACCGCCAGCCCCTGCAACTGTTCCGCAACCAGCGCGACGGCAGCTTCGAAGATGTCTCCAGCGTTCTTTCTTCCATCCCAGCGGCAAGCCGGCGAGGTGCGGCTTTCGGCGATATTAATAACGATGGGAATGTCGATATTGTGCTGGTGAACGTCGGCGAGCCGCCTACGCTGCTGCTGAACCAGGGTAGGAATAGCAATCATCGGGTGCTTCTTAAGCTGCTTGGAACCCAGAGCAACCGGTCTGCGATTGGGGCGCGGGTTACCGTGAAGGCGGGAAAGACCAGCCAGTTCAGCGAGGTGCGCGCCGGCGGCAGTTATATCTCGCAGAACGACCCGCGGCTGCACTTTGGCCTGGGCTCGGAAGCCAAAATGAGCGACGTGGAAATTCGCTGGCCGAACGGCAAGGCCGAGCTGCTGCACGATGTCCCGGCCGATTTCATTTACACCATCGTGGAGGGGGAAGGGATTCGGCAAAAAACGGGATTGCCCACACTCTCCACAAAAACCGCCAAGGTACCGCAGTCCTGACCTGGTCGGTGGGGCTCACAAACTGACCAGCACTTTCTGCGAGACCCCCACTCTCGCCTGTGGTCTGCGCGCTTCAGACGTTCACAGCGATCAGGTGTCTACCGCCCCATCAAATCGCCCGGTATCCCACAGAAAATGTATGCAGGAGCGTTAGGAAATCAGTTACCGGGATCGTCATATGGGCTAGAATGCTGGGCGCGGCGGCAGTTCCCCCTGTCCTTTCTCTGCTGCCTACACTCCCCGAGGTTGCGTCTTGCGTGCAGCGCAACCGTACGGCTGTTATTCCGGTATCGGAGGAACACCATTATGCGCTCCTTGAAATGGCGTGCAGGTTCGCTGTTCCTTGTGCTCGGGCTGCTGGGACTGGCCGGGTTTTTCGCCGTCGCCCGAGCACAGGACCAAGGTCCTCGGGAATTCGTTCCCCCCACAGGCATGGGCAACGCCCAAGACACCGGCATCACCATCTCTAAGCGCGTGGACGAAGTGAATCTCGTGTTCACCGTTACCGACTCGAAGGGGCACTTTATCAGCAATCTGCCTGCGACCGAATTCAAATTTCTCGACAACCATCAACCGCCGCAAGGGATCGGCTACTTTCAGCAGCAAAGCGACCTGCCGTTGCGCGTGGCCCTGCTCATCGATCTGAGCGACTCCATCCGCGGACGTTTCGAGTTCGAGAAACAAGCAGCCGGGGTGTTCCTGAGGAAGATTCTGCGGCCCGAGGTGGATAAGGCTTTCGTGGTTGGATTCACTGGCAAGGTTAGTCTGGTGCAGGATACGACCGGCGATGTGGATCAACTGGCAAAATCGATTCAAGAGCTCAATTCAGGCGGGGACACAGCGCTCTACGATTCAGTGATTTTTGCTTCGAAAAAACTGCAGAGCGGCACTGAATCCCGAGTCACGCGGCGCGCGATCATTCTCATCAGCGATGGTGTGGACACAGCGAGCCAGAGCCTCTTGAGGGATGCGGAAGACGCCAGTGCCCGCGCCGAAGTCGTGATGTACGCCCTCAGTACCAACAGTTCCCTGGAGCCTCATCCCAAGGGTGATGCGGTCCTGGACTCGCTTACGCAACCGACGGGAGGGCACATCCTGCCGGCACGCGCGAAAGAAGATCTGAAGTCGGCCTTCGGGCAGATCGAAAAAGCCCTGCGCAGCCAGTATGCCTTGGGCTATCACCCGGCGGATTTCAAGTTGGACGGCAGCTTCCGCTCGATTGAAATCCTTCCGCACACCCCCAAGCTGAAGGTACAGTGCCGCACGGGATACTTTGCGCCCAGACAGCCCGCCAACCCCTAGCCAACTTTGCCCGCCGCCCGGCCTCAAGCCAACTCTCCACCGGATCCAGCACGAATTCCCAAACGGCTTCCGCACCCGCCTTGATAAGCCGACTATCAGGACATGAGCCTCGACATTTATCGGCTGTTTTCGGTGGGCGCGATCATGTCGTCTCCCGTGGTGGACCGCGGAGTCGTGTATTTTGGCAGCGCGGATGGGAATTTGTACGCGCTGCAGTAGTGCGGGGCCAGATGGCCCACTTCTGCTCAGGGTGCCGCATCCCCTGGGCTGCAGGGGGCGGCGGCAGGAGTCCACATTCTTCCGGGTGAACTCTCCGCCGCCCTCTGGATTGTCATACTAGCGGCTCCTACCTACCCAGGCTGCCGCCAAACAGGTCCTCCTTGGTTGCGCCGGGGACGCGGGAATCCGTCCAGGAGAAACGGAACGTGCCCGCTGCATCAACTGCGACTCCCTGATAGTCGCCGTATTGGTTTCCGTCGGCTCCGGCAATGGTTTCGTCCGACTGCTTGCTGGTGTAACGCTTGTTCGGTTTCCAGGTCATTCCGCCGTCGGTCGAGATGGCGAGATAGCGGTCGGTCTTCTTTGAAGTCGGGTCGCGACGCGTATCGTAGAAGCAAACGCCGACCCTACCATTCTGCGCGACCGCGATCTGATGATGGAAGTGATAGGCACTTGTGGTGTCGTCGTTAACCTTGGTTTCAGCTGACCAGGTTGTCCCACCATCATCGGAAAAACGGACGTAGATGTTGGTGTTGGCATTGGTCGGGTCCTTATCGGCGTAGCTCGCGTACAAGCGGCCGGCATGGGGGCCGCCTTGGGCAACCGCCGTCATGGGGTAGGGAAGGAAGCCACGGATGTTCTGGGGTGGGATGAAAACGAAGAACCCAGAGGTGTTCAGGCGATAGGTGGTGACAGCGACAGCGGTACCAAAGGTAGCTCCGCCATCGGTCGACTTCGAGGCGAAGATCTTTTTGCCGCTGTAGTCTTCCCACGCAGCGTACACCGTGCCATCCGGCCCGGTGGCTACGTTCACCCCGATCGTCGGGTTACCGTGGGGGATGGCGGCACTGCGCTTCCAGTTGGTTTTGCCATCGCGCGAGAACAAGACGAAGGGTGTGTTGCTGCTGCTGTTGTCGTCGTAGCCGATATAGACGCTGCCAAAGAAGGGACTGGTGGGCGAGTTATCCACCGTCACCATGTCGCGGTCCGGAAAGCCGCCGGCAAGCGGTTTGAGCACGATCTCTACCCAGTTGGATGTGCCCGCATTGCGGTAAGCAATGCGCTGGTCAGAGCACTCATAGGAGACGAAGGCATCGCCGTTGGCGTTGAAGGCCAGCCAGGTGTCGTAGCAGAAATTGCTACTGGGAGTGATATAGGTGCTGGCGAACGTGGCACCGCCATCCAGAGACTCATAGACCGACGCCGCGGCGCCGCTGGGAGCGTTGAGATCATTCACACTTTCGAGAATGTCCAACGGATTGGTGGGGTTCACCGCCACGCTGGTCTCACTCTGTGCGTGCGCTTCGTTGCTGACGTTTACGTTTGGCCCGATGACGATGGAGCCGGGCGACTGCTCAGAGATGGATGGTTGTGAGCTTCTCACGGGAACGGTGCTGAAGCCTCGGTTCTGAGCAACGGCGGTGGTGGTTAGGCCGACGAACAACAGTCCGGCAGCGAATGCGCTTGAGATTTGAAACACTTGAGCGGCAATAGGTCTCATTACAGGCTAGCCTCCTCGGGGATATGGTGCTGATCGCCTCCAAAGCTGAGAGCGACTTGCAAAGACGGGAATACGACAGACGAGAACGTGAGCAACAGGGGCTCGAGGTTCCCAGGAAAGTCGCCGAACTATATGTCAGGATCGGGCCAGCGTCAAGGTGCAGAACTTTGCATCTGTGCCGCACGGCTTTGGCGCACCATTGAGGCCAAAAGGCTCCGTGCCATTTGGAAGCGTGCTTCGGCGCGATGCTTCGCGCAAGAAGTGGCGTTTGGCTGGCAAAGATTGGCGGGTTGCAGCGTTGGGAGCAGAATCAGGCCGGCGGGTGCGGACACGATCCCGCGGCTTGGGAGGCTTCTGGCTGCAACCGGTCAAGTTCCCCACCTCTTGGCCCTGCAAACACTATGCGCCCAGCGCAACCAGGACTTGGTCCTTTTCCGGCGTGGGAGCGTGGGTTGGGGCGGGGGGCACCCGAGGAGGCGCTGCGGAAGAGGAGGCGGGTACAGGAATGGCAGGCGCGGGCACGACCTTAGCCTGAGGACGGGCGCGTTTCTTGCGGGGGGAGTGGGCGCGGGCAGCCTGGCGCAGTTCGGTGAGACTGCGTCGGAGAAGGGTTTCCAGACGCTGGAGATCCGGTACGGCGTGCGCATCCCCCGTGAACCCGAAAAAGGTGGTGCCGTTGTAACTCAGCATGGCGCAATTGACGGTCATGTCGCCGCCGATGGGGACGTACGGGTACCAGCGCAACATCTTGTGGCCGAGCAGGTACAGCGGAAACTGCGGGCCAGGCACATTGGTGCAGACCAAGTTGAACGGAGTGATCGGTAGCTGGCTGGCGATCGGTCCCGCCAGCGCCTGCAGGGGAATTGGGCATGCACCCAGCAAACCGCTGGTCAGAGCGACTAACTCGGCCACATGCGCCCGCTTGAGAAACTCGGTTCTTTCATGGACCGCGGAGAGCAGTTTTCGAGGATTGCGGATATCGAGCGGGATGGTGACCGGAACCAGGGAGATGCGGTTCCCCATATCGCCGGGGTCGCCGGTGCCCCGCAGGTTAACCGGAACCATGATGCGGAGCAACCGCCCCTTGACCGGCTCGCCGTGCATTTCGGCGTAGCGCCGAATGGTCGCAGTCACGAGCGCCAGCACGACGTCATTCACAGTCCCCCCGCAAGCGTCGCGTATGGCTTTGATCTCCGCGAGCGGAATCTCGGCCCAGGCGAATTTCTGAGGCCCGCGGCAGGCCACGTTGAATTGCAACCGCTCAGTGGGAGCAGCGAGTTCAGGCAGCAACCGGGCAAGCTCGCCCACGGGCCACTCGCCGCCGCCCGCCGCCACCTTCTCCACCAGATTCAACACGTCCGCCTGCGCCGAGAGAGCGCCCTGTACAAGGTCGAAGTACGAACTGATCCACCCGTCCAGCAGCAACGTCCACGGGTCCCGGGGCGGGGGGGCATGGAATCGCCGCTTTTTCTTGGGCAGAGGAGGCGCAACCGGGCTGGCATCCAGGAGGACATTCATCATGCCAACCCCGGCAATGCCATCCGCGAGGCAGTGGTGCACACGGATGACGACGCCGGTTTGATTGCCTTTCAAACCGCGCACCAGGGTAAGGTCCCAGAGTGGCCGCCGCCGGTCCATCACTTTGCCCAGGATCTTCCCGGCGACGGCCTTGAATTCGGCATCGGTCCCGCGCTTGAGCCTTATCTCGCGAATGTGGTTGCGCACCTCGAAGTTGGGGTCGTATTCCCAGCTCGGAAGACCAATATTCCATGGAGGGGCAACGACGTGCTGGCGGTAGCGGGGAATGAGCGGAAGCTTGGATTCGATGAACTGGCGGCAAGCTCTGAGCGGAATCACTCCTTCAAAAAAGCTGACGCCGGCGACGTTGAGGGGCATGTCCTCGCGTTCGAGATACAGGAAAACGGTGTCTCCCCAGGAAAGTCGACCACTGCCCTGAGCATTCGGCATGACAGCCCTCCGTTTAAGTTCCCGGACGATTGCGGCCCAGCTTTTCGTGGGCGGCGACCCAGTCCTGGTTGAGCATGGCGGCGGCGAGAGCGGTCTCCCCGGCCAGCCGTTGCCCTGGCATTGCGTCGGTGTAATCGTTTTCCTTATCGCGCGGGAACTGGACCCGGTCGCGCGCTGCTTTACTGGTGATCATGAGCTGCCCCCCCTTGTCCAGAGGGATTGGTTTGGGCCATTGCTGACGAGGAGCACACCCCACGGTTACTCAAACAACCGGCGCTCGTGGCCATGAGCAGAATGGGTGACCCTGACAGGATGGGAACGAGCCCCGCGGGGAGACTCCCAAGCCATATCGACGCTAAGGCAAATCGAGCACAGAATGCAGTGATGCATGACCGCCATGTCGGTGACGGTGGTACCGCGAGAGCAGCTTCGGGCATTGCCGATCGTGACCTGCAAGACCGGAGGGCGCAGCGGAGGCTTCGGCGCGCGGGGGGGCGGCACTTCGTCAATGCAAGCTGGGGACCACTCGAAAGTGCGGGTTGCGAAGGCAGGCAAGCGAGTCACGATCGTTGGCCCCACCCATAATCGTCAAGCCGAAAAATGGCGGAAGCGAGTGGGAGTCGAACCCACCGGCGACAGGAAAACCTGCCGCCCGCCGGTTTTGAAGACCGGGAGAGTCACCGGACCCCGTGCGCTTCCGGATAGAGAAAAAGCGGCCGTGGATTTTCGTGGACCAAGCCATCAACGGTTTCCGTTCAAATCCGGGTTCATCCGTGCCAATCCGTGGCGACAACCCTGCCGGCGGGACCCTTCGACCGTGCCAGGGCCGGCAGCCGGCGCTACAGCGGCTGACGTTGCCGGCGGGACGCCGACGCTACGGCTACTTCGGTTGCGGCACGATCCGCAGGTACGGCTTAGGCGACTTCCAGCCCCCCGGATATTTCTGCTTTGCTTCCTCGTTCGAGACCGCCGGCGAGATGATGACATCGCCGCCCTGCTTCCAGTTTACCGGGGTGGCGACTTTGTGCCTGGCGGTGAGCTGGATGGAGTCGAGGACGCGCAGGACTTCGTCGAAATTGCGGCCGGTGCTCATCGGGTAGCTGAGCATCAGTTTGATTTTCTTGTCCGGACCGACTACGAATACCGTACGCACGGTGGCGTTGTCGGCCGCAGTGCGGCCCTCGGATGTACTCCCGCTTTCAGCCGGCAGCATGTCATAGAGTTTTGCCACCTTGAGATCGGTGTCGCCGATCATCGGGTAGTTCACCTTGTGACCCTGAGTCTCCTCGATATCGGCTGCCCACTTGCTGTGATTGCTGACGGGATCCACGCTCAAGCCGATAATCTTGCAGTTGCGCCGGGCGAATTCAGGCTGGAGCCCTGCCATGTAGCCGAGTTCGGTGGTGCAGACGGGGGTAAAGTCTTTGGGATGTGAAAACAGGATCGCCCAACCGTCGCCGATCCAGTCGTGAAAGTTGATCGTACCTTGGGTGGTTTCGGCAGTGAAATTGGGGGCGGTTCCATTGATTCGTAAGGACACGGTTCATCTCCTCTACATAGTATGGAATTTTAGTATGGGCTTGCGCAATCGGCGCCGGATGGGTTTAAGGCCGCGTCTCGTGCTAACCGCACACCGGCGCCCGCATACGACAACCCTGGGCCACCAGCGGAAAGCATTCGGGCATATCTCCGGTAGGATACGCGGGGGGAGGAAATCCCGTCAAACCGCAGGCGCGCCTCGGGGGACGCGAGCCGATCAGAAAAAAAAGGCCAGAACGCCGAGCGGCGCTCTGGCCTAACCTGCCGAGAAATTTCCTAGTGACAGCTATTGAACTTGAACGAAGTCAGCCGGGTTTGCCAGTTGCCCCCGTTGGATTTGTAGTACTCCTGGCTGTACCAGAAGGTGCAGTCGTCAGCCGGGTCGATGCTCATGCTGCTGTAATCGCCCCAACGGCTCAAGGTGGTTTGCACACCGCTACCTTTCACCGCGATCGCGGGCGCCTCCATCATGCCCAAGGGGTCGGTGGGAACACGGCCGGTGTACACCACACTCGGTTTCACGGTGGTACTGGATGCTCATGCCGAGGGCAATGTTGCCAAGCTTGTCCATGGCGATGCTTCCCATCCAGAAGCTGATGCTCTTGTTCTGGAAGGTCCCCTGCTGGAACACGGAGAATTTGCCTCCGGGAGGCGTGGAGCGCAACTGGTACCAGCGCACGGCAGACAACGAGGTGGCGCCGGTTCCCGGTTTCACCGAGTGAGCCACCACCAGAGACTCATGGTCACCAAGGTTGCGGTAGGCCAAGCGGAACATCAGCCGATCGCCCAGAGAATCCAGAGTGGATCCCGGCGAAGGCTGCTTGATGCAGGTGCCACCATTACAGGCCAGGCTATATGAGGTAACGGTGATCGGGTTGGGGCCGGTAAAGGTGGAATTGGTGGGATTGACAAAATCCACGTGGAAATCGAATTCACTCAACGAAGTGGTGGAGGTGCCAATCTCGAGGAAGTGGTTGGGAGCTCCGGCCGCCGGAGCGGAAGCGAGACATCCTGACGGCTGGGATGAGTGACCAGCGCCCCTCTTTGTACCTCCTGCGCCGGGGCGGGGATGATCCAAAGCAACAGGCAACTGAACAGCAACAGGTTACGTAGTATTGCCGCTGGCGTACTTGGCATGCGTCCTCCTGGGTGGTGGAGAAAAGACGTTACATGGGAAGCGCTTTCGGGCGCCGGATGTTTGACCATGGCGATGTCGCCGGGACTGCGCGGATTGGGGTTGGAAAACAATTCTTAATTGAAACCGCTGAATGCAGCCTCAACTGGGGAATCCGGGAGCTTGGCCATGGCGCTCCCTGCCACGCGGAATCAAGGCGGCTGACTACTATCCTCTGTAGCAGTAGTGGTGTCAATGAGTCCTTCTACTCACAGGTTCGGAACAACGTGGCGAGATTCCAGGGAATGGTGGCGTCGGTGTTGGGGCGGAAGGCGAGATCCGGAGCGGCCGTCGCGGCGCGGTCTGTGGGCCGAGCGCTACAATAAGTCACCATGACTAGTGGGCTACGACGCTACCCGTTTGCGCAATTGGACGTTTTTTCTTCTCGACCCTTCGAGGGCAATTCGCTGGCGGTTTTTGGGGATGGCCGAGGGCTCAGCGATGAACAAATGCAAGCCCTGGCGCGGGAGATGAATCTCTCGGAGACCACTTTCATCCTGCCGCGCGATGCTGCCACGGAACGCGAACACGGAGTGCGAGTCCGCATCTTTACGGTGGCGGAAGAACTGCCGTTTGCGGGTCATCCGACGCTGGGAACCGCGTTTGCGTTGCGGGGTTCGAGCGGCGCGAGCGAGGTAGTGCTCGATTTGAACGTGGGCAAGGTACCGGTGCGCTTCCAGGAAGTTCCCGGGCAGCCGGTCTTCGGGGAAATGACCCAGGTGGACCCCAAGTTCGGGGCGCTGCACGATCGCGAAGCGGTGGTTCGCGCCGCGGGTCTGCGCGATGGCGACATCGATCCTTCGCTGCCCATCCAGACGGTGTCGACCGGTGTGGCGTTCACCGTGGTCCCGCTGCGCGGACTGGAGATGATGAGCGGGCTGCAAGTGGACGTAAGGGGCTCCACGGAATACCTGGAGCGCTCGGGCGGAAAGTTTTTTTACTTCGTGACGCGGGAGACCGTGGATGCGGCTGCCCGCCTGCACGCGCGCATGATGTTCTACAACGGCGAAGACCCGGCCACCGGTTCGGCCGCGGGCTGTGCAGCGGCATGGATGGTGGCGCATGGAGTGGCGCAACCGGATGAGCGCGTGCTGATCGAGCAGGGAATCGAAATGCACCGGCCGAGCCGCATTTTTGTCCGCGCCTCGCGGACCCATGACCGAGTGGTTAATGTGCGGGTCGGTGGAAATGTGGTGGAGGTCCTGCGCGGGGAAGTTTTTTTCTGAGCCGCAGGTGGGATTAAGCCGGGAAAATGCTGGCATGCACAAGCGCGGAAATTTTTCAATGGGGCAAATTTCCCATTAGCATCGGCGGCACTTTACACAAACTTGCGGTGCCGTTAGCATTCATCTCGCTCTGAATTCTCCAGGCCACTGACAGGTTTTCGAAATCCCCCGGCAGCGACGCCGTGCGGTTCGTCGCCAATTCGGAAACGAGAATGAAACCGAAACGAACGATTCTTTGTGTGGACGACAATGAACAGTCGCTCTCCATCCGTAAAGTCATGCTGGAAACTCGCGGGTACCGCGTGGTCGCCTGCACCAGCGGCCAAGAAGCCCTGGAGCGCTTCCGCAAAGGCGGGGTGGATCTGGTGCTGACCGATCTCATCATGCCGGGCCTGGACGGAACCAAACTCATCGACGAGATCAAAGGCATCTCTCCGCAGACGCCGGCCATCCTGCTCTCGGGCAAGGTCAAGATTTACGACCGCGACACCCGCGCCGATGTGTTTTTGGCGAAGGGGATGTACGCGCCGGCGGATTTGCTGGAACGCATCCGGCTGCTGCTGGTGCGGAAGCGCGGACCCAAGCGCGCGCTTTCGCCCCGAGTTCCTTCCCAGACCAGCGTGGCTTGAGCGCGGGACAGAACCCGCCCCACACGGCCCCGAGCTTCGTGTAATATCGATGGTTTGGATGGCCGCTTTTATCGAAGCCGTAGAGCTGCGCAAGACCTACCGCGTGGGCAAAGTTGAAGTGCCGGCGCTGCGCGGCATTTCTTTCAGCGTGCAAAAGGGCGAGTTTGTCAGCGTGGTGGGCCCGTCGGGAAGCGGGAAATCCACGCTGTTTTACCTGCTGGGGGGGCTGACTCGCGCCGATTCCGGTCACGTGATCGTCGATGGCGACGACTTTGCCAAGCTTTCCGATGCCGAGCGCACCCGCATGCGCAAGCGCAAGATCGGCTTTGTGTTTCAGAAGTTCAATTTGCTGCCCACGCTGGACGCGCGCTGCAACATCGAGATCGCGCGCGATATTGCGGGCGGCAATGGAAATCACGACCCGGCACACTTCGAAAAGATCGTGGGGCTGCTGGGATTGTCGCAGCGCCTGCATCACCGTCCTTCGGAGCTTTCCGGCGGTGAACAGCAACGGGTGGCGCTGGCGCGCGCGCTGATCAACCAGCCGGCGATCGTGCTGGCCGACGAGCCCACGGGCAACCTGGATTCCAAGAACTCGGAAATTGTGCTGAACATGCTGCGGCAATCGAACCGCGACCTGGGCCAGACCGTGCTCATGATCACCCACAATCCCGAAGCCGCCAGCTACGGCGACCGCATGATTCACATGCGCGATGGCCAGATCGTTGCCCCCGAGCAGGACCCGCAATGGACGGGGCACCAGGACGAGCATTCCTGACTGCGGATCAGAATCAGATTGCTGATTGAGAAAATTGGGGGACACGCGCCCAGCCGGTTTTCTAAACAACTGTCGTCAATCACAACTTCTTCCAGGGTGGCCAGCATGGATGATCTGCGAAAACCGATCCTGCCCGGCAAGGGCGCTTCCGACTACGAGCGTTACTTGCGCACCGACGAACTCCTAGCGTTGCAGAAGCGTCCGGAAGAATTCCTGCACCAAGATGAAATGACGTTCCAGGTGGTCCACCAGAGTTCGGAACTGCTGCTGAAGGGCGCGGCCTGGGAACTGGACCGGGCGCGCGGGCACATTGCCGAAGGCGACTTCGGGAACGGGGCACGCCTGGTGCGCCGGGCCAACCAGATGCTGGAATACCCGATCTCGTTGCTGCACGTGCTGGAAACGATCACGCCGTACGACTACCA
The DNA here is from genome assembly GCA_041485425.1 of Terriglobia bacterium. Taxonomy (GTDB): domain Bacteria; phylum Acidobacteriota; class Terriglobia; order Terriglobales; family Acidobacteriaceae; genus JAIQET01. The sequence continues at coordinate 5,682 of JBGPJK010000063.1, read as the reverse complement.
CATCATTCGCGCGGGTCTGGGGCACGGCAGCGGCCTGGATTCTCCCGGGTTCCTCGCCCTGCTGCATATTGGCCCCCGCCTTGGGGAGGCGTTCTATGCCCAATTGCGCCAGGCCAGCCTGAGCGTGGACGACCTCTACCACCGGCACGACGAGTTCTTCGGGTTGCACGATGTGGCCGAGCGGCTGCTCGATTTTGATGAACGAGTCCAGTTGTTTCGGTTTCATCACCTGAAACTGGCGCAGAGAATTATTGGCGGCGGAGTGGTGGGTACGATGGGAACGCCCGTGGAGGTGCTGCACCAGAGGATGGAGCATCTCTTCTATAAGGAGCTGTGGGATGTGCGTAACCAGATCACGGCCAAGGCCAACGAGCGCATGCAGAAAGCCGGTACCAGCTCGAAGTACTAGCGGGGTGCGCCGTTGCCGGGGGGGATGGGGGTTGGTTATAATCGAAGTCGCCGAGCGGGAGTAACTCAGTGGTAGAGTGCGACCTTGCCAAGGTCGAAGTCGCGGGTTCAAATCCCGTCTCCCGCTCCAGATTTCCGCCAAGCCCTGCCGGAGCGAGGGCTTTTTCCATTTTCCCGGCGTCTGGCGCCTGCCCACGTGGACTTTTTCCGCGTATGACGCTAAGTTAAGAGACAGGGCGCGGTACCCAAGTGGTAAGGGAGAGGTCTGCAAAACCTTTATACGTGGGTTCGATTCCCACCCGCGCCTCCAAGTTTTTCTTGCACATACCTGGCCAAAAACATCTGTTTGTGGGCAACGAAGACCTGCATATTTCTGCGATGCTGGCTCAAGCACTTGGAAGGCTGTGCGGCAGGACGTTTTTGGGCAGGTGAGTCGGGCAACAAGATTCCTGGATGAAGACTGCGGGACCGGGAACTCCGGGCTGGAATTACCCGGCCGTCGGACGCAAGCGCTTCACTCGATATGCCGGCAGGTCGCCTTCGTGCTTTGTCGGTATGGACACCGGCTCCGCGTCTGTGATCTTCCACACCAGCTGATGGAGTTCGGGGCTGATCAACACTTCGGCCCCCGAGGTGTTAAGGCTTCAACACAAACACGGTCCCGGTTCCGAACAGCCCTCCCTGCGCGGTCGTTCCATAGATTCCGTCCTTCCGCAGCGTCAGAAGCGAGGTGGGCAGAAAGCCATCGGGGCCGCTAAAAGAGTGGAGCACGGTCTCGGTCCATGGGTCGCCCGCCGCTACCGGGGGATTGAGCACAAACACGACACCACCGAATTTTGGGCCGCCGCTGCCGCCGTGTTGTGCGGTTCCATAGAGCCGTCCTTTCTTGTCCATCACCACGCCGGCCGTCGGATTGCTTCCGTCGGCGCCGCCCGAAAAGCTGTACAGTACGGTCTCTTTCCAAGGGTCACCCGGTGCCACCGGGGGAGCGAGCTGGAACACGGTGCCTTCCGCGCTCGCACCCCCTCCATCGGTCGTTCCATAGAGTGTGCCGCTGGCATCGAGCAGCAAATGGCCAGCGGGGAGAGTTCCATCCGTCCCGCTGAAAGAGAAAATGACCGTCTCGATCCAGGGGTCACCCGCGACAGCGGGCGGCGACACCTCGTACACTGCTCCCAGGTTATTGGCACCGCCGAGCGTAGTGGTTCCGTAGAGATTGCCGTTCTTATCCATGACCAACTCGCTCGAGGGAAATGCGGCGTCGCCGGAGGCGGCAAAGCTGTACAGAATGGTCTCAGTCCAGGCGTTTCCCGGGTCGGATGGGGGCGTCAATTGGAAGACCGTTCCTCTGCCATTGGCGCCTCCTCCAAAAGTCACGCCGTAAAAGCCCGGGCGCGCGGCCAGCAGGCCCGCGTTCGGATTCACGCCGTCACCGGGAAAGTTTCCGAAGCTGTATATCACCTGTTTTTTCCAGCTGCCGCCGGGCGCCGTCGGCGGGAGCAACGCGAACGCAGTACCCATATCGGTTGCGCCGCCTTCCAGGGTTGTTCCGAAGAGTTTTCCCGTCGAGGTCACGATCAAGCGGCATTCCGGAATCTTTCCATCGGGGCTTCCGTGGAATCGGGTCGGTACGGCTTCAGTCCAGGGGTCTCCGGGTGTAGGGGGCGGCGACAATTCGAAAACAATGCCGTTGGCGCCCGAGATGCCACCAACCGAGGTGGTTCCATAGAGGTTGCCAGCTTTGTCGAACACGACGCCGGCTTGCGGGTCGACTCCATCGCCCGGACGGGAACCAAAGCTGTATAGAGTTGTGAGCGTCTGTCCGGATGCGCCAGCGGCGCCCGCAAGCCAAACGGCGAGAACTAGTGTGCAGACACAGCCGGTGCCCTTGTAAAGTTTGAACTTGAACATAATCTCGTTGCCTCGATTCTTGTAGGAACTCTCAACACTGATCTGTCTGAACTCTGAATTCCTGCTCGCAAGAAAACTCTCGCAGTCCATGGCAAAAGCCCTCGGTGACGGAGATCCTGTTCGAGAGGATGGTGCAGCTCCTCTCAAACAGGATCACCGCTCAATTACGGACCCGGTGTGTACACACCTCCGGTGGTCGCCAGGAAGAAGCCGGTCCAGTCTCCACCTCCCCACACGATCATCTGCGAGCCCGTCCAGACTGCCGGGAATTGATGGCGGGCGGCTGGGGCGGAGGCAGTACTGATCGGAACCCACAGGTCAGTAGTGGGGTTGTAGCGCCCGCCATCCCCGAACGAGCCGCTGCAGAAGCCGCCGCTAGCGCCGCATCCGGCCCAGACGATCATGTCCGTACCGGTCCACACATAGCCGAACCACCCGCGCCCCGTGGGAGCTCCGGTCAGGCTGGTAGGCGTCCAGGTGTTGGTTGCGGGGTCGTAGAGGCCGCCGTCGTTGTGGTAGATGTAGACGCCGTTGTAGGTCTGACCGCCCCAGACCAGCATCTTCGATCCGGTCCATGCTGAAGCCGTCCAATCGCGGGCGCTGGGAGCGTTGGCGATGGAAGTGGGTTTCCATGTGTTGGTGGCCGGGTTGTATCGTCCTCCCGTGTTGGTATCAAAGGTAGCGCCCGCACCACCCCAGACGATCATCTCGCTGCCGGTCCAGACTGCTGCTTGCAGCTCGCGCCCGGACGGAGCCCCAGTGGTGGTAACGGCGGTCCACTTGTCGGTCGATGGGTTGTAGCGGCTGCCGTTGTTCAGCCACAGCGAAAGTCCCGAACCGCCCCAAACAATCATCTCAGTACCCGTCCACACCGCGGTGTGAGTGCCCCGCGCCGGTGGCGCTCCCACAGTGGTTGTTCGGGTCCACTTGTCGGTGACCGGGTTGTACCTTGCACCTGTCTTGAACGGAACGTTGCCGGATTGGCCGCCCCAGATGATCATCTCGGTGCCCGTCCACACCGCGGTATGGAGGAGCCTTCCGCTCGGTGCCCCGGTCAGGGTTGTAGGTGTCCAGGTATCCAGCGCCAGGTTGTACCGCGCACCGGTGTTGGTGCCTCCGACGACGGTGGCATCTTCGCCGCCCCACACCATCATCTCGGTTCCGGTCCATACGCCGGAGTGCAGATCACGGCCGCTGGCGGCCGGCACTGCATTGGTCGGAGTCCAGCTGTCAGAGGCCGGGTTGTAACGGCCGCCGGTCTTGTCGAATCCGCCCCAGACGATCATCTGCGATCCAGTCCAGACCGAGACCGGATGCCCGGAGCGGCCAACTGGTGCATTTACTGTGCTGGTGGCCTTCCAGGTGTTGGTCGCAGGGTTATAGCGGCCGCCGGTGTCAGTCGGGGTAAAGCCATTCACGCCGCCCCACAAAATCATCTCCGTCCCTGACCACACCGCGGTATGCAGGGAACGGGCGCTGGGGGCGCCAGCGGCGGCGAGCATTCTCCACTTGTTGGTTGCAGGATTGTAGCGGGCTCCGTTGTTGAAGGTCACGGTCGTATTCGTGCCGCCCCACATGATCATCTCGGTCCCGTTCCACACCGCGGTGTGATAGTAGCGGGCCAGCCCGGCGGAAACGGCCGCGGTCGCAGTCCAAGTATCGTTGGATGGGTTGTAAACTGCGCCGGTGTTCAGTGGGGCAGAATCACTGAATCCTCCCCAAACAATCGCTTGCGACCCGGTCCAGACCATGGTGTGGGCCTGGCGGGCCGAAGGGGCATTGGTGGTGTTGGTCAGAATCCAGGTGTCGGTGGAGGGGGTGTAGCGTCCACCGCCGGTTCCCACTTGAGAAGGAAGGCAGACGTCGTTGATGAACGAGCAGCCACCCCACACGATCATTTCTGTTCCCGTCCACACCGCTGTGTGGTTCGTCCGGCTGTGAGGAACGCCGGAGAGTGAAGTGGCTACCCAGCTATCGGTAACGGGGTTGTAGCGCTGGCCCGTACTGTTGTCGCAGTGATGCTGATCGCGAAGCAGGTCGCAGCCTCCCCAGATGATCATCTCCGTTCCCGTCCACACCGCGGTGTGCCCGGTCTTCCCAAACGGCACCGCAGAGTTATTGGTGCTGTGCCAGGTGTCGGTGGCTGGGTCGTAGCGCGAGCCGGTGTAGACAGGAGACAAAGTTGGACCACCGCCCCAGACAATCATCTCGGCCCCGGTCCAGACGGCCGTCATCCCGATGTCCCCACCGGGAAGATCGTGCGTGGGAGACCAGCAGTCCGGGGCGGCGTTCGCGCTATTGATGTCCGGCAGTGAGTAGGCGAAGTTCGCTTCGCCGACTTGCGTGGCAAACTTCGATTTCGTCCGGTTCCACCACTGCGCAAACGGCCGCGCCTTCGAATCGAAACGCGAGTCGTGTTCGTAGAAGTTCCGCGCCAGCCGTTCGGCGAGCGCCGGTCGCGCCAGAATTTCTGCGATCAATCGCGGATCATTGTCGAGCGCGCCAAACAATTCACGGAGCAGGCCGGGGTCCCTGGTATCGCGGGCCATGCGCACCATCTCCGCCTGCAGTTGCTGGCCGCTGATGGAGGTGTGCCAGTAGTTGAGGAGCGCGCTGGTCAGAAGCAAGCCCTCTTGTGCGCGGGACTGCAACTGGTCCGGTGATATCACTGCCTCCAGCGCGGGCTTCGCTCCCGGATTTTCTTTCGGCCACACTCGGTGTTGCCAGTACACCTCTTCGATCGCGCGCTGGTATGCAGTGTGCGTGCCCATATCCAGGCTTGCTGGCTGTTGCGCGAGTGAAATTACGCATACTGAGAACAGGGTAAGTAAGGTCAAAGCGAATTTCATGCCATCCTCCCAATCATTCGCGGAGGCCGAGGTGATCCCTCCGAATTCGTTGACTCTAGACAGCTCGCACTACTTGCCGGCAGCTCCAGGTTGGCAAGCCTCGAAATCCAACAAGGGCATCCCGCTTGGCACCGCGGCAGGAATGAGGGCACACAGATGGTCTTTCCCTGCGCGGCGGTCTAGCAGACCCTTCCCTACGAACTGCACCAGCTCCCGGAACTCTTCGTCGTCCAGATCGATGGGCTCAGCCACTAAGGGATCGAGCGTGCTCAACATGGCATCGGGCGATGCCAACCGATGGGTCAGGTCTTCGGCGACGCCGGCTTGCTTGGGATCGTAGTTGTGGACAGATTGTTTCACGTCCAGGTGGTGCCGGATGGCATCCTCCAGTCGCGTAAAGGCCCCGTTGTGAAAGAACGCCGGTTGCAGCGCCGCATTTCGCAGGGGCGAGCTGCGAAACTTGTAGCGGTCCCCGGAATTGCCGGTCACTTGCTCGAGACCGAAGTCCTCATCT
>JBGPJK010000062.1:0-17880 GCA_041485425.1 Terriglobia bacterium | reverse complement strand
CCCGAACTTCGAGACCAGATTGGTGAGGTGTTGTGCAAGACTCTCTCCGAGATTGGGTATGTGAACGCCGGGACGATTGAGTTCCTCATGGACGAGGACCGGCGGCTGTACTTCATCGAGATGAACACGCGCATCCAGGTGGAGCACCCGGTTACGGAAATGGTCACCGACGTGGACCTGGTGAAGAGCCAGATCCTGCTGGCTGCCGGGGCGCGCATGGAAGAAGTGCTGCACGGACCTGTCGTGCATCGGGGGCACGCGATCGAGTGCCGTATCAATGCCGAGCATCCCGAAAAGTTCACGCCTTCGGCGGGAAAGATTACTGCCTTCCATCCGCCTGGGGGAACTGGCGTGAGAGTGGATACCGCGGCCTATGAGCAAGGGACGATCCCGCCCTATTATGATTCGCTGATCGCCAAACTGATCGTGCGCGGAAAAGACCGCGACGAGGCGGTTTCGCGCATGGCGCGGGCGCTGGAGATGTTCATCGTGGAAGGGATTTACACGACCATCCCGCTGCACCGGAGAATCCTGACCGACCCGGACTTCCGCGCGGGCAGGCTGGATACCACGTTCATCGAGAAGTTGCTCAGAGTGCCGAGTACCTAGTACCCAGTACCGAGAAAGACCTTGAACCGCAGAGTACGCAGAGAACTTCCGCAGAGGGCGCGGAAAAAATGCGGCTTATGCAACATTTGAGATGATTCGACTTCCCCGGCTCTACGCCATCCTGGACGCTTCAGCACTTCCCGAGAACCAAGCTCTGTTCGCTGCGGCGCTGGCCCTCACGGCTGGTGGCGTTACCCTGCTGCAATACCGCAACAAGGCCGGTAACGCCCGCCAGATGCTGAAGGAGGCGCGGGAATTGAAACGGTGCATCGGAAATTCCGTCAAACTGATTATGAATGACCGGGCGGACCTGGCTCTGGCAGCGGGTTTTGACGGGGTCCATGTGGGGCAAGATGATTTGTCGCCGGAGGGCGCTCGGAAGGTGATTGGCACCAGTCTCTGGCTGGGGGTTTCCACCCATAACCCGGAGCAAGTGACCGAGGCCGAGAAGACATCCGCGGATTACATCGCCGTAGGGCCGGTGTTTGCAACCCCGAGCAAGGCGAATCCTGATCCAGTGATTGGCCTCGAAGGGGTGCGCCGGGCACGGGCTTTGACCCGCAAGCCTCTGGTGGCGATTGGAGGAATTACCCGGGCCAACTGCCGCTCGGTGATCGAGGCGGGGGCGGACGCGGTGGCGGTGATATCCGATCTATTACGGGCGCCTCGTAAATCAGCAGAGGAATTTTTGCGGATATTGAGGTAAAGTCTTGGCGCTCGCAAAAACGAGAAAAATCTTAAACCGCAGAGATCGCGGAGAATTCCGCACAGGATGCTGAGACTACCCAAGGAGGGTCGTGAGTACTGAGACCAAGCCACCTGCCTCGGTGACGACCGCCAGCGACTGGGCGATTCACACCCAGCAGGATACGGAGCTGGTTAAGGGCCTGGGGCTGACCAGCGCCACCATGCTGGTGATGGGGTCGATGATTGGGTCCGGCATCTTTATTGTTTCCGCCGAGATCGCACGGGAGGTGGATTCTCCGGCATTGCTCATCCTGGCGTGGGTGGTCACCGGGTTCATGACCATCGTGGGCGCCCTGAGCTATGGCGAGCTGGCAGCCATGATGCCGCGCGCGGGCGGGCAGTATGTTTACCTGCGAGAGGCGCTGGGACCGCTGTGGGGCTTCTTGTATGGCTGGACGCTGTTCCTGGTGATCCAAACGGGAACGATCGCCGCGGTCGGCGTGGCCTTTGGCAAGTTCCTCGGCATCTTTTTCCCTTCCGTCTCTTCCTCCAACTGGATTTTGCATTTCTGGAAAGTGCCTCCGATTCCGATTGGTCCCATGGTTCTGGGGAACATGGACGTGGGGCTGAACACGCAGAACCTGGTGGCGATCCTGGTGGTGGTGGTGCTCTCGGTGATCAACATCTTTGGGATCAAGACCGGGGCATTCATCCAGAACATTTTCACGATCGCCAAAGCTTCTGCGCTGTTCGGGTTGGTGCTGCTCGGCTTGTTCATCGGGCGCAATGCGCAGGCGCTGGCGGCAAACTTCCACGGCAACTTCTGGCATAACGCCGGATTGGGCGCGCAGCACGCGGTTCAGGTGGGGGTGGGCGGGCCGATGGTGATGGTGGGTACGCTCACCATCCTGGCGGTGGCGCAGGTGGGATCGTTGTTTTCCGCCGATGCCTGGAACAACGTCACATTTACTGCTGGGGAGGTGAAGAATCCCAGCCGCAACCTGCCGTTGTCGCTGGCCATGGGAACCGGCTTCGTGATCGCGCTTTACATCGGCTGCAATTTTATTTATCTCAATGTGCTGCCGCTCGGCGGCTTGCCTCACGGGGCGACCATTCTCGAACGGGGCATCAAGTACGCTACCGAGGATCGCGTGGCCACCGCAGTCATGACCCAGATGTTCGGCGCGCTGGGCGGTTTTCTGATGGCGGCCGCCATCATGATTTCCAGCTTCGGTTGCAACAACGGGCTGATTCTGTCGGGCGCGCGGGTTTACTACGCCATGGCCAAGGATGGTTTGTTCTTTCGCAAAGTGGCGAAACTGCATCCTAAGTACAAAACGCCCGCTGTTTCCCTGATGGTACAAATGGTTTGGACGTGCGTGCTGTGCATCTCGGGCACCTACGGGCAGTTGTTGGACTACATCGTCTTCGCGGTGCTGGTGTTTTACATCTTGACGATTATCGGGCTATTTGTCCTGCGCCGGACGCACCCCGACGCCGAGCGGCCCTACCGGGCGATCGGCTACCCGGTGCTGCCTGCCATTTACATTGTGATGGCATTGTTTATTGATGTGGTGTTATTACGCTATAAGCCGCAGTACACTTGGCCGGGACTGATTATCGTGCTGGTGGGGATTCCCGTGTACTACCTGTGGACGCGGCGCTCGGGGCAGATGGCCGTGGGAACGATCGTCTCATAATTAAGGAGAAACCAATCGGATGGCCAACCTTCTGGCAACCAAACCGCTGGATATGATCCTGACCGAGTCGAAAGAAGAAGGGGAACACTCCCTGAAACGCGCGCTCGGTGCGACGAACCTCATCACCCTGGGAATCGGGGCCATCATCGGCGCGGGAATCTTCGTGCTGACGGGCGCGGCCGCGGCCCAATACGCCGGCCCAGCCATTGTGCTCTCCTTTGTTCTTGCCGGTATTGCCTGCGCGTTCGCCGGACTCTGCTATTCCGAGTTTGCTTCCCTGATTCCGATCGCTGGCTCCGCTTACACCTACGGCTATGCAACCCTGGGCGAGATCTTTGCCTGGATCATCGGCTGGGACCTGATCCTGGAATATGCCTTTGGCGCCGCGACGGTGGCCTCCGGTTGGAGCGGCTACGTGAACAGCTTCCTGCAGGATTTCGGGATTCACATCCCACCCGCGCTGACGGCCACCCCGGGAACTAACATGGTGATGTACAACCACCGGTGGGAACGGCTGGCGACGATTCTGCCGACGCTGCGGGCGCATGGTGTGGATCCCACCACCCTGCCGCATATCCAGGGAGTGTTCAACCTGGTAGCGTTTATCGCGATCGCCCTGGTGACGGTGATCCTGATCATCGGAATCAAGGAATCGGCCAACCTGAACTCAGGCATTGTGATCGTCAAGGTCGCCATTGTGCTGACTTTTATCGGCATCGCGACCATCTTCGTGCTGCACGACCCCGCTTCGGCAACCAAGAACTGGACACCGTTCATTCCGCCGAACACGGGAGAATTTGGACACTATGGATGGTCTGGAATCGCCCGCGGCGCGGCGGTAATTTTCTTTGCTTACATCGGGTTTGATGCGGTCTCCACGGCGGCCCAGGAAGCGAAGAACCCGCAGCGCGATATGCCCATCGGGATTCTGGGATCACTGGTGATCTGCACGGTCCTCTACATTCTGGTTTCCGGATTGCTGACCGGCGTGGTTTCCTATACCACGCTCAATGTGCCCGATCCGGTCGCCGTCGGAATTGACCATACCGGGGTGCGCTGGGGCAGCATTCTGGTGAAGGTGGGGGCGATTGCAGGCCTGGGCAGCGTGATGCTGGTGATGCTGCTGGGGCAGTCGCGCGTCTTTTTTTCCATGTCGCGCGATGGGTTGCTGCCGCAGTGGGCGGGCGCCGTGCACCCGCGCTTCCGCACCCCCTGGATCTCGAGCATCCTCGTGGGGATCTTTGTGGCGATTTTTGCTTCGCTCATCCCCATTGGGATTCTCGGCGAACTGGTGAGCATTGGCACGTTGCTGGCATTCGTGATCGTGTGCGCCGGGGTGTGGATTCTGCGCGTGCGGCGGCCGGAACTGCATCGTCCCTTCAAAACTCCTTGGGTGCCCTTTGTGCCCATCATGGGGATACTGATTTCCGGGCTGATGATGGCGAGCTTGCCGCGCGACACCTGGCTGCGGCTGATTGTCTGGCTCATCATCGGCATGGCCATTTACTTCGGTTACGGGCAGCAACACAGCCGGGTGCAGGCGGCCTTGGCGAGGCCGCAGCCCAAGGCTCCGAAAGTAATGGCGGACTGAAGCTGGTCGTTGGCTTGGAACAGTTCGGCAGGCCTTCCGCACATACGCGGAGGGCCTTTTTGTTTTATAGTCGTCAGGCTGGTCGTTGGTCCTTCGTCGTTGGTCGTTCGCCGTGATCCTTCTGTGCTCTTGCAGGCCTACGACGAACGACCAACGACCAACGACCAAATGAAAGCCCTTCGCAACCTGCGCTTGATCGGACTTGCTCTTGCCGGCGTGATTCTGGCCGGAACCGCGGCATACCACTTTCTGCTGGGCTGGCGCTGGCTCGATGGCTTCTACATGGTGGTGACCACCCTGACTACCATCGGGTACCAGGAGGTCCATCCCCTCTCCGATGCCGGGCGCGTGCTGAATCTGGTCATTATCTTCTTCGGAGTGGCACTGGTTTTTCTGGCCATCGGAGCGCTGACCCAGGCTTTGCTAGAATTCGAGCTGCGGAGCTTCTTCGGAAGGCGGCGAATGGAACGCGACATCGAGCGACTCTCGGACCATTACATTATTTGTGGAGCGGGGCGCGTGGGACGGAGTGCGGCGCGGGAGCTGGCGCGCAGGCCGGTGCCGTTCCTGATGATCGAGCAGAGCGAAGCCAAGGCGACCCGCTTCGGCAGCGAATGGCTAACTATGGTCGGCGATGCCACCCAGGAGCAGACGCTGCGCGAGGCGCATATCGAGCGGGCGCGCGGGCTGGTGGCCGCGACTACCACCGACGCGACGAACCTTTACATCGTGCTGACAGCGCGCGGGCTGAATCCCAAGCTCAAAATCATCGCCCGCGCCAGCGAAGAAGATGCGGAGAAGCATCTGCGTACCGCCGGCGCCGATTCGGTGGTCTCGCCCTACCTGTTTGCCGGACAGCGCATTGCGCAGTCCTTCCTGCGGCCTCACGTGGTGAGCTTTCTGGACACGGCCACGACCCACCTGGGCATTGATCTGGAGATCGGCGAAATCTGCGTGGGTCGGAATTCTTCTTTTGCAGGAAAGACGATCGAGAGTTCGCGCATCCGTCAGGACCGCGGTGTGATCATCCTGGCCATCAAGCGCGAGCACGGCATGCACTTCAATCCTTCCCCGGAAGACGGCATCGAGCCCGGCGATTACCTGATCGCCATGGGCGAACCTTCCCAACTGCGACAACTGGAACAGATGGCAGCGGCGCGGGCATGAAGATCGTCACTGATAGCTTGTGTAGGGACGGGCGTCCCGCCCGTCCGGCCGAGCGAAGCTCGGCAACCTGGACGATGATTGACCCCCTATGAAGATCGTCACGGCAGCCGAAATGCGCGAGATCGATCGCGTCACCAGCGAGCGCTTGGGTGTGCCGTCGCTCACTCTCATGGAAAATGCGGGCACGGCGGTGGCGGAGTTCGTGGTCCGTCAATATCCTGCCGCGCGTCGGGTCGGCATCGTTTGCGGGAAAGGGAACAATGGCGGGGACGGCTTGGTCGCGGCGCGCAAGCTCGAGCAAGCGGGAAGAGAAGTGCGGCTACTGTTATTGGCGGAGCCTGCGGAACTGCGGGGCGATGCCGCGGAGATGTTCGCCAAGCTGCGACTGGCATACGTCGTGGTGCACTCCCGGGAAGAACTGGGAGGCGAAAAGGCACGGGCAGTGTTCGACACCGACGTCCTGGTGGACGCCATCCTGGGGACGGGTTTTCGACCTCCGGTGAGCGGATTGTATGGCGAAGCCATCGCCGTGCTGAACGCGAGTGAAGCACCTGTCGTCGCAGTGGACATTCCTTCGGGTGCCGATGCCGATGTCATGGGGGAGCAAATCGGCGCGGTGGCCCGAGCGGACGCGATCGTGACCTTTACGGCGCCTCGTCCAGCGCACATTTTTGGGATGCTGAGCACCGGTCCGACGGTGGTTGCGCCGATCGGGTCGCCCGAGGAAGCGATGGTTTCGTCGCTGCAGCTCAACGTGACCACGGCCCGTGAAGTGGCGCCGCTGGTCGGGCTGCGGCCGCCGGCGGCCAACAAGGGCAGCTTCGGGCACGTGCTGGTTCTCGGCGGATCGCTGGGGAAAGCGGGGGCCGCGGCGATGGCGGGCATGGCGGCGCTGCGCGCGGGAGCGGGGCTATGCACCGTGGCTACGCCCAAATCCGTTCTGGCGACGGTTGCGAGTTTCCATCCTGAAATCATGACCGAACCGCTCGAAGAGACCGAAGCCGGCAGCATCTCGATGCGGGCTTTGCAATATGGGCGAGTGGACGGACTGGTGGAAGGCAAGACCGTGCTCGCGGTTGGCCCGGGGATATCGCGGCAGGGCGAGACGGCGGAGTTGGTGCGCACGCTGGTGGCGAAGTACCAAACTCCCATCGTCCTCGATGCGGATGGCCTCAATGCCTTTGAGGGCCGCGCCCGGGAGTTGAACGGAAAAGGACGTACGTTGGTGATCACGCCCCACCCGGGCGAGATGGCGCGGCTCGCGGGTTCCACCACGGTTGCGGTGCAGCGGGACCGTCTCAACGTGGCGCGAACCTTCGCCCGCGAGCATGCAGTCATCGTGGTGCTGAAAGGCCACCGCACTCTCATTGCAAGGCCGAATGGAACGGTGTGGGTGAACACTACCGGGAATCCGGGGATGGCGACCGGCGGTACGGGCGACATTCTGACCGGCATGGTGGCAGGTTTCATGGCGCAGAATCCGGCGCAGGTAGTGGAGGCAGTCATCGCGGCCGTTTACCTTCACGGGCTCGCCGGCGACGTGGGGCGGGAGAGCATGGGCGAACAATCGCTGGTCGCGACAGATCTGATCCAGGCTTTGCCCGAAGCCATGCGGCGGGCGCGGGAAGCGGCCAAAGAAACGTCTGTACAAATCCGTGTTTGAGCCGTTTGTCCAACCGGACAGTGGCGAATCCGACAACAGCTGTATCCGCTTGACGCTGGCGCAATTAGGCGTGCTTTCCGGAATCACCCGGCACGAATCCGGACAAGTGCTTCGGTAACCTGTTGGGGAGGGCGGGGGAGTGCCATAGTTACTTTGCTATGACCCACTTCCCCCAACCGCACCCACAGCGACGCGCCACGCGAATCCAGCTTGGGGGCTCGGTTCCCGCCCTCGTAATGCTGGAAGATGGTGAGCGCGCCCGAGGCAAACTGCAGACGATCTCCGTGACCGGCGGCCTGTTACGCATGGCGAAGGCGCTCGAGCAGGGCGACTTTGTCGAGGTGGCGTTCCAGACACAATCAGGCCCGGTACACGGCATGGCGGAAATGCTGGTTCCCATGCGGGCGACCGAAGGAGTGCTGCAACCGTTCCGCTTCATTGCGCTGGGCGACGACGATCATCGCACTCTGCGCATGGTGGTGGACTCGGTTACGGACCGCAGCTTTCAGGGAATCCGCTCCAGCCAGTGGTTGGCGCCGAAGCCGCATTGAGGGTGCTCTGAGCTGAGGCTCTTGCCGTGATGCGGGAAGCTCTCGTTATACTGGTCTCTCGACCAGCATGGAGACGCGAGAGTTCACCACGCATTCGGCGGAAGAGACGATTGCCCTGGGCCGCACGCTGGCTGCGTCCCTTACTCCTCCCAAACTGGTGGTGCTGCGCGGCGAATTGGGCGCCGGCAAGACCACCCTGGTCAAGGGCATTGCGGAAGGATTCCGCGCAGCGTCTGAAGAAGACGTGACCAGTCCTACCTTTACGCTAGTGCACGAATATCGCGGGCCTGCAGTAGTCCTCTACCACATTGATCTTTACCGGGTGGATACTGCGCGGGAGTTGGAGACTCTGGGCATCGACGATTTGATCTCGGAAAACAGCGTGTTGTTGATTGAGTGGGGAGAGAAGTTTGCGCGTTTTGAGCGGGAGCGGGATGTGGAAATTGTTCTGGAGCGGGTGGGAGAAAACGACCGGCGAATAAAGGTGGAGAGCCGCTGATCTCGTCTTTCTTTGCGTTCTTTGCGATTCCTTTGCGTCCTTCGCGGTTAAAAGCTCTTAACCGCAGAGTTCGCTAAGGAATCGCAAAGTACGCAAAGAACAGTCTCTAGAATCCCATGATGTTGTAGCCGCAATCCACGTATATGACTTCGCCAGTGATGCCGGAACTGGCGTCGGAGGCGAGAAAGACGCCGGTGGCGCCGACTTCATTCACGTCCACGTTGCGTTGCAGCGGGGCTCGCTCGGCGTGGGACTTCAACATGTCGCTCAGGCCGGAGATGCCGCGCGCGGCCAGGGTCTTGATGGGGCCGGCAGAGATGGCATTGACCCGGATCTTGCGCTTGCCCAGGTCGTAGGCCAAATAACGCACCGTGCACTCCAGCGCCGCTTTAGCTACCCCCATCACGTTGTAGTGGGGCACGACTTTCTCAGCGCCATAATAAGTCATAGTGATAATGCTGCCACCATCTTCCATCAAGGGCGCGGCGGCACGGGCCACCGCGATCAGCGAGTACACGCTGACATCATGCGCAATGCGAAAGCCTTCGCGCGTGGTGTTGACGAAATCTCCCTTCAGTTCGTCGGCCGGAGCAAACGCCACGCTGTGCACGAGCGCGTGCAGCTTGCCGTAACGCTCTTTCAGTTTGGCGAATAGCTGGTCTACTTCTTCATCGCGGGAAACATCGCACTGGAAGCCTTCGGCTCCGGGTAGGGACAAGATGAGGTCTCGGGCTTCCTGCTCCAGACGCTGGTTCTGGTAAGTGACGGCGAGCTTGGCGCCGGCATTGTGCAGACCCTGCGCGATGGACCAGGCGATGCTGCGTTTGTTGGCGACTCCGAAGACAACGGCAGTACGGCCTTCTAGGCTGGAGGGCATGGTGTCTCCTGAGAGATTGAAGGGAAAGGATAACAGTCGAGGGTCAGAAGTGAGAAGGCAGATTTGAGATTTCAGACTTCAAAACCGCGCGACTCACGCCGCAGATCGAGAAATCCGCAAGCTAACATCTGCAATCTGGAATCATTCGGCGGGGCTGGCTTCGCGGACGGGCGTGGGCGCTGCCACCGGCCAACTGGCGCTGATGAACGCGCCGGCGTAGACCAGGCCGATGATCGAGAAGCCGGCCACCAGATTGAACTGCGCTACTGCGCCTACCGTGAGAGCGAGAGCGATTTGAAACACGGTGCCGGCAAAATAGAAGGTGTTCTGGACGCGTCCCATGAAGTGTTGCGGCACCTGCTCCATGAGGCTGGTGTTGATGGCAACGCCGCTCACCCCGCGTCCGGAACCCATGAGGCCGTACACGGCCACCGCGATGGCCAGCCACGGAGACAGCGGGGCCATGACCATGCACAGGGCCAGCAGACCCATGGAGATGGCGATGGAACGGCGGGAACCCAGCCAGGCGATCACCTGCGGGGCGTACAAGGCGCTCAGAAAAGCGCCTGTGCCCCAGCCGGCATTCAGCCAGCCGAAACCGGTGGCGCCGGCGTGGAAAACCTTGTCGCTCAGCGGCGGCGTCACCACCACTCCCGTCAGCATGGCGCTCAGGAACAACGCCCAACTGATTCCCAGCAGAACCACCTTCGGCTTGCCGCGCAGGAACTGGATCCCTTCGCGCATCTCGCGCACGAAGCGCTGGAGCGCAGTTTCGGCAGCGATGATGTCGGCGCGCAACTCCGCGGGACGAGGTACCACGTGGCGTCCCTTGCGCACCGCGAAGTAACAGAGAAACGACACCAGGTAGGTGGAGAAGTCGATGAGCAGCACGCCCCCCAGGCCGATGTGGTTGTATACGAATCCGACGATGGAGCCGGCAATCAGCCAGCCGCCCTGGATGCCCGCCAGCAGAAAGGTGTTGGCGTGGACGAACTCTTCGCCGGGGGTTAGTTCCTGAATCAGCGCGGTGATGGTCGGCCAGAACATCCAGAAGCCCGCGGCGACCAGGGTGTTCATCAGGTAGACTTCCCAGACTTTTACCTTGCCGGCGAAGGCGAGGAGGGAAACCGTGAGGATGATGATGGCGCGCAGGGCATCGAGCCACATGACCAGGCGGCGCCGGTCTTCGCGGTCGATGATGACCCCGGTGAAGGGAAGCATCAGCATGGCCGGGATGGTCTGCAACACGGCAAACATACCCAGAGCCATTTCCGAATGCGTGGCCTGCAGAATGTACCAGGCGACGGCGGCAGCGTTCATGCCGCTACCCAGCATGGAGATCAAGTTGGCGGCGAAGACGTAGCGCAGTGCGCGCTTCTGCAGGATGGCACGCATGTTTTCAATCTAACATGGAGGCGGAGAGCCAGAAGCGTCGCTAATTTTCAATGCCAATTGCCGATTTCAAGAAAATAAGATCAGCACGCGGTTGCCGGGCAAAGTGAATCGGGATAAACAATCGACAATTGGCAATCGAAAATTTCTTCTGATCTCGTATACTGCCCGTGCCATGGGACTGAGGCGATTGTTCAAAAAAGAAAAGCAGGAGCACCGCATCCTGCGGCAGATTGAGCGCACCGGTGGCACGCTGCAGCCGGAGTATCACCGGGCCACGCCGGAATGCCCTGATCCCGAGCGCTGGAGCATGTTCGACTCGATGACCGCCGAGGTCGAAGTGCTGGAATTCCTGCGCACCATGGTGACCACCATCAAACCCGAACTCATCGTGGAAACCGGCACGTTCAGCGGGGTGAGCACGATCTGGCTCGCAGAGGGGCTGAAGGCCAATGGCAGGGGGAAGATCATCAGTTGCGAATTCGATCCGGTGGTTTATGCCAAAGCCAGGGAGCGGATTGACAAGTCGGCGGTAGCGGAGTGGATTGAACTGCGGAATGAGTCGAGCCTGGAGATGGAGGTGAAGGGCAAAATCGATCTGTTTTTCAGCGATAGCGATATGCCGATTCGCGAGCAGGAAGTGCGGCGGTTCTTGCCACAGATCAATCCTTATGGCGTGATCCTCATGCATGATGCGAGTTCGCATCTGAAGATGGTGCGAGAGGCGGCGTGGAAGTTGGAAAGGGAAGGCCTGATTTCGGTGGTATTCCTGCCGACGCCACGGGGGCTGGTGGTGGCGCAGAAGCGGGAAGGGCGGAAATAGCGGGTCTGGTGTGCCGTCGGCAATCGTGGTGCCTTTTCCACCGCCGTAGCGGTGCAAGTGGCTGAATTAGCAAGCGGTTGGGGGTGGTTCTTGAGGGGCTGGGTCTTGGGAAGCCGGGTGTTGGGGGCGTCGACATATGGCACTTTCGTGCCATAGGCTGCCACCACCGGGCTATTGGCGGGATGCGCGACGGGGACTTACCATAATGATATCGGCTCAGTGATTGGGGACATCCCTCGGTGTTCTGCACCGCAGGAGGATTTTGTTCTCAGAATACAGCGGCAAGAAAGGGGGAGCCCGTGGCAAGGTTCTTACGGCAACTTTGGTCGGAGGAGCGAGGTCAGGATATCGCTGAATACGCGGTGATGCTGGCGGTCATCCTGGTCATCGTAGTGGGCACGATTCGGTTGATTGGCGGCAATGCCAACAACGTGTTTTCATCGGTTGGAAGCTCCATCCAGTAGAGTTCCGCGGTTGATTGGCCAACACGCTTAGTCCCCCAGCCTGCAGTACCCCCGTCTCTAAAATGCGGTTTCCCCCTCTTTTTTGTCCCGATGCGTGGGTAAGACGCCCACGCATCGGTTCTTGGTTTGAAGTGAGCTACTATTTCGCGGGATCTGTGCTGACCGGCGCAGTGAGAGCCACCTTCTCCGGGGCAGAGCGAGATAACCGCGTCAGATAGGGGAAGAACGGCGTCACCTGGAAGGGCATCTTCTCCTGGGGAGAGGTCACGGCGACGGGCTTGGTCTTCACCAACTCGATGCGATTGCTCCAGGGATCCAGCTTCACCCGCCCACCCAGCGGCAGGGCAGCAATCTGATCGGTGCGCTGCATCTGCAGTTGTGGAGCGGAGTTAAGCAGAGCCGACATACGGATGGATTTGCCACTGGCCAGGCCGTTACCCAAGTGGGGCCGGATCAGGTTCTTGAGTTCGGGAGCACGTGCCTGCAACGCTTTCAGGAACAGGCCGGCGTTGGCCAGCTTGTCCTTGTAGGGAGAATTGGTAAGCAACTCCAGCGCCTTCTTATCGGCAGCTTCTTCATCGGAGGGGTTGCGGGCGAAGTCGAGGCGGTCAAAGGTCTCCTCGTCGGAGAAAAACATGCGGTCATCGAAAGCGTATTTCGTATCCAGACGGTGGCCCAAAACGATGTGACTGAGCTCGTGGGCCAGCACCATGGCGAGGGAAGCCTCGTCGGGCAGCACATCGAGCAAGCCACGGCTGATCACGATGGTGTGTCCGATGGTGAAGGACTCGAGCGGGGAAGTAAGCAGCACGCGCGCGCGGACTTCCGGCTGGACGTCGAGATTGTTAGTGACGAGGAGGTTGTTGACCACAATCTGCAGGGTTTTGTCGACCTCGCCTTCGGGCGCCAACAAGCCAATCTTCTGCAAGCGCTCGAGGGCGTTGTCTTCCGCATGGCGCTGCCACAAACGCTGGCTCTCGACGGGAGTGGCGTCCTGCGCGGCGTCGCTCTGGTCGCGGACGGTCTGCGGGGCGTCGACCAGGATCTGGGTGAATTCTTCGTTGTGGGCGAGGTGCTGCAGGTCATAAGCCCACAGCCGGGTCTGGGCTTTGAAGCGGAGGGCCTTAAAACCCCGATAACGCAGGTCGGATTCTTCGCTGTAGATGTAGGCCGGCAACCACATGCCGGGACGCAGGTTCAAACGCCAGCTATCGAAGTGCAGGTAGTAGCTGTACTTGGGATGGGGACTGTAAGTGCCATTGAAGCGGACGATGTTGTAGTCCTGATCCTCCACCCAGATTCTTCCCAGGAAGCGGCCATCGCCGGAACGCGGCTTGGGCTGGACGTCGATGACCAGGCAGCGCACTTCTCCCAGGAATTCACGGCGCACGAAGGTGAAGTCGTAGGCCTTGCGCTGGAAGTCATCGTCGAGGATGACCATCTGGGCGAAGCCGAGAGGCAGGAAGTGCATGGCATAGAGACTGGTCAGCTTGGAAAGGACGCGTCGCCCAAAGCCCGGCTGGCCGAGGAAAGAACGGTCTTCGGTCCCGTCGGTGAGGTCGAGGCGGCCGAGAAAATACTGGTCGTTGACCGGCACATCGCCGAGCTCCTTGTCGGGTTTGAGATTTTGGATGTAAGTTTCTGCGAGCGGGTGGAGATGGCGCATTTGCGCGGTGAAGAAATGCTCGCGTTCCACGACGCGATCAATCACCTGGTCGAAGGATGCGGGTGCGGTCGCCGGGACGCTGAGCTGTGCCGAGGCCTGATCGCGAGCGGGCGACAAGGTTCCGCTGGAATTGGCGTCCTGACCCAGAGCCCACGGGGAAACGACTAGCAGCGCAAACAACGTTAAGAAACCGGTCCTGAGAATACTCATACAATCCTTCACGAAGCTTGTTGCTTCAGGCCAACTGGAAGACGATGTGGAGCACGGCGGTGGAGTCTGCGGGCTGGCCGTCCCGCAGAGCCGGTTTGAAACGAATTTGTTCGGCAGCATGGATGGCGGCCTGGTCGAGGCCGTAACCGAGGCCGCGGACGACGCGGACTACGCGAAGCTTGCCAGAGGATTCGAACACCACTTCCAGCAGTACCTCACCTTCGATGCGCAGCTTCCTGGCTTCGTCGGTGTAGAGGGGAGTGGGCTTGGAAGTAATTTCAGCCGGAGCCAGCCTGGGGGTTGCGGTCTCCGCCGGTTTGGGACGGACCTGGGTAGTGGCGGCAGGTTCGGCATCGCCGAAGCCGCTTTGCCGCACCGTGCCGCGGGAAGTGTTGACGTGACCGCTGCCGTCGCCGGTGGCAACGCCATCACCGAATCCAGCACTCGCAACTACACCCCGAGCGCCCGAGGCTCTGCCGGTTCCGTTGCCGTAGCCTGGTCCCGAGGGCAGGTCATAGGATCCCAGTCGAGCGATGGTTACCGGTTTGCCGTGGTTTTCGTGTGCCGGCACGCCGTTGGGATCGCCGAAGCCTCCGGTCTGAACCTGTTGCGGGGCGCGCGCGATGGTGGGAGTCGCGGAGCTGCCGGTGGAGAAGACATTGGTTTTCACGAGTTGTCGCGGAATGACTGGGCTGGCCAGGGGCAATGGGGCGAGCTTGGTGGCTGCCACCTCAATCCTGGGCGCTGACGGCGGATCATCCTTCTGCACCTTCGGCCTGGTTTCCGGAGGCAGGCGCAGCGCATTGGGAGACGGGGTTTCCAGATGAGCGACGACTGGGGGCTTAATCAGCCGCACCGGCGCCGGCTCATGATTCACTGGAGGTGGAGTGTTTACCAACTGGATGAAGTGGTAATCGTGGATTGGAGGGACCAGCGCTTCGGGATGGAGCACTCCCACCCAGGCCAAAAGCAACAGGGCCACGCTTTGCGTGCCCATGCTGAACCCAAACTCCTTCCACGGCGGGCGCCGCTGAGGAAGTCCGGCGAACAGGCCACAGTCGGGAGCTTGGGACATAATAACCCTGTGATGTTCAGCTACTCAGGATAGCTGCCTTCCGGCCAAAATTATCGCGACGAAGGGGCGGCCGGTTCCGGGTCTCTGGTGGCAAACCCCGGAGAAGGCCGGGAATCGTACACTTCCGTTCCTGTGATAGCACGCATAAGACCACTTCCGCGGACCAAGGACGGACGTAAGCAGTTGATGCGCAGTTACTTAGATTGGTGACAATGCATCTTACCAAAACCTGGGCGCGAAAAAGCAAAAATTTACACTCTTTGCCCTTGTGAGTGGAGTGAAAACGCCGTTGTGGGAAATAGCGTTCGGCAAGAGGCTGGCGGTTCGGATTGAGACGGGTGGGGGATTGAGGAATTGTGTAATTTGGCAATCGGGTAATTTGAACGCCGCAAAGCCTGGTTGCAGCAGAACATCTGCGGGAAAAATTACCCGATTACACAATTACACAATTCCTCTAGCAGCGCACGATCTTCGGGTTTTTGATGCCGCGGGTGGCGTTCCGGGTGTCGACTACTAGTTGGGACTCTTGCACGATGCGAGCGTAGTCGTAATCGGAATGGTCGGTGACAATCAGGACGCAGTCGTACTGCCAGAGATTTTCCAGGGGAGCACAGGTCATTTGCAGATCGTATTTGCGGCCCTTGCCGATGCGTGGGAAATAAGGATCGTTATAGCTGACTTGAGCTCCCTCTTTCTGGAGCAGTTCAATGATGGTGAGGGCCGGGGACTCACGCAGGTCATCAATGTCCTTCTTGTACGCCACACCCAACAGCAGCACGCGGGAACCGTTCAGAGCCTTCTTGTGCTGGTTCAGTGCGCCGGCCACGGAAGTGAGCACGTGATAAGGCATGGCGCTATTGATCTCGCCGGCCAGTTCGATGAAACGGGTGCGGAAGTCCCACTCCTTGGCTTTCCAGGAAAGATAAAAGGGATCAACGGGAATGCAGTGTCCGCCCAGGCCCGGTCCGGGATAGAAGGGTTGAAACCCGAAAGGCTTGGTGGAGGCGGCCTCAATCACTTCCCAGATGTCCAATCCCATGCGCAGGGACAGTAGTTTGAGTTCATTGACCAGAGCAATGTTTACGCAGCGGTAGATGTTCTCGAGCAGCTTGGTCATCTCCGCAACCGCCGGAGAGGAGACGCGCACGATGCGGTTGAAGATAGCGCCGTATAACGCTGCGGCCAACTCGGACGCCTGGGGATCGAGACCTCCCACCACTTTGGGGATGTCGCGACGGGCTACGGTCTGGTTGCCAGGATCTTCTCGCTCGGGAGAGAACGCGACGTAAAATTCCTGCCCACTCGGGGCGCCGCCATGGGCTGCTTTCAGGCCATGCGGATTGCCTTTTTCGAGGATGGGGATGAGGATCTCTTCGGTGGTGCCAGGATAAGTTGTGCTCTCGAGTACGACCAATTGACCGGCGTGGAGGTGCGGGGCAATGGCCTGCGCGGTGTTGGTGATAAAACTGAGATCGGGTTCGTGGTATTTGTCCAGCGGCGTAGGGACGCAGATAATAATGGCATCCATCCGGGTCAGGCGCGAATAATCGGCAGTGGCTTCAAATCCGCGGGTCCGCGCCTGCTGAATCTCGGTGGCGAGGATGCGATAGATATAGGAGCCACCTTCCGCCAGCGTTGCCACCTTGCGCGGATCGATGTCGAAGCCGGTGACCGGGAACTTCTGCTCGCTGTAGAGCAGCGCCAACGGCAGGCCCACGTAGCCGAGGCCGATAATGGCCACTGGTGCCTGGCGGGCTTCGATCCTGGCTTTCAGTTCGGAGAAAAGGGTGGCGGGCACTGAGGGTGTCGTCATGATGAAAAGTGTAGTACGCGAAATTCTAGCATGCTGCCCGGCGCGTTTCGCGCGGGAAAAGTCCCAGTCGTAGCGGCTCTCATGCCCCGCCCGGGACCGAGCCCTGCGCCCGGGCTACACTCGTACGCCGCTTCGCGCTTATAGAGGCGTAATCTCGATTACTTCAGTCACCGGAGGCGGTAGGTGGCGAGGCCGGAGGGGTTAAAGACAAGATGCGCAAGCTGCGAGTCGTCTTCCTGGCTCTTGCCTCACGGCCAACCCCGGTTTGGTCCAAGAAACAGTTCTCAGCGGACGCGGCTGACTCCACGGGCCCGCTGGTGACCAGAAAGACAATTGACGAGCCGTGAGGTACAGGCTACGATGTCGCAAATCACCTTCAAACATCGGAGCCGCGGAATGCGTGTGTCTATGTTCCACAATGCGCTTTGCTGGATGATGATCGCTGTGTTCCCGTTATCGCTGGTGGCAGCCGATACGGGGGCGGCCATGCTGTATGCGAAGGGCACGGTGTGGATCAACGGGAGTACGGTGCCGCGTTCATCGGCGATCTTTCCCGGCGATCTGGTCCAGACCAAGCCGGACTCGGTAGCTAATATCAATGCTACGGGCTCGAGCGTGATGATCCTGGCGGACTCGCTGGTGAAGTTCGAAGGAGACGCGGTTTCAGTGGAGCATGGAAGCGTCAGTGTAGCTACCGCGAAGGGCATGGTGACTCGAGCGGGCGACGTCACTGTGGCTCCGGCATCGAGCGCGTGGACGGAATTCGAGGTTACCGACGTAAATGGGACGGTTCAGATTGTGGCGCGTAAGGGGGACGTGAGCATCAGTGACGGGTCGGGGAGCAGTAGCACCCTGCCGCAGAGGGAGCAGACGACGCGCGATGAATCGCGAGCTCACAAGAAGGACAGGCAGAAGGGAGCGGGTGCAGCGCCAGCGGCTGCCGGCGGTATTTTGAATTCCCCTTACGCCATCGCGATCGGGGCTGCGGCCGTGGGAGGCCTGATCACCTGGGTCCTGATACAGGGAGATGAACCGCTTAGCCCGTCGCATCCATAAGAATTGAAGCTTCTCCAGCCAGGAACAGCCTGAGTGG
>JBGPJK010000061.1:0-18213 GCA_041485425.1 Terriglobia bacterium | reverse complement strand
GGCCTGCCTGCACGTGACCGCCGAGACGGCGAACCTGGCGGTCTGCCTGCGTGATGGCGGCGCCGACGTCGCGCTGTGCGCCTCCAATCCGCTGTCCACGCAGGACGACGTCGCCGCCAGCCTGGTGCGTGACCAAGGCATTCCCGTGTTCGCCATCAAGGGCGAGGACAACGACACCTACTACAGCCACATCCTGGCGGCGATTGACCACAAGCCGCACATCACCATGGACGATGGCGCCGACCTGGTTTCCGTGCTGCACACCAAGCGGCAGGACGCGCTGGCTGGAGTGATCGGCGGCACAGAAGAGACCACTACCGGTGTGATCCGCCTGCGCGCCATGGCGAAAGAAGGCGTGCTCCGCTACCCCATCGTGGCGGTGAACGACGCCGACACCAAGCACCTGTTCGACAATCGCTACGGCACTGGACAGTCCACCATTGACGGCATTATCCGCGCCACCAACTTCCTGCTGGCGGGATCGAAATTCGTGATCGCCGGCTACGGCTGGTGCGGACGCGGGCTGGCGAGCCGCGCGCGGGGCGCCGGGGCCGAGGTGATCATCACCGAGATCGATCCGACCAAGGCGTTGGAAGCGGTGATGGATGGCTTCCGCGTCATGTCGATGAACGAAGCCGCCAAGATGGGCGACGTGTTTTGCACCGTCACCGGCAACAAGAACGTGCTCACCAAGGATCACTTCGACGTGATGAAAGATGGCGCCATCATCTCGAACTCCGGCCACTTCAACGTGGAGATCGATATTCCGGCGCTGGAGAAGCTGTCGTCGTCCAAGCGCACCACGCGCAACTTCGTGGAAGAGTACTCGCTGAAGGACGGCCGCAAGATCAACCTGCTGGGCGAAGGACGGCTGATCAACCTGACTGCGGCCGAAGGGCATCCGCCGTCGGTGATGGACATGAGCTTCGCCGACCAGGCGCTCTCGGTCGAGTACGTGGTGAAGAACGCCAAGACCCTCGAGAAGAAGGTCTACAAAGTCCCCGAGGAACTCGACAAGCGGGTGGCGAAGTTGAAGCTCGAATCCATGGGTATCAAAATCGACCGCCTCACGCCGGAGCAGGAAGAGTATCTGGCGGGGTGGTCGGAGGGGACGTAGCTTGTGGAAGGCAGCCTATGTGTGGCGCGGGCACGCTTGCCCGCGGGTTTCATGGTTTCGAGGTGCCGCCGTCATGTTGTTCGCCATCAACCTGCTGCCGCTGATGGCCTCGACTGCGGGTGCCGGTGCCGCATCCCAAGCGGCATCTGAACTCGATCGCTTGCTCCGGCAGAGAGAGTACTTAGAACTGGAGTCTGCGCTGCAAACCAGCCAGAATCTCTCTCGGCAGGATCGTGCTTTTTTTCGGGCCGTCCTTGCCAACCGGACCAATCACATCGATCAGTCGATCCGCCAGCTTCAGGCTCTCATACCCCAACTGAGTAAGTCGGGGCGAACCGACCGTGCGACCATCGCCCTCCACACGCTGGGGGACGACTACCTGAAATCCTTTCGCTATGCCGATGCGCAGAAGACCTACGCGGACCTCTTGCTACATTTCGGTACTTCCATGAGCCCCGCGGAGCGGGACGAAGTCCAAAGCACAGAGGCGGTCTTACAACTGCTGGGCAACGCGCCGCCGCAGACCGTTCAAGTGCGGGCTCCGTCTACGATCCGAAGCAGAACCAACAAGCTCGGCCTGATTGAGTTGCCGGTCCAGGTGGGAAAAAACTCTGACTTCTGGGTGCTCGATACGTCCGCGAATTTCTCCTATGTCACCGAGACTGTAGCCCGGCGCTTTGGCCTCAGGGCCTCCTCTGGAACTGCAAGTGCGCACGGAATCAGCGGCGTGAGAATGTCGCTGCGCACTGCCGTAATTCCCGAATTGCGCCTCGGCAGGGCGACGGTGTGCAACGTGGTCGTGATGGTGGTTCCCGATGAAGCCCTGTACTTCGCCCCGCTGCAATGGCAGCTTCATATGCTGCTCGGCAGGCCGGTCCTTTCGGCGCTCGGCCGAATTACCTTTCATGCGGACGGTCGCTTCTCGGTGGAGAAATCGTCCAAGGCAAAGCCGGTTCGGTCCAACCTACTCATGGAGGAATTCCCGCTGGTGGTGGTGAAGCACAACGGGAAGGAACTTTTGTTCGCCTTCGACACCGGCGCCAGCCAGAGCATTTTGAACCCGAAGTACTACTACCTGTTTCAGTCGGAATTTGCCGGCAGACCGCTGGATCCCCAAACCGTGGCCGGAGGTGGCGGATCACAGACCCAGCTCGTATACCATCTTTCCCAGGTCACGCTTTCCCTCGGAGGGGCTTCGGTTACCGTGCCCGACGTTGCAGTGGTTACCTCCTCTTTCCCGTCTGGCGTCTCCAACTTCTACGGCACCATTGGACAGAACGTCCTCAGACTTTTCCGTCGGTACACGGTCGACTTCCATAGCATGCGGTTCACTGCCGAAACGGCAGGCAATACCGGCGAGAGAAAGGCCGACTCGCCCCACCCCTGAGATGATTCGTTGGGTGGCTTGCCAATCAAAGAGAGTCCCGAAGGGACGACACTCCTATCCGAGCACATGGTCCGAGTCATACGCGATTCCGTATCGCGTCAATAAAGAGATGAACTCCTGTTCAAAGCTGTGTTGGGCGTGGTGCTCCACCTGATTCTGGATGTACCGGACCACATTCGGGGTTTGTGACGCGCTCACGCTGAAAGCGCCATAACCCTCTTGCCAGGCGAACTTCTCTCCCGCGTAACCGTGGTCGTTGATCCACTTGGAGGAATTTCCCTTCAACAACTGAGCTGCTCGCGCAAGAGTTAAAGTCGCGGGCAATAGCGCAAGTACATGTACGTGATTGTCGATGCCTCCGACGACTGCACTCTGCATACCAATCTTGCGAGCGATGCCAGCCATGTAGGCCCAGAGTTTTGGTTGCAGCTCGCTGCTGATTCGTTTTTCCCGCTCTTTGGTGCTGAAAACGATATGGATACGATTGCTCGAGTAGGTATGTGGCATGTGCCGTTCCTCCCACCCACCGCTGAAGCGGTGGGCTAATTTGTGTTGCCCCTGCGGGGCTGGAGCATGGGTGCGACACACGACTGGCCCGCAACCGAGCGCCGACTCCCCGCGGGATTATTGATGGGATCTACACGCGGTCGTTGCTTTCCGCCAAGGGTGGGAACGGAACAACGGGGCTGTACGAAACGGGCAGTGCAAGGGGCGGCCTTCACCGCCCCTCACTGACGACTGACTCCTGTCTACTCCAGCACGAAGATGCTCTTCCGCGCGCACATCTCTTTCAGGACTTTCGGCCACACGGTGACGCTGACTTCGCCGAGGTGAGCCTTCCTCAGCAAGAGCATGAGCGTCCGTGATTGCCCGATGCCGCCACCGATCGACAGCGGAATCTGGTTGTTCAGGATGGCCTGGTGATAGGGCAGCTTCATGAAGTCGAGCTGGTGCGAGAGTTCCAGCTGCTTCTTCAATGTCTCCGCTGTCACCCGGATGCCCATCGAGGTCAACTCGTGGCGCCGCCGGGTCACATGGTTCCAAACCAGGATGTCGCCGTTGAGCCCATGCGTGTCTTTGCCGGTCTGGTCGTGGGTGTCGATCACCCAGTCGTCGTAGTCGGCGGCGCGCATCTCGTGCGGGTAGCCATCTTTCAGCGGCCAGCCGATCCCGATGATGAAGATTGCCGGATGCTTCTGCAGAATCTCGGTCTCCCGCTGCTTGCGTGGCAGATCGGGATACATGTCGAGGATTTCCTCGGCGTGGAAGAACTCCAGCTTCTCCGGCAGGTCGGGATAGCGGAAGTCCTTCAACTGCGGGAACAGCGACTGTGCGTACCGCTCGGCGCCCACGATGACCTTCCAGATCTTGCTGATGATCGCCTTCAGGAAATCGAGATTGCGCTGGTCGGCGGTGATCACCCGCTCCCAGTCCCACTGGTCCACGTAGGCGGAGTGGTCGTGATCGAGGAAATAATCCTTGCGCACGGCGCGCATGTCGGTGCAGATGCCTTCGCCCAGCCGGCAATCAAACTGCTTCAGCGCGACTCTTTTCCACTTGGTCGCGGCCTGCACCACCTGGGCGTCGATGGGGTGCTTGTCGCGGTCGTTGGAGATGTGGAACTGGATCGGGGTGCGCGAACCGTCGCGGTCCAGCATGTCGTTCACGCCGCTCTCCACGTCGACAATCAGAGGCACCTCAACCATGAACAGGTTGAGCTCTTTGCAGAGGTTGTCTTCGATGTAGCGCTTCACGTGGAAGATAACCTGCTGGGTTTCTTTCGGGGTCAGCAGGGAGCGGTAATCCTTGGGAAGTATTTTTTCGAGTTCCACATAATCGCCAATACCCGGCCCGGCCAGATCGGCCTTTTTGTCCAGTACCAGAGTGCTCATGAATTCTCTCCTTGTGCAGACGGAGGTCTGCGTGGTCGCACGATGCCCAACTGTCTATTGGAGTCTGGGGACGGGCGGAGGGTCAGTGCGGTAGGTCACAGGGGAGAGTGAGGAGTGGGCGAGCCGTCAGCCTCTCGAACTTGTCATCCTGAGCGGAGCGAAGAACCGACTGGTCTTCACCACGGAGACACGGAGGCACGGAGAAGAGCCCGGCGCAGGGGCGAATCGTTGGGCAGTGCTTTATATTGCTAAATCATGCTATATAATAGGGAAGATGAGGAGCACGAAAACACTCTCGGTGACCCTGCCCCCGGACATGCTCAAACGGGCGCAGTCGCTGGCGAAAAAAGAGAGCCGCACCATGAGCGAACTGATCCGCGAAGCTCTCCGCCACTACGAACGCCGCTCCTGGTGGGACGAAGTGAATGCCTACGGAAGAGCAAGAGCTGAACGGCAAGGGATCCGCGAGGAAGAGGTGGACCGGCTGATTCACGAAGTACGCGCCGCCAGGAAAAGCGCAAGGAAGTAGGGTCCGCGGCCGCCGAACAGATGTGGTAGATTTTGAAGTTCAGCCATGAGACAGATCGCTGCCTGGGCTCTGAACGTCGCCACTCTTCGCGGCGCCTCCTACGCCGACGCCCGCATCGCCGACGACCGCAGCCGGGCCCTCGCCACCAAGAATGGCAAAGCCAGCAGCGCCTCGGACTCCGAGTCGCTCGGCATCGGCATTCGCGTCATCGCCAATGGGGCATGGGGATTCACGGCCTCTGATGACCTCAGCCGCCCAGCGGTCGAAGCCACGGCTGCACGCGCGGTGGAGATCGCTAGGGCCTCGGCCCGCGTCAAGCAGCACGACATCCAACTGGCGGCCGAAAAACCCGTCACCGCAGACTGGACTACACCCTTCCAGATCAACCCGTTTACGACTTCCGTTGAGCAGAATATTGATCTGCTGCTGAAGATCGATTCCGAGTTGCGCTCGGTGAGGGGCGTCACGCTGGCTGAGACCAACATGAACTTCCGCCGCGAGGAGCAGTGGTTTGTGTCGTCGGAAGGCGCGAACATTCATCAGACGAAATACACGACGGGCGCCGGTTACGCGGCGCATGCCTTTGCCGGCAGCGAGATCCAGAAGCGGTCGTATCCCAACTCCTACGGCGGACAGTGGCAGAACAAGGGCTATGAACTGATTCACGAACTCAAGCTGGTCGAAAACGCGCGCCGCGTCGGCGAAGAAGCGGTGGCGCTGCTCAAGGCCGACCAGGGGCCAGAAGGAGTCTTCGATGTCATCCTGGATGGCTCACAGCTTGGCTTGCAGATCCACGAGTCGGTCGGTCATCCCATCGAACTCGACCGCGTGCTGGGCATGGAAGCCAACTTCGCCGGCACGTCATTCCTCACTTTGGACAAGCTGGGCACGCTGCGCTATGGCAGCGACCTGGTCAACATCGTGGCCGATGCCCGCCAGGAGCACGGCCCCGGGCTGGGCACGTTCGCCTTCGATGAAGAAGGTGTGCCCGCGCAATGCACGCCAATCATCACCAACGGCTTGTTCACGGGATACCTGAGTTCGCGGGAAACGGCGCATACGATCAAAGCGAATCGCTCCGGCGGAACCCTGCGGGCCGAAGGCTGGAATCGTCTGCCGATCATCCGCATGACCAACGTCAGTATTCTTCCCGGAGGCAAGCCTCTGACACGGGAGCAGTTGATTGCCGACACCGACCGCGGCATTTACATGGAGACCAACCGCTCCTGGTCGATTGACGACAAGCGTTACAACTTCCAGTTCGGCTGCGAGATGGGATGGGAGATCAAGGGCGGCAAGCGCACCCGCATGCTGAAGAACCCGTCATATTCAGGGATCACGACCGAGTTTTGGAATTCCATGGATGCGATCTGCTCGCGGGAGGAGTGGGTGCTGTGGGGAGTGCCTCATTGCGGCAAAGGACAACCCCAGCAGGTGATGGGGACGGGGCACGGGGCGGCGCCGGCGCGGTTCCGCAACATCAAGGTTGGTTCTGCCTACAAGGGCAACTAGTCACCACAGAGACACGGAGACACAGAGGAAAACAAAGCAGGTCCTTCGCTACGCTCAGGATGACAAACTTCTAGAAGCTGAATGCTGAATGCTAGACAAGAACCAAGCCGCAGACATCTTTCAACGGATCAGGAAGCACTCGACTGCCGATGAAGTCGAGGCATTGTTCTACGGCACCAACTCCGCCCTCACCCGCTTTGCCAACAGCACCATCCATCAGAATGTTGCGGAAGAGAATTACGTGGTCTCGGTGCGCACCGTGTTTGGCGGACGCACGGCTCGGGCCACGACCAACAAGCTTGACGAGCAAAGCCTGAAGCGGGTGGTGCAGGCCTCGGAGAACCTGGCGAAGGTGCAGCAACCTGACCCCGATCTGCTGCCCATGCCTCAAGCGGGCGAGGGCGCCCGCTCCGCACCGGCGGTTCCATCCCGTTACTTTGAGCAGACCGCGGCCATTACTCCCGAGCAGCGCGCGGAGGTGGTCGGGAAAATCGTCTCGATCGCAAAGAAGCGTGATCTCACCACGGCAGGTATTTTCTCCACTTCCGGGTCCGTCGAAGGAATTTTCAACTCGCGCGGTTTGGCCGACTGGCACACGCAGACGTCATCCGAAGTTTCCATCACCATGCTGGCCGCCGATTCTTCGGGATGGCAAAAAGCCAACTCACCGAATGTCGCGAATCTCGACCCGGTTGCCTTGGCAGAACTTGCAGCCCGCAAGGCATTCCATTCCGCTGCTCCGCGCGAGATTCCGGCAGGGAAGTACACCGTCATCCTGGAGCCGGCGGCGGTGCTCGATATCGTGGGATTCATGTTCTACGACTTCGGCGGGCTAGCCATTCTCGACCAGAGATCGTTCCTGAATAATCGCGTGGGCACAAAGCTGTTCGGCGACAATATCGACATCTGGGACGACGTCGCCCATCCCCTGCAGTCTGGTGCGCCTTTCGATGGCGAAGGAGTCCACCGTCAGCGCGTGCAGTTGGTGGACAAGGGCGTGATCAAGCGGTTGGTCTATGCCCGCGGAACCGCCGAGAGGATGAAGCATTCGGAATACAAGGACAAGGTCGGACCGATCGAGTCCACCGGCCACGGATTTCCCCTGCCCAACGAAATGGGCGAAGCGCCCATGAATATTGTCTTCGGGGCCCCCCGCGAGCCCAGGACCATCGACCAGATGATCGCCTCCACCGAGCGCGGGGTGCTGGTCACCCGCCTGTGGTACATCCGCGAAGTCGATCCCTACGAAAAGATTCTCACCGGCATGACCCGGGATGGAACTTTTTATGTTGAGCATGGGAAGATTCAGGGTGGTGTGCGGAACTTTCGCTTCAATGAGAGTTTGATTCACATGCTTTCTAATGTGGAAGCGATGGGGATTCCCGTGCGGGCGAGCGGGGAGGAATCGTTTGACATGGTGGTGCCGGCGATGAAGGTAAGGGAGTTTAATTTTACGGAGGTGACGAAATTCTGAAGGCAGCAGTTAGCAATTGGCAATTAGCTAACTGCTCGCTCCACACTAACTTTCTGTAGCAATGAGGTCAGCATGCGCCGCACTTCTTGCAATGCGCAAAAAACTTGCTGGTGCTCCAGGTCTGAGAGGTAGCGAAGATCGCGGGCCAGCAGCAATTGGTAATCCAATTCGCTGGAGGAACCCATCGCAATCTGCAGAAAGCGGTGGAACTCGGCATTGCCCTGTCGGCCGCATCCCTCGGCAATGTTACAGGCGACCGATGCACTGCATCGTCGCATCTGGCTGGTTAGTCCGTATAGCTCCTCGCGCGGAAAGGCGGCCGTCAGTTTGTAAACTGCCAGAGTGAGCCGATGCGCTTTTTCCCAGACCTGCAACCGCCGAAAATCCTTCATTGTGGCAATTCCCTCTCACCGGAGCATTTGCTAACTGCTAATTGCCAATTGCTGGTCTGTCTGTGACGGCACGCACACTCTCGGAATTACCCGTAATTGCATGAATTCCAAGCGCTTACACACAACTAGTTCCATGACTTCGGTAACTTTTCACTGCTGATTCCGGGGTGTAAGCTGCGGCGTAATGTCGAACAACGGTCGATCTCCGGAAAACGGGAATCCCGGCATGTCTCCTGAGCCTCGGAAAGACGCGGCTTCGGCGGTGCCCAACCAAAAGGCCGCCGGAAACACGGGAGAGGGGAAGAGCCGCCGCGGACGCTATCCCGACATGCAGAGTGCGGTGCGCTTTCCCATTCACCTGCCGGTTGCGGTGAAGTCGACATCCGGGGAAAGCCATGCGGAAACGCAGAATATTTCCGCCAACGGGGTGCTGTTCCAGGTGGATTCGGAGATGCCGGTGGGTTCGCTGGTGGATTTCACCATCTCGCTGCCTGCCGATGTAGTGGGTGCAGAGGCCGATGTGCAGCTGGACTGCCGGGGCCGGGTGGTGCGCAATTACGAAGAAGGTGGCCGCCGCGGGGTAGGCGTGGTCATCGATGAGTACCATTTTGAGCGCCGCTGAGTGCGGCGAGGGAACTGATGGCTAGTATTCCGGTTAGCGTGGACGAGAACGTCGAGCAGCCGCACGAGGGTGATGGCAACGGCCAGTTCATCCGCGTGATCGTGGCCGACACGCAGGCGATTTTCCGCGCCGGATTACGCAAGATTTTTGCTGTGGAAGACGACATCCGGGTGGTGGGGCAAGCGGAAACGCTGTCCCAGACGCTTTCAGCCGCCAAGAAATTCTCCGCCGACATCCTGATTTTCGAAGCCGCCCTGACCGCGAATCCTGCGGACGCAGTTTCCGATCTGCTGCGGCAATCGCCGACCCTGAAGCTGGTGGTTGTGACCCAGGAGCCCAACGAAGAACTTACCCTGGACCTGTTCCGGCGTGGCGCGCACGGCATCGTGTCGCGCGAAGTGGAGCCGGAGATGCTGGTGGAGTGTTTGCACAAGGTATCACAAGGTGAGCCCTGGCTCGACGGCCGCGGAATTCAGTGGGTCCTCACTGCTTACCGCACCCAGGGCGGGCGTCCGACGGGTGCGCGTCCCAAGGTGCAGTTAACGCCCAAAGAAACGCTGATCGTTTCCTGCGTGACGCAGGGGATGAAGAACAAGGAAATCGCGGTGCGCGTGGGCACCACCGAACAGGTAGTAAAAAATTATCTGCGCAAAGTGTATGACAAACTGGGCGTCGCCGACCGGCTGGAACTGGCGCTCTTCTGCTTGCACAACCGGGTGCTGGATGGCGCAGCCAAGCCGCCGGAAGCTCCACAACCTCCATCGGGAAACGGCCACGCTCCGGCTGGTTCCGCGACCTCTTCCACGCCTGCCGAAGCTCCTGCAAAAGTTTCCGAACCATCCAACTAATCTGGTCTCACACTGCCCCAAACCTACGCTCGGATGCTATATTCTTGCGTGGTATCCCAGCAGTCAGCACTCAGTCTTGAGCCCCTCCGGCGCGAAGATCGCTCGAAGGCTCCCGGGGTTGACTGCTGAGTGCTGACTGCTATTCTGAGAGGCGAACCGTGAAAGGTGATGCAAAAGTCATAGCGGTGCTCAACCAGGCGCTGAAAGCGGAACTGACCGCCATCAACCAATATTTTCTGCACGCCGAAATGTGCGAGAACTGGGGTTACGAAAAGCTGGCCAAGCACACGCGCGCGGAGTCGATCGAGGAAATGCAGCATGCTGAGAAGCTGATGGAGCACATCCTGTTTCTCGATGGCTCTCCCAACATAACCGACTACTTCAAGATCAACATCGGGCAAGATGTGAAGGCGCAACTGCAGAACGACCTGCAGGTGGAATACGATGCCGTGAAGCGCCTGAATGCCGGCATCGAGACCTGTGTGAACGCTGGGGACAACGGATCGCGCGACCTGCTGGAAGAAATCCTGACCGACGAGGAAGAGCACATCGACTGGCTGGAAGGGCAACTGCACGCGATCGGAGAGATGGGAATCGAGAATTATCTGGCGCAGCAGTTGCATGAAGAAAAGAGTAGCTAGTCGTTGGTAACTGGTGGTCAGGCAGTCCGGAGTCAGCGCTCCGGCAGCCCTGGCTACCCGTTACTCGGCGCCAGCCGCCTGCCTTGCGGTTGGTGCGCCGCAGACCATAGAATTAAGCAGGAAGTGATCGAAGGCGGTCGCCGCCATCGATAGAAGAGACCTGCAATCGCTTTCCGGAAGTTGCTTCCGGCAACCAACCCGTCGCGGGAGAGATGGCCGAGTGGCTGAAGGCGCACGCTTGGAAAGCGTGTTTACTCGAAAGGGTAACGTGGGTTCGAATCCCACTCTCTCCGCCAGATCTCCTTTGTTTATTGGGTACTCACACTGCTACGCGCTCCCGAGGATGCCCCACTCCTCTACGTAACGTCAAGAAAAGATAAGAATCCCGTCAGCAAGAGAGCTGAAACCATGACCACTCTCCGGCAGTTGCTGCATTAGAGTCCCGGCGTTATCGTTCTGTTCCCTCGGCCCCGTCAGAGCCACTCTCCCGAAGTTCGCTCTGCATTTCCAGCGACGGTCATCTCGAATCCGATGGCGCGGAGGTAAAATGACGTGCTGCGGTGTACGGCCCCAAGAAGCTCTACGGCATAAATCTTCTATGCCTACGCTACCCGCCCGGCTGAGGTCCAGATGTCACGCGGCCAGGAGGTTCCATGACGTGGCAGAAGTGGTACAGAACGCTGGATTTGCGATGAAACGCAAGGAGCCAATGTTCACCGGGATTTCGCGAGCACGCAGAAGAGAGATCACCAATCCCAACTTCAATCAAGTGCTTACTCAGCTGCGGTCAGAAAGAGGTCGAGTACAGCAGGACTTGCAAAAACTGGATATAGCCATTCCGAGTTGTCGATGAACTCAATTCGAAAGTTGGAGAGTCTTGGGGCGGTGACGGTCGACGTTGAAATTCCCGGTCTGGGAAACTGCGCAGCGATGGAGACCTCAGTGGACGAACTTGGCGCCGGGCCGAATCTGATGAAAGCCGCGTCGGTATTTCGTGCGCCGCCAAGTCCAGCAATTCTCCATCGATCGCGTTGCAGTCGCCCCCACGGCGCCGGCGGGGCCGTGTTGGTGGCCGCTCTGGTGATTTGTCTGACGCCAGCCATGCCGCTCGCCAGCCATGAGGCTTTCTCTCAGAACCCAACCGTAGCTCGAGCGACGGCCTCCGAATTACGGCGCGCGCTCCCGCTAACTGACTTCTATGACACGCGCAAGCCGTTGCCAGCAGGCAAGCCGGGCGAGTTGATTCGCTCCGAACGGTTCGATGACTACGCGTTGCCGCCTGAAGTGTCGGCAGTCCGCATTCTTTATTACTCGCGGTCCGCGATGGGAGAAGACGTGGCCGCATCGGGCGTGGTCCTCATTCCCGGTGCAAGGCCGCCTGCTGGTGGTTGGCCGGTAATTGCCTGGGCGCACGGCTTCAGCGGCGCCGCTCGTCAGTGCGCTCCGTCGCTGATGAGGAGCGTGTACTACGGACCGTTTCTCTCCATGTATGTCAACCTTGGGTACGCCGTGGTGGCAACCGACTACGCTGGATTGGGGACCGATTTCCGCAATGCGCTCATGGATATGCGGTCCAATGCCATGGACGTGATCTATTCGATTCCCGCAGCGCGTGCCGCCGTACCCCAACTCGGTGCCAGGTGGGTGGCCATGGGGGAATCTCTGGGGGGCCTAGCCGCTGTGGGTGTGGCCGAACTGGAGGGCGAGATTCGCGATGCCAACTACCTCGGCAGTATTGCAGTCTCAGGCGTCGCTGATGTGAAAGATGTCTACGAACATTTGGCTGAGGGGCCTTCAGGTAGCCTGCTTGCTTTGTTGGCTTATGCGATCAGAACCGTCTATCCGCAGTTTGAAGTGGGCGACATGCTGACGGAGAAGGGGGTTGCCGCTTATCAGAGGATCGAGAAGGCTTGCAGTGTTACAAATACGGGCCCGGAAGTTTCAGCCGGTGAAATGCTGAAGCCGAATTGGGAGAACAACAGCTTCGTCAAGCAGTTCTTCAGCCGGAACGCCCTCGGCCAGAAACCTGCCCAAGGTCCGCTCCTGGTGATCAGTGGCGAGGCCGATTCTGCAGTGCCGATCGCCATGACCGCTCAGGCGGTTGGTCGCCTGTGCAGAGAGGGGGACCGGGTCCAGTTCTACAAGTACGAGGATGTCGGCCCTGCTGGGCTGCTGGGGAACTCCGTGAGAGACCAGATCAGCTGGATTCAGGCGCGCTTTGCTGGTCAGCCGGTCGCCAGCAACTGCGGCGAGAAAAACCAGAAAAAGTAGTTGGATACGAACCGGCTGTGTGCCGCGGCAAGAAGAGTACGATGGTAACCCGCTCAGTGCGGACGGGTCTATTTCTAGTGCAAGGAACGCCGCGTGTAGTCGCACGTACGGGTTCTTGCTGAACAGCAATTCAGGATGCCGTCCCTTCCATGTCGTCCACCCGTCGATGTCGTCCACCCGCAAGAATTCTCGTGAGATGCGCTACACCGTAATAGCCGAAGGTCCGGCCGCCTCCGAGTTCCGGACTCAGTCGCTTGATCTGGAAGGGCAACTGCGGCTTTCGTTCGCCGTAGGCAAGGATCTTCGGCTGGATGCGCTTGACGTAGCTTTCCACGCAAAGTCCAGAAGGCCGGTGGTCCTGAGGTGTTCAACCTGCTGAGTGCCTGGCGTCCCGTGTGCAGCGCATTTGTCAAGAATTCGTAAAATCTTCTTCGCGGATGTCACGCCGCACGCCACCTGGTCTTATACTGCGTCGTTTCGAGCATCGGTCCAGCGAAGTTGCTCAGAGGTGGTCGCAGTGAACGGACGTAACGTGACGCGCAATCGGAGCGCTCGAGAACAGGCGCTGATCGGGGCCGCCAGCAAGCTTTTTGCTGCTCGCGGTTTTGAGGCCACCACCACGCGCGAGATCGCGGCCGAAGCTGGTTGCGCGGAGGGATTGATTCATCGTTACTTCAAGAGCAAGGCTGGCCTGCTGTTGGCGATCATTCAAGGCCGAGTTTCCCAGGAGGTGGTGGACCTCGGCGAGAAAGTGCAGTTGGCCAGGAACGTCCGGGATGAAGTCCTGCAACTGGTGGATTGGGAAGTGGACCGCATGTGGGGAGATCGTGAGTTTCTCCGAGTGATCATTCCGCAGGCACTCCTGGACCGAAGTTTGGCTCGACCGATCACCCAAGTCGGTCCGCTGCAACGGGCGAAGGCGATTGCAAAGCGCCTGCGGAAGTTTGAAGAGTGCCGGTCCATGGCAAAAGAAGAACTCGATGCGCTGGCGCATTTCATTGGAATCATCGGCTTCATGTTTGGTTTTATGCGCCCGGTGGTTCTGCGGCAGGGGCGAGATCGCGCCCGAAAAACCGCGGCAGCCATCGCCACCCTTCTTGCCCGCAGTCTTTAAAGTTGTTGGATTTCCGCAACATGTTTAGTCCCTCCTGCTAGATCTCAACCCATTTTTTGCTTGACTGCCAATCGTGAAAGTGATAATAAGTGCGTCCGCACGCACTTGTGGGGTGCGTTTTTCCAAGCTAGGTTCGTCGACAGTTCAGTTTGACTCTGTGCCAGGAGGGTTGTGCATGACATCGTCCCGGAGGAGTCTCGCGGGTTATTTGCTGCTCGTATTTTTCTGGTTTGGCTGTATCCAGAACGCTCACGCGATACCGGCTTTCGCCCGAAAATATGGCTTGCGGTGCTCGGCATGCCATGTGGCTTGGCCGGTGCTCAACGACTTTGGTTGGCGATTCAAGGACAACGGCTACCAGCTCATGAACGATCGGGACGCTCCCATCTGGCAGAATCCCGCCTACTGGCCGATCACGCTCCGCATCACCCCGAACTTCCATCGGGAAAGCACCAACCGCGTGGCGGTCGATCCCGGGCAGGGGTTTAGTACTGGAGAGGCGCAGATCACGCAACACGGATTTGACAACTCCGGGCTTGATATCCTCACCGGCGGCACCCTGGAAAAGAACATTTCGTTCCTGCTGGTCCCTTCTGCGGACGAGACCGGATCGTTCCATTTCGAGTCCGTCTGGGTGCGCTTGGACAACCTGTTGAAGAGTCCTTGGCTCAACCTCAGGTTCGGGAAATTTGAACTGGACAACTTCATCTCCGAAAAGCGCATTCTCAACCTTTCCGCCAATGGAGGCTCTTACCAGAACTACCATTTTGTTCCGCCCGGCGAT
Organism: Terriglobia bacterium; assembly: GCA_041485425.1. Lineage (GTDB taxonomy): Bacteria > Acidobacteriota > Terriglobia > Terriglobales > Acidobacteriaceae > JAIQET01. The sequence goes on along the minus strand of JBGPJK010000061.1, from coordinate 3,630 downwards.
AACAACATGTGGGCCCAGCTCGGGGATAACCAGCTCGGCGTGGAGTGGTCGGGTCACTCTGCGAATGACCGCACACGGGCCTCTGCCGCCCTGATCAGTTCCAGTGATGGCAACCCGGATCTGGCGAATGCCAATACTTACAGCGGGTACTTTTCGGCAAGCCAGGCATTTGACCTGGGTGGCCTCGGCCTGCAGCGCGTCGGCGCCTACGCCTTCATCGGACAGGCTCCGACGTACTCTCTGACGGCAGGCGGCTTGCCCATCCCAGGTTCCAGTCTGGGTGATAAGTCGTTCCATCGCGAAGGTGTGTTCGGAGACTTCTACATCAGCAAAGCCGACGTCGCCTTCTACTACCAGCATGGGTGGGACAGCCGGTTCTTTGCCACCAGCACTCCGGCCAACGGCGAGCTTCCTACGGGAGCGCGGGCGGCGACCTGGAACGGAGTGTTCATCGAACCTCACTTCACGGTGAATCCGCAATTTGTCATATTCCAGCGGTCCGAGTTCGTGAGAATGTCGCAACAGGCAGTGCCGGGTACTCCGTCCGACTTGGGCAACATCGACGCCTACACCTTCGGCTACCGCTGGTACCCGATCATGACCAGCCGGGCTGGTTTCGCCTGGCACAACGAGTACTCCTGGATACGACAAAGAGGCACATCGCCTAACGGCGCCGATCTGAGCGGCAGCAGTTTGTTCTTCGGATTCGACTTCGACTTCTAGGGAGGGAGACAGATGCGCACGAAATCACTGAAGTGGTCGCTGTTACTAGGCGCGGCTGCGGTTCTCGCGCTATCTGCTGCCTCCTGGGCGCAGATGACCAAGTACGAAGAAGACCAGCGGTTGGGCATGGAGAGCCACATCGGCAACCTGACTGGCCATGCCGCGGCCGCGCAGATGAATTATCGGAGGTACTGCGTGGGCTGCCACGGAGTGGAGGGCGACGGGGAGGGCGAGAATGCCAAGTGGCTCGATCCCAAGCCTCGCAACTTCACCCTGGGCCAGTTCAAATGCCGCTCTACGCCCACCGGGACACTGCCCACCGACCAGGACCTCTTTAACACTGTCGGTCGCGGCCTGATCAACTCCAACATGCCTGCATGGTTCCCACTGACCGACCAGGCACGCGCGGACCTGGTTGCCTATGTCAAGCATTTCTCGCCCAAGTTCCAAACCCAGAAGCCGGGAACAGCGATCGAGATCACTCCCGCGCCTGAAATCGCGGCAGACAGAATCAAGGCGGGCCAGGCATTGTTCCAACGGTTGGAATGTTGGAAGTGCCACGGGGTCGAGGGCCGAGCCAACGGTCCTTCCGCCGACACGCTGACCGACGACCAGAACCGGCCGATCCTGCCGTTTAACTTTCACGACGTAACCCGCTTCAAGTGCGGAACCACAGACCAGGATCTTTTCAAGATCTTCATGACCGGCCTGGATGGAACGCCCATGCCGTCGTTCGCGGACAACGTCAAGCCGGAGGAGGCCTGGGAGTTGGTGTTCTATCTGCGCACGCTGCAGCCCATGGGCGCCATGAACACCAAGGAAAAGGCGATCGCCAAAGAGCTCGGTTTGAAGCCCATCAATCCCAACGCTGCGCCCGCCCCGCAGCCGGAAAGCAAATGAACCTAAGGAGAAAGACGCGATGACCAACCGGTACAAATTCGCAGCCATGATGGCGGTACTGCTATTCGTGGCGGTGGCAGCCCTCTATTGCGCACGCAATGTAAGCGCCACGGCAGAGGGCAAGATCACAGGGACCATCAAGCTGGATGGCACGCCTCCCCATCAGAAACCCATCGACATGTCCAAAGAACCGTACTGTCAGCAGCAGCACGCGAGCAAACCGATAACGGTCGAGGGCGTTGTCGTGGGAGCTAACGGTGGTCTGCAAAACGTTGTCGTCTACCTCTCCGAAGGCCTGAGCGCGGCTGCAGCCAGCCAGGTGCCTTCGCAGACCCCGGAATTCAACCAGAAGGCATGTCAATACATTCCGCATGTGCTGGCGCTGGATGTGAACCAGCACTTCAAAGTCGTGAACAGCGATCCCACTTCGCACAACATTCACCCCATGCCGCAGCCGGCCGGTCCCAATAATCAGTGGAACAAGTCGCAACCGCCAGGTTCTCCGCCGTTCGATGTGACCTGGGGTGCGGTGGAAGTGGCCATCCCGGTGAAGTGCAATGTTCATCCCTGGATGCACGGCTATATGGCCGTGGTGAAGGGGCCCAACGGCGTCACCGATAACAATGGTTCTTACACCATTGAAGGTGTCCCGCCGGGGAACTATACCGTAACGGCGTGGCAGGAAACTTACGGCACCCAGACGCAGAAAGTGACGGTGGGCGCCGGAAAGCCAGCGACCGCCGACTTCACATTCAAGGCCAAATAGGAACTGGAATCATCATGCGAGCCGCCGCAGTGCAAGGCTGCGGCGGTTCGCCTGCCGGGGAGTCGGCCCGCAAGTCGGCCAGGAACGAGGCATCATGGCGAAATTCTTTGCGGTGACCATCATCGTGATTGCAATCGCTTCGGCAGTTCCCATCGTGATGCACACCTGGGAGCCGCCGGCCGACATCTCGACCCATGGGGCGCTGATTGATGAGCAGATGTCGGAGACCATGCTCGAGGCGGGTATTTCGTTTCTGGCCGCACAGATCATTTTGGGGATTTTCATCTGGCAGTTCTCCAACCCTCGCCCGGACGCGAAGATTAAGACGCTTCCAGGCGGCGCCAGGGGTTTGGTGATTGCCGCCTTGGTTCTGGTAGGCGCGGAAGTGATGGCTTTGGGGATCTTCGGAACCAAGGTGTGGGCCGCCCAATATTTCACTCCTCCGTCGGCTGGCGCCATGCCGATCCAGGTCCAAGCCGGCCAGTTTGCCTTCTATTTCCGCTATCCCGGGCCGGATGGAAAGTTTGGTCCGCTCCATCCCGATCTTATCAATGAGGCCACCGAAAACTTTTATGGTCTGGATGTGGACCATGATGCGGATTCCAAGGACGACATCGTAACTGCTGAGATGGCGATTCCGGCGAACCAGGAAATCCATCTGCTCATGCACGCAAAGGATGTAGGACATTCCTTTTTTGTGCCGGAGTTGCGGGTGCAACAGGATTTTGTTCCGGGGTTGGATGTTTCTCTTCATTTCACCGCAACCAAGGTGGGGAAGTACGAGATTGTCTGCACCCAGCTTTGTGGCCTGGGACACTACAACATGAAGGCATACCTGGAGGTAATGTCCCAGGAAGACTTCAATGATTGGCTGAAGAAGGAACAGGCAATGCAGTAGTCCGGCCCGTCCACACTTACGTTCGGGTGGACGGAACCATCTCTTTTGAGGTGAGCCCATGCACGATATGTCTGCACACGCAGTGCAACACCACGCCCCCCCGACCAGCTTCATTCGGAAGTACGTTTTCAGTTTGGACCACAAGGTCATCGGCAAGCAGTATTACGCGTTGGCCTTGGTCGCGGTCCTTGTCGGCATGGTGCTGTCCTGGTTCATGCGGATCCACCTGGCGTGGACGAACGTCGCGATCCCCGGGCTGCAGCTGCTTTCGAAGAATGGCGCCCCTGGTGGAGTGATGACGCCAGAGTACTACCTGCAGTTGATGACCATGCATGCGACGATC
>JBGPJK010000060.1:0-18296 GCA_041485425.1 Terriglobia bacterium | reverse complement strand
TTGATCCGTCGTGTGAATCTTTAGCACTGGCTTCATAGGAGGGTGTTTATGACCAATCGCGAATTTTTTATTCGCTGCTGGGAAGACGAGTATCCGGTGTTCCTGAAGACATTCAAGGCCGTTCCCGCCGACCGGCTGGAATACCGGCCGCACCCGAACTCGCGCTCGGCTGCCGACCTGGTGTGGTTGCAGGTCGTAGAAAAGCGGTGCTGGATAGAGCTGCTGGAGACCGGGCAGATCAACTGGAAGGTGCCCCCACCCGCCATGAATCTTGCTGAGATGATCGCCGCCTACGAGGAGGCCCACCGTGAACTGGCCCCGCGGTTGAAGAACGTGGACGAGACCAGCTGGCATCAGAAGTCCACCCAGTTCGTGGTTGATGGTCGGGTGTTCTTTGAGACCAGCCTGGGCCACATGTTCTGGCTCGGTCTGTTTGATGCCATCCATCATCGCGGCCAACTCAGTGTGTATATTCGTCCGATGGGCGGCAAAGTACCTGCCATCTATGGTCCCTCGGCAGATGATGAGGTTGACATTCACCAGCCGATGCTTGCTGAGTGGTGTGTTGCGTCCTGAAAACCATAGAAAGCGCTGGATCGTGGCGACACTCACCGAGGCTGCCAAGGCGCGTGCTGAGTTCACGCGCAACCGTTGTTAAGGAAGACTTTCTTCACCGGTTCGCGTGTAGCCGGTCTTTGGCCTGCGATGCGAAAAAGCCCAAGGTCGCGCCGGCCGTGACAGAAACCCAGCCCGTTGGCGGTCACCACAGAACAGAATGATGGCTGGAGAATAGCCCTGCTAGCGCCCGGCCTTGAACTGCTCATCAATCTCCACCTGGTATCCCGCCACCATGCGGTTGGTCTCGTTGGCCATACCCACCACCGCCGTCAACTCCTTGAACATTTCGTCCGTCATTCCTTTCTTTTGCGCCGATGCCGTATGGGAGGCCAGTCTAGCGGCTGCCGGACACCTGATTCAAAAGCTTTCTTTTCCGCACACCTCCCGAGACGGCGGCGTAAACATCTGTAGCCGAAGAGGGTGGCTGCTTGCTGGAAATGCCCCGAGACTTTCGCGCTGACCTGCCTTGTCTCGCTCAACCGCCGTGACGCTCATCCGAAGATCCAAGGGCTGACGGCCGTCAGCCGAGGCCCGCGTCCCGGCTATTCCGCCCGCAACGTGATCGCCGGATCGACCTGCGCCGCGCGCCACGCCGGCGCCCAGCATGCGATCACCGACACGCCTCCCAGCAGTCCGATCACGCCGAGATATGTGACCGGGTCGAGCTGTGACACGCCGAACAGCAGCGTGACCAGGGCCCGGCTCGCGGCCACCGCGCCACTCAGCCCGATCACAATACCGAGCCCGGTGAGCGTCATCCCTTGGCGAACCACCAGCGCGACGATGTCACCGCGGGTCGCGCCCAGTGCCGCCCGCACCCCGATCTCGCGCGTTCGTTCGGTGACGCTGCCCGATAACACGCCATAGATACCCGTCGCCGCGAGCGCCAGCGCCACCAGTCCAAATGCCTCGAACAGGATCAGCACAAAACGTCGCTGGGCCGCCGCCGCGGCCAGCAAGTCGTCCATGGTGGCGACCCGTACGATGGGCTGATCCCTGTCCACCGACCAGATCGCCTGCTTGATGGCGGGGGCAAGTGTCGCCGTGTCCCCGCGTGCACGCACCACCAGCGACAGGGTTCCGTCCGCCCAATGCCACTGCGTGGTTGTGGTGTACACCGCATCGGATTCGCTCAGGGCCAGCGACATCTGCTTCACGTCACCGGCCACGCCAACAATGGTGTACATCGGCTCGCCGGTTCGGCCGCCGACGTGAACACGCTTTCCAATCGGGTCCTGATCGGGAAACCTGCGCTTCGCCAACGATTCGCTGATCAAGATGGCCCCGGGCGCTCCAGCCACGTCATGAGCGTCGAGCAGGCGGCCGCGACGCAGCGGGATGCCTGTCGCCTCGAAGTAGCCTGGAGCCACCGCGTATCGAAATACAGGGTAACCAACCTCGGAATTGTCATCCTCAAATCGCGCGCCATACACGTCAGAGTCCCCGCTCAGCGGCAACTGGCTGGTGAACGCCGCCGCCGTGACGCCGGGAACCTGGCGCACCGCATCGAGGGCCTGGGCGAAGAACTCGTGGCAGACGCGGTCGTCGTCGTATCGGCGTCCGTACGTCTGCACCTGCATGGTGAGCAGGTGTGAGGCGTCGAAGCCCGGAGGGACTGCGAACAGACGCCGCAAGCTGTGAAACAGCAATCCCGCGCTCACCAGCAGTACCAGCGCGAGCGCGACTTCCGCGACCACGAGCGTGCGGCGTGTCAATTGGTGACCACCAGCGGTACGCCCTGAGCTTTGCTGCACTCCCATGTGCAGGTCGCCGCGGGAGGCGTGCAGTGCCGGAATCAGCCCGACCACCAGGCCGATGAGCGCGGTAATGCCGAGTGCAAAAGCAAATACCGTGCCGTCGACGCCGATCGCGTTCACCCGCGGTAACTCGGGTGGGCTGAGCGCCACCAGTGCGCGTACACCAAACTGGGCCACCACCATCCCGAAAGCGCCGCCCAGGATGGCCAGCAGCAAACTCTCCGTGAGCAACTGCCGGATCAGTCGCGATGGCGCCGCGCCAAGCGCGGTACGCATGGCGAATTCGCCGCGCCGCTGCGCGCCGCGCGCCAGCAGCAGGTTGGTCACGTTTACGCAGGCGATCAGGAGCACAAGGATGACTGCACCGAGAACGGATAGTAACGCCGGCTTGACGCCGCGCGCGACGTCGTCCTGTAGCGAGTCCATGATGAACCCGTGCTTGAGAGACACCCAAGCGGGCCGGGGAAACTCCGGCACTGGGGTGTGCGCGATCCCATTGAGATCGCTCCGGGCTTGATCCATGCTGACACCCGCCCGCAGTCGCCCCACCATCCGCAGGTGATGACCCCATTCCCTCGTCTCGATGGAAGTGATATTTCCCGTGTCGTATTGCAAGGGCGACCAGACCTCCGCCGAGGAAGCCAGGACATTTTCAAACGCGCGCGGCATCACGCCGATGACGGTATAGCTGTTATCGTCGAGCCTGACCTGGCGCCCAACGATCGCGCTGTCGCCGCCGAAGCGCCGCCGCCACAACCCGTTGCTGAGGATCACCACTTTTGGACCGTTGTGCACATCATCCGAAGCCTCGAAGTCTCGCCCCAGCACCGGCGACACACCCAGCGCACCGAAGTAGCTGGCGCTTACCTGCTGGCCATCGACTCGTTCCGGCTGATCCGCGCCGATGATGGTCGGCTGCCACGGTTTCATCACAGCAATCGCGTCGAACGAACGATTCCGCTCCGCTACTTCGCGATAGGTGTGGAATGTTTGGGGGACGCGGGAGCCGTCCTCCGTGGCGTACCAGATCATCATGATCCGGCCAGCATGCGGGTACGGCAAAGGCTCGAACAGAATGGGGCTCACCGCGCTGAAGATCGCCGTGCTGGCGCCCATGCCCAGACCCAATATCACGATGGCCGTGCAGGCGAAGCCTGGATTGCTTCGCAGCTGGCGAACACCATAACGAAAATCCTGAAAAACACTCTCGAATCGGAATCCGACCGTCTCAAGACTCTCCTCTTTGAGCCGTGCAGCGTTTCCAAATTGGCGCTTCGCAGCGTATTGCGCCTCTTCCGGAGTCATGCCTTCGGCCTGCAGCGCTTTCTCGTGCTGTTCGCGGTGGAAGGCCATCTCCTCTTCCAGTTCGCTGTGGAAGCGCTCCCGTGTGACCAGGATCCATAGCTTCTTGAAGAAGCGAACGATCGCGTCCATCCTCCCCTCCTATGTTTCCTGCAGCACGCGGCCAATGGCCGCGACCATTTGCTCAAACTGCGAGAGTTCAACGCCAAGTTGTTTGCGCCCCGCCGCTGTCAACGAGTAATAGCGGGCGCGCCGGTTGGTTTCCGTTTTCTTCCATTCCGCCTTGACCCAACCTTGAAGCAGGAGCCGCTGCAGCGCGGGGTAGAGTGAGCCTTCCTCCACCGTCAGAACATCTTCGGAAAGACGCTTGATAGAGAGCGCAATGCCATAGCCGTGCAAGGGAGCGCGGGCCAGCGTCCTCAGGATCAGCATGTCGAGCGTTCCCGGCAGCAACTCAGATCTCTTCCCCATAGGCTGCATGTATAGACCATCTATGGATAGATTGTCAAAGGCATTGCCCGCGCCGGGCTCTGCGATCTGTTCGGCAACCGTCCGTCCGTGGTAGTCAAACTTTTTCTGAAAAAGCTCGCACCCACCCCCCCGGGATCTGCACAGTTTCTCTTCTTGGGAAGTGAGCAATCTTGAACAGTCGCTCCATCATTGCGGGAACAGTATTGTTGGGAAGATTATTATCTGGTACGAAGTAAGGTCGCTCCTTAGCGCGGCTGTCCCATTTATAAAGTGGGCGGCGCCTTTTGGGGCAGGCTTGGGTTAGTGTCGGGACTCACTCTGGTGAGTGCGTCTCTCCTCTTGTACGAGGCAGCCGCCACCGAACGAACTCTCACTCAGGAGACTGGTTTATGCGTATTTCGAAGACCTTGAAGTTCTCAATGACCTTGACGTTGTTTGTGGTGTTCTCTGCCATCATGGCTGTGGCTCAGCAGTATGAAATCCTGCGCGCCGATTACGGCTACCGCAATCAGCGTGTGGACGTCACCCAGCGGCTGCGCGACATCGCGCGCAGCAACTCAACGTTCCGCATGGGCAACAGCACCTTCGGCATTGACCCGTCGCCCGGTCATGTGAAGTCGCTGCGCATCTTTGCGCGTGATCCGCGGGGGAAAAACCGGACGTTCGAGTATCGCGAAGGCAGCAGCGTCGACGGCTCGCGCTTTTCGGGCTGGGGCCGTGGCAGCTGGGGTGGAGGCGGCGACTCCGGCGAGTTCGCCATTCTACACGCTGAATACGGCACGGAGCGGAACCATGTCGACGTGACCAACCGGCTGCGGGAACTGGCGCGGGCGGACCGCACTTTCCGCATGGGCAACAGCACCTTCGGCATTGACCCGGACCCAGGGCAGATCAAGACGCTGCGCATCTATGCCCGCGGGCCGGAGGGGCGCGACCGCATGTTTGAGTATCGCGAAGGCAGCACCGTGGATGGCTCGCAGTTCCGAGGCTGGGGCGAAGGGAACTGGGGCAATGATCCCTGGAGCGGGAGCTGGGGTGGTGACGGCGACTCCGGCGAGTACGTCATTCTACGCGCGGATTACGGCACGGAGCGGAACCATGTTGACGTGACCAACCGGCTGCGGGAACTGGCGCAGGCGGACCGCACCTTCCGCATGGGCAACAGCACCTTCGGCATAGATCCGGACCCGGGGCAGATCAAGACGCTGCGCATCTATACCCGCGGGCCGGATGGGCGTGAGCGCGTGTTTGAGTACCGCGAAGGCAGCACCGTGGACGGCTCGCAGTTCCGAGGCTGGGGCGAAGGCAACTGGGGCAGGTAACGGTTGGAACGGCTCTTACGTTCGTGACGCAACCGGTTGACGTGTCTCTCGCGAATAGAGCAGCAGCGGCTGACCCAGTGAAACGCTAACTGTTGCTGTGGCAATGACCGGAAGCCACCATGCCGTCAACCAAGGCCCTTCTGCGAGGCAGTTCGTGTCTCATGTCAGGAATAGTGACCCCAGGCCTCCAGGTACGGAACAGATGGTTGAAAGACGCGTTGCGGCATGGCTTTCCCTGATTGCCTCAGTACGACACGGTTATGCTACGAGAGACGCATGGGTCGAAACCATGCGGCCTTGGAAGGCGGTTGGGGGCCGTACAAAAGACGATTGTGCCTGGATCACGGCCCACTCAAAAGCAATCCATCCGGACGAGAAACGGGGCTCTCCAAACAGCTGGTTGCGATAGTTCATAGCTTCCAGGCTGTCTTCGCACCTGCGCCACCATCTCGCACCCCAGCCGAAATTTCACGTGCTATTCTCGTCTCCATAAGGCTTTTTCTTGGCAGGAGGAACTCATGCATAAGCCAAGCCGCGCGTTGCTTGCACTCATCCTGTTGGTGACCCTGGCAGCTGCCCAAGGCCCGAAGAAATTCCAGCCCGGCTTTAACCTGTTTTCCAAGCAGCAAGACGTGCAACTCGGCCGCGAGTCAGCCGCCCAGGTACGCAAGCAAATGGCCATGGTGAAGGATCCCTTCCTCAACCAGTACGTGAACCTGGTGGGCAAGCGCCTGGCCAACTCCCGGGAAGCCCAGGAGAGCGAATTCCCCTTCACCTTTGAGGTGGTGGCCGATCCCTCGATCAACGCCTTCGCCCTGCCCGGCGGCCCCATGTTCATCAACACCGGCCTTCTCAAAGCAGTGGACAGTGAAGCGCAATTGGCCGGCGTCATGGGGCATGAGATGTCGCACGTCATCTTGCGCCACGGAACCAACCAGGCGTCGAAGAGTGAACTGATCCGGCTGCCTGCGATTCTTGGATCGCACATGGCCGGCGGCTCTGTGGCCGGACAACTCGCGCAACTGGGCATCGGCCTGGGCGCCAACAGCGTCCTGCTCAAGTTCTCTCGCACCGCCGAAACCCAGGCCGATCTGACGGGAACGCACCTGATGGCGGAAGCCGGTTACAACCCGCTGGAAATGGCGCGGCTCTTCGAAAAACTCTCCGCCCAAGGCGGCCAACGCCCGCTCCAGTTCATGTCCGACCACCCCAACCCCGTCAACCGCAAGCGCGCCATCGCCGAGGAAACCAGCCACTTGCCCAAGCGGACCTACGGATACGAGACCGGACAGTTCCAGCGTATGAAGGAAGTCGTGGCGGACATTCGCGAGCCCCGCCCCAAAACCACGACGCACTAGCCATCGGCGGCAACATTGCGCTTCAACAATCCAGTTTCCTAACCGGCACTTGGAATACAATCGCAGGCATGCAGCCTGATTCCGCAGGCAGACACTTGCGCAGCGCAACCGCCGTCTTCGCCCTGCTCTGCGTTGCCGGCACCGTCCAATCGCAAACGCCGCAGGCGGGCACGAACAAATTCACCGCGCGTTCGGAACTGGTACTGGTGCCTGCAGTGGTCACCGACAAATCCGGACGGCACATTGCCAACTTGAGCAAGAACGACTTTGTCGTTCTGGAAGACGGCAAGCCGCAGCCCATCTCGGTGTTCGAGGAAGTCAACACCACCGCCGGACGGGTGCAGCGTGCGTTCACCCCGTCCGGCCAGTTCAGCAACGTTTTGCAGGCGTCTGACACTCCCAAGCGGCTGGTCATCGTAGCCCTGGATACGGTCAACACTCCGATGTTGCTGCAGGGCAACGCGCGCAACGAACTTCTCAAGTTCTTGGCCGAGTCGCTTGATCCCGGCGAGCCCACCGAACTGGTGGTGATCGGGCGCAGCGGTCTGCACGTGTTGCACGACTTCACCGGAGACCCGGCCGTGCTGGCTGAGGCTTTGCGGCGGTTGACCGGGCTCAGTCCGTCGCTGGCGGAAAAGCAAACGGCTTCGCAAGGCCCTCCTCCGGGCGATGGGCTCGCCGGTATTCTCCGCATGCTCGCCCATATGGAAAACGAAGACAAGGCGAGAATGGAGGCTTTCGACCGGCACGCAGCCATCCTCGCAACCCTCCAGGCGCTGCAGCAGATTGCCGCCTCGGTCGCCGGAATTCCAGGGCGCAAGGCCCTGCTTTGGGTGAGCGCGGGATTTCCCTTTTCCATCTCGCAAACCGACACTGCCCCCGCCCTGGGCTCTGTGCTGGATTCATATCAACGCACCTGGAACCTTTTGAACCAGGCCCAGGTGGCGGTTTATCCGGTTGACGTCCGCTCACTGACTAACTTCAAGTTTCACGGAGCCGACGAACCCGGAACCAAGCACCTGCCCTGGGAACCGACCGGAGATGATCCTTACACTGACATCCTCATGCGCGACGACAAAGAGCAGCAGGAGATTCTGACTACGTTAACGAACTTCGCAGACGCCACCGGGGGCCGCGCTTACTTCGACAGCAACGACCTGCAACGCGGATTCCGCGAGGCAGTGAACGACAACGCCAGCTACTACATGCTGGGCTACTATCTGAACCGCCAGGGCAAGAAGCCCGGTTGGCACAAGTTGCAGGTGCGGGTGCAGCACGGCGGGCTCGAGGTCCGCGCCCGCAATACTTTCCTTCTGGCCCGTGCGTCGGCGCGGCCAGAAGAAGCCAGGGCCAACCTGGGTACGGCGCTGCAGTCGCCGGTGGACTTCACCGCGATCCCGATCCAAGGCGATTGGACCGGGGTTTCAGCGGGAGACGAAAAGAGCAAGCGAGTCAGCTTCGAACTGGTGCTGCCGGCAAACTTCGCCGAGATCAACGAGGGCGATGGCAACCATTTGCACGTCGAATTTGTCGCCGAGGCGAAGTCCGAAGCTGCGGATGCGCCGGTCCGGGTGGGACAGACCTTGGACGTCCATCTCGACGCCAAGGGTTTGGAGCAGATTCACAGCAACGGTATGACCTACCGCAACTCGCTCAAGCTGTCCCCCGGCGATTACACGGTCCGCTTCGTAGTCCTCGATGCGCTCAGCGGAAGAATGGGCAGTGTCTCTGCCCCGCTCAAGGTAGCGCCGTAAGTCCCTCCCTATCAACGCGCCTTCAGGCGCTGCGCGGTACTCCCTGGTCGGTACCAAAGTGGTTTGACTTCCCGCCCTTTGCGCCCTAGATTAAGAGTAGCTCTTTGCACGGCCATCCCACCAGTGGGGGCGTCACGGCTTCGACGGAGATGCTTGCGGCCAAGAGGCATGCCGGGGTGCACACACCCGTAATCGCGTGCAAAATGATAATTGCCAATCAACAGATGGCATACGCAGCCTAATTAGTTAGGCAGCCGCTTTCCACAGCTTCGCCCTTGGGCTGTGAGCGAGCGTCACACAGAGGGCTGGTCTTCCCTGCCACGTCTGAGTGGGGAGGATGAGATCATCAGGCTAGCGGTATCCGTTTCTTGTCCGTTCTGAGCGGGGACCGCGAACGTCCTGGGGTAATGCCCAGGGCATGAACTGGACTACGCATGTAGGCTCTTGACCAGTAACATTTTCGGACGCGGGTTCGACTCCCGCCGCCTCCACCATACTTAAACACTCTGTTTTCAAAAACATACAACCTTCGAATACCCAAACACCGTCCCGGCAACCTGCTACCTTAGCTTGCGCTAACAGAAAATAGCCAACTCCGCTATTTTCGATTATCATGCTTTATGAAAATAGAGCAGAACGGTGTTTTCGACTCTGAAAGTGTCGATGCCCAAGACGGCTTACATTCCCGGCAAGAGAGTATCGCAAGGTGGCTATTCCGCCTTCGTACCTGCGCCCCTGCCTCCCGAACTTGACTGGACACCACGGCTGATTGGCGCTCTATCGGACGCAGACCGCCTCGTTGGAAGATTGGCAGGTGAAGGAGGACGGCTCCCCAAGCCCCATGTCTTGATCCGGCCCTTCGTACAGCGTGAAGCTGTTCTATCGAGCAAGATTGAAGGCACCCAGGCTACGCTGGGTGAGCTGCTTGCTGCTGCGGCAGGAGCAATAGTGGATCGCAGCCCCGAAGATCTTCGGGAAGTTGGCAACTACGTAGTTGCTCTTGAGCACGGAATCTCACGTCTTAAGAAACTTCCTCTTTGCGTCAGGCTTACCCGCGAGTTGCACGAAAAGCTCATGACGGGCCTCCAGGGGCACCAAGCTTCGCCCGGACGTTTTCGTAAAATTCAGAACTGGATTGGCAAGCCCGGCAGTACTACCGCAACTGCTTCATACATCCCACCCCCTCCGGGAGAAGTCGAGCCCTGTCTCGCGGCCTGGGAAAAGTTCCTGCACGAATCAAACCTCCCGCCCTTGGTGACCATTGCGCTGGCCCACTATCAATTCGAAGCCATTCACCCGTTTCTTGATGGCAATGGCCGAGTCGGGCGCCTCCTCATAACCTTGTTCCTGATCGAGCGCCAGATCCTACCGACACCGCTGCTCTATTTGTCAGCGTTTTTTGAAGCATCGCGGCGGGATTACTACGACGGCTTGCGCGGGGTCAGCGAACGGGGGGCATGGAACGACTGGCTGGAGTACTTCTTGCTTGGCGTCGCTCGCATGTCAGAAGATGCTTTGAGTCGAGCCACCCGCATCAACCAACTGCTGGCTCAGTGGCAGAAGAAAGTCTCCGGTGCATCAACCAACAATCCATTGCGCGTCGTCGAACTCTTGGGAGCAAATCCTTTCATCACTACGAAGGGGGTGGCTGAGAAATTGGCGGTCGCATTCACAACAGCACAGCGCGCAATCGAGCGGCTTGAACGTGCGGGTATTGTCAAACCGGTAGGCGATGCGAAGCGCGACCGAGTCTATTGCGCGGGCGCACTCCTTGATCTCCTCGAAGAGCCAGCCCGCCTAGAACCCACTGCCGGAAGATAGTTTTGGAAGACTGCCCATGCGGGACTTGGACCCCATTGGATTCGCGGACCGCGGGCCTCCACCAAACTCCCCAACAGGCACCAATCTTTCCGATTGCCCGGCGGCCCACGTCTTGCCGTGAACTGCTGGGAACGCGGCGAGCTGAGACCCGGGGGCCTGTCCTGCGCCGGTGCCATCGCCCCAACTTTCACACACCCGCCTCTCTGTAATGCATACTCGGGGCGAAAACCGGGCCACCCGTCCCGAAAAGGTCCACGACCCGCCTCACTTCCCGAAATCGAAACACTCCAAATCCCAAGTAATGTTCCCAGTGCAGCATTACTTCTCCTGTACTCCGCACGGCCTTACACTCAGGCGGCAACCAGGGTGATTTCGGAAACCATGAGTTTTCTTATGAACCAGCAGGCGCCTGACACGTTCGAGTGGTACATCTTCGAGAGTTCCCCTCCTCAATCATCTCCCGTCCTGGAACGAGCGGTAAGGCTGGGCCCATTCGCCACCGAGAATGAATGCCGTGCCTTGCTGGATAGCATCCGGGGGGTATCCCGCTTCACTCACAGCACTCTCGAAGTACGCCAGCGACGCAAGCGACGAGAGAAGCGAGTCAAGATACAGCTACCCGTCCAGCTTTGCCGGTCCGCCACAGATGAAAAATCTCTGCTTGCCTATACCGTGGACGTCTCCAATTCTGGAGCGCGCCTGGCCGGCCTCCGAGAACCGCTGAAACCAGGGGAAGTTCTCGAAGTTCACTGTGGGCGGCGGCAGGCAGTCTTCCAGGTAGTCTGGATTGGCTCACCCGGTGAGGCTACGGAGGGTCAGGCCGGCGTCGAGGGCCTCACTCCGGAAGCCAACATCTGGGAATTGGACCTATCCGAGCAAGCCGATGATGAACCTTTGCTACAGGAAATAGCCGTTGCGCGTTCTGTGCAGGCCAGGCTGCTGCCCCAGGAACTGCCTCTGCTGCAGACTCTCGGATACAGCGGACACTGCATTCAGGCGCGTACGGTAGGAGGAGACTATTACGATTTTCTCGATTTGGGTCGGGGAAAGGTGGGCTTCGTAATGGCGGATATTGCAGGGAAGGGTATAGCGGCGGCCCTGCTCATGGCCAACTTGCAGGGGAGTCTCCGTAGCCAGGCCGGCGTCGGCGGCAGGGACCTGCCGGAAGTGCTGGCTTCCGTGAATCGCCACTTCTACAGACACACCGAGACCTCTCGTTACGCGACCGTATTCTTTGGGTGCTACGACGATGCCACCAGGAATCTGCGCTACGTCAATTGTGGGCACAATTCACCCCTGCTGCTGCGCGAGCACGGAGTAGAACGGCTTCACGCCACCGCTACCGTGCTTGGGTTGTTTCCGATCTGGGAGGGTTCGGTCGGCGAAACTCCCTTGCAGGCGGGGGACATCTTGAGCATCTATACCGACGGGATCACGGAGGCAACCGGCCGCCACGGAGAAGAGTTCGGCGAAACCCGTCTCCTGGAAACCCTGCGCGAGAACCGGGGCCTGGAGGCCACGGCCATAGTCCAGAAGGTCGAGGCGGCTGTGGAACAATTCAGGTCAGGCGACCAGGAAGACGATCTAACCCTGGTGGTTGCTCGCGCCTGGTAGGTTCCAGGTGGGTGGCCCACATCCGCCGTGGGCTGCTCGAGATGCGACTGACTGAGACGCGGCGTGTCCCATTCCCCTCGTCTTTTGCGAAAAGTGGGGCCTTGCTCGTGCCGCCGATAGCTCGAAAAAGGCTCGGCTTTTAGCCGCTGAGGCCTTGCTTTTCCTTCGATCCCCCAGCCCAAACTTAGTTTCGAGACCTCGACCCTCGATTTCAGGTATTCTTATGCTGTGGATCACTTAAGCGTACTCAAGGAAAAAATCGTGGGTCTGCGGGCAGAAATCGCCCGGATTCAAGACTTGAATGAGCAGTATCGGAATGAAAAGGGCCATGAACTGGTGAGCCACATCGCTCACTCCCAGCGCCATGAGCGCCTGCAAGACATCAAGCAGGAGCTGGCTCGGCTGGCCGACCTGGGCCGCGCCATTCATTCCGCAGGCCAGATCCGGGAACACCACCGCCCCGATCGTCCCCACCTGGTAAAGAATTCGCGAGCGTCGTAGGACCCTCCCGGCATGGTCCCTGCCCACTCTGCCGGGTGGTCCGTCCTTTACACTACACCTATGTTGCTGACCGCTAAGAGTTCCATACAAGGCAAAGGTCTATTCACCGACGCTCCCATCCGCTCCCGGCGGAAGCTGGGAGAATTCACCGGTGAGCGTATCTCGACCCGCGAAGCCAGGAAACGCGCCCAGGGGTCCAAACGAATCGTGATCGTGGAGATCAGTGCCAGTGCCGCCATTGACGGCAGCATCGGCGGCGGACTCTTTCAATTTGTCAACCACTCTTGCAATCCCAACCTGTTTATCCGCATCGCGCACGGCAGAGTGGAGTTTTATCCCAAACAAGACATCAATGCCGGGGACGAACTCACCTGTGATTACGGCGATTCGCACCACAATGGAACTCTGGCTTGTCGTTGCGGATCTCACCACTGCAGGAAATACCTCTGAAAGGGATCTGGCCCTCTCCATGATGGATTCCTAAGCTGGCAGATTCAGGCCTTCACGTATTAGGTAAGAGAGTGCAAGTAAGTGATTGATTATTAACACTTATCCTGCTGATCGCACTCCCCGCACCCCAAAGCAACACCTTCGCATCCGACCTTTGGTGTGTGTTCTCAGGTGATCTTCGAAGCACACGGTGCGGTCTGCTAGTTTGTATACCTGTGTCGGACCGCCGCTTCCTCTCCCGATGTGTCACGATATAGTTCTGGATCCACTCGCTTGCGAGACCGCGTGCACCAGGTTGAAAAATCACGGACGGCTTTCCAGGAAATTCTGAATAAGCCCATTCGCGACCTCGGTCTGAAACTGGACGGGTCGCCCCTGGATCGCTTCGTGCAGCAGTTGTACCGCGAACTCGAACGTAAGAAACTCAGCCGCTTCCGTCCGGTTTGTTACCTGACGGACGAATGGGGCTGCCCGTCCGGCGAACCGGTCATTGGCATTCCTTTCTACCTTGCCAACCCAGGTCTCGCCTCGCTCGAAAAAGAAATGAACGATCTCGAGGACGCGCGCGAGATCATGATGTATCTGCGGCACGAGGCCGGGCATGCCCTCAACTACGCGTACAAGCTGTACGCCACGCCGGAATGGAAGCAGCTATTCGGTTCCTTCCGCCGCCACTACCGGGATCATTACCGTCCGGTTCCGTTCTCGCGCAACTACGTCCGCCACCTGGCGGGCTGGTATGCACAAAAACACCCGGACGAAGATTTTGCCGAGACCTTTGCCGTGTGGCTTACCCCACGTTCGGGATGGCGCAAGCGCTACCGCGGTTGGGGCGCGTTGGCGAAGCTGCGCTACGTCGACCGCATCGCCCGAGAGTTGGCCAAGATCGATCCCATCCGCCCCCGTGGCCGCATGGACATCACGGTGGACGAAATGGAATCAACCGTCGCCGAGTTCTACCGGCAGTCCACCGCGCAAGAGACTCCGATGGCGGACCTGGCTCTGGATACCGATCTGCTGGACATATTCAATGTCTCCAAAAGGCGCAAGACCGGCCGGCCGGCCCAGGAATTCCTGCACCAGCACCGCAAGGCGGTGGTCGACAAAATCACTTATTGGACCGGGGTCCAGCGTCCGCTCATTAAGCAATTGATCGAGGCCATCGAGAGAAGAGTGAGCGAACTTGGCCTGCGTGCCGATCGCACCCGCGAGGCAGAACACCTGGCGGAAATCACCGTCTATGCCTCAGCGCTGGCCATGAATTACATGACCCGGGGAAAGTTTATCCAACCATGATGATGATTTCTCCAGCGCGCACGGACCCCGGCAAGAGTTACGATACGGTGGCGGGGTGGAGGCTGTAATGGTCGACGCGAAACTAAAAGTCGCGGTCCTGTACGACGTCTGGGAAGACGCCGCCACTGCCTTGGAACCACCTGCGGAAAAACCGTCCTCCCGCAAGCAAAAGCCGCAGACCAAGACCCGCAGAGAGAAAGAGGATCGCGAAGAAATCTTCGAGGCTCTGGAGAAGCTCGGCCACCAGCCCTTCTATCACGTGCTGGACGGCAGCCTGCCATCCTTGCACGGGTTAGAGAAATGCGGAGCCGATCTCATCTTTAACTTGACCGAGGCTTTCGCCGGCGATGACACCAAGGAGATGAATGTCGCTGCCTATCTCGATTTGTTGCGTGTGCCCTACACCGGAGCCGGCCCGCACGCCACTTTCCTGGCCCAGGACAAAGCCGTCGCCAAGAAGATGTTTGCCTTCCACGGGATTCGGACCCCTTTCTTCGCCACCGCCTATCGGGGCCGGATCGACCACGCGCATGACATTTCATTCCCCCTGATCGTGAAACCGATGTTGGAAGACGGTTCCATCGGGATCGACGCGGAGTCCGTGGTAAACAGCGTCAAGGAACTGATGGAACGGGTGGAATACATCCAGAATGAATTCGATTCTCCGGCTCTGATCGAGGAATACATCGAGGGTCGTGAGATCTACGCCGCCATTCTCGGTAGCTACGAGCGGGCTCACGTGCTTCCCCTGGTCGAACTCGACCTCTCCCGCCTGCCCAAGGGCACTCCCAAGATCGCCAGTTGGGACGTAAAGTTTGAGAAAGACACCGCAGTCCACAAGCTGACCAAGTCGAGCGTGGCCGAAAATCTGGATGAGGAAACCGCTTCCCGCTTGTCAGAAACTGCGCTGGCCGCCTACCGGGCTGTCAAGTTGCGGGATTACGGCCGTATTGACATGCGCCTGTCCCCGAAAGGCGAGGTGTACGTAATCGAGGCCAACCCCAACCCGTGGCTTTCCAGCAAACATGAATTTGCCATGGCCGCCAAGGCGTCGGGTCGGTCCTATGCCCAACTGATCGGGGAAATCGTGGAAGCGGCGATGGCCAGGTACGCTGCACACAGCCGGCCCGCAGGAAACTCCCAAAGGACTTGATCGCCGGTCTTGTCTGCGCCCCCGGCGCCGATTCGACAAGCCCCTTCCCTGACCCTCCCGATACCATGCAAACTCCGTCCGGAGAAAAGCCGCTCCTAGAAGGTCGTAGGGTCCATCAATTGCAGCGGGAACGCCGCTGGCACCGTGGCCGGCACCGTAATCGTCTGCGTGGTTCTTCCCGCCTGGCCGGGATCAAAGGGCACAAAGCCCACGTTCGGAGCCGGCGACCCCGGCAGCAGCGTGTAGTCGTCGGCGGGATAGGTCGGATTCGCAAACAGAGGATCCGCACTCTGCGAATGCATATCCTCCCCCAAACCCTGCCATTCCGACAGGGTGTAGGTGGTTTGCTGCCCGCTGAGATCGGTGGTCATAAACGTAAGCGCCTTGCCCGCTGCATTCCAATACAAATTGTTATCCAGAGTAAAGCGAGTGGTGCACGGCACGGGTTTGCCGCTGCCGCCTACGTCGTAACACGCCCAGCTGCCTCCTTGAGGCTTTCCCAAGTCGTAATAGACCACGTTGTGGGTGAAGGTGAAGGAGGACGGATTGTTGCCGCCGCGCTGAATCGTGTGGGGATCGCCCATGACAAGAATATTGTTGTCCACCAGGTTGTTCTGCGGGTACGTATCGTTGGTCCGGTCGGAAAGATTGTTGAAGAAACTGGCGGAGGAAGTCCGGTAGACCAGGTTATTGCGCGCTACCATGTTGGAGGTCCCCTGGTCGAAATAAATGCCGTGTCCACCGTAGCCGTCACTGTCCTGCCAATCATGTGTAACGTCGTGTACCACGTTGTTCAAAACCTGGTTCCCGGTGGTCGCTGACGAAGCGAAGTAGATTCCTCCCATGTCGCTGGTCACACCCTGCCCCAGGTCGTACACCAGGTTGTACGAAACCACGTTGTCGTGTGCCAGGCTCGCGCCACCCGCAATGCCATACTGGAAACCAACTCCGATCGCTCCGCTGTAGAAATCGTGAACCTCATTGTGGGTGATGGTGTTGTGGTGAGAATTTCCCACCCAGATGCCGGTCCCGATGCCTGTCGGCTGGACTCGTCCACCACCCGCAATCACGTTGTTCTGGACCAGCGTGTACTGGGCCACGTTGGCATCGGTGTTGTTTCCGTTCGGCCAGGATCCCACTCGGACGCCACCCGCTCCCAGGTCGAACAACGCACTGTTGATCACCTGGTTGTTGGCTGTGCTCGCCGATGCGTTGCCCACAAACTCAATGCCCCAGCCCTCCGTGTGCGCAATAGTGCAGCCGTCGATGCTGATGTTGCTCGATCCCGCGAAGCTCAACGCCGCGGTCACCGTGGGAATGCCCTGCTCATCGCCGTAGCCGGTAACCGGCGGCAACCAGTTGTCATGGGAAAACACCATGCCAGTGAAGGTCACGTACTGCAGATTGGTCGCCAGCACCAACTGCGACTGCTGCGGGACAATGACAGAGTCCTTGTTTGGATTCTCGTTCTCTTGCGCCAGGTACGTGAGTGTCCAGGTCCCGCTGCTGCTGGTGCACGCCGGGGGATTCGTGCAGCGATCCAGATACCACTGCCCGGGTTGGTTCAGTGCCTCCTTGACGTTCTCAATCAGATAACGATGTCCGCTGATGAAACCGTTGTCTACCCCCTGAAACGTGGGGCCGGCCAAATAGGCGATTCGGTTCGCCGCGTCCACCGACTGCAAGCGCATGCGGCTCATCGTCCAGATTTCAAAGTCCAGGATTTCCACATCTCCCAGTGCGAGGCTGTGGTAATTGGTGGCAACGTCATTGCCGTTGAAGTAGAAACGATCAAAACATTGCCACTGCCCGCCGGCCTCGAAGGCACAATTGGCCGACGAAGATGACTCGTAAACTGGTCCGGCGTTGTAGAGATAGCTACCAGCCGTGGTGCGCGGCCGGTAGCGGCGCTCGTTGTTATAGAACAGCCCCTCGAAATTCTGAAAACTGCCGGAAATGAGCTGGGCCGTCCACACATTGCCCGAAGTGTTTTTCCATCCGGTGATCGGTTTTCCGCCACTGATCACCGGAGTTTCGCAGGGATAGTTTTCATATGTGATGGGGGAGGGTGCACTGCCGGAATCATTCGCGGAGAAAACCAAGGGTGCGCTGAGGAAATAATTTCCGCCACGCATCATGACCGCATGCTTGCCGCCGGGTTCACCCTGCACCGCACGACGCGCACGATCAAGGGTGGCGAACGGACCATCGCTGTTATCGCTGTTGGGTGCGTCGAGAGTTCCGCTCCAGCTGTCGTTGCCGTCCGTGGCCACGTAGAAATCAGCTAGCCCGCTGCCACAGCCGCTTCCTCCACCCCCACCGCCGCCAGAGCCGCCTCCGGAACCCCCTTGGCCCTGTCCTCCATTGAGGGCATTGCCGTTCGTGCCCCCGCAACCGACGAGGACAAGGGGGGAAAGCAGCACCAGCCAGGCTGCTATCAGTCTGGTTCGCACAAGGGCCTCCAGAGACTGCTCGCAAGCGCCGTTCGAGATAACAAAGCGAGAGTAGCGCCGACCTTGTCTCAGGGGCAGGTCACGAAGGACCACTGGAGGGCTTATGCAGTTGCACTTCGGAAGCACAGTAACCTGCCCAGGCGGCCAATGAACCGTCGTGTACGAATTCCCGGTTCACACCCGCACTCCGGAGCGGAGAGGGGCTTGCAAGTTCCAGGCGGCTGATTCAACCGGCTTTTCCCGCTGCCCTGAGAACCGGGAACTGTGAACACAGAACTAAGACCGACAAAAGTGACCTGAATGAATCTCAGACTCGCTCCGTCGTGGGCATTCAAAACTGACGCTGAGATCAACCGCTGCGCAGGGCTTTGGTTCCCTAAAGTAACCCCATTTCGCTGTCACCCTTGCGAGCCGTAGCCTGCCTAG
>JBGPJK010000059.1:0-18611 GCA_041485425.1 Terriglobia bacterium | reverse complement strand
CGCCATGACCAGCATCCGCACCGGGCGGGCGTCGGTGAACCTGTTCGACGCAATTCGCGTGGACTACTACGGCACGCCCTCGCCGCTGAATCACGTGGCGACGCTGCATGTGCCCGAGCCGTCGATGGTCACCCTCCAGCCCTTCGACATCTCCATGATCGGGACCATCGAGAAGGCCATCCGCGGCTCGGACCTCGGGCTGAATCCCATGAACGACGGCAAGATCATCCGGGTGCCGGTGCCGCCGCTGACCGAAGAGCGGCGCAAGGACATGGTGAAGCACTTGCACCGGGTGCTGGAGGAGCATCGCACGGCGGTGCGCAATATTCGACGTGACGGCAACGATGCGATCAAGAAGGCGCTCAAGGACAAGAAGATCACCGAAGATGACGATAAGCGGGCCATGGAGGAGATCCAGAAGCTCACGGATGACGAGATCA
Source organism: Terriglobia bacterium (assembly GCA_041485425.1). Lineage (GTDB taxonomy): Bacteria > Acidobacteriota > Terriglobia > Terriglobales > Acidobacteriaceae > JAIQET01. The sequence goes on along the minus strand of JBGPJK010000059.1, from coordinate 18,171 downwards.
AGAAAATGGAAGACATGAGCAAGGCGAAGGAGAAGGAAGTGATGGAGATCAAATAGTCGTCGGGGTGTGGGCGTCAGCCGTAAGCCGAGCCGCGCCTGTGGGCGCGGTTTTTTATTGGGAGCCGCAACCGGCGAAACCGGCGCCGAACTGACATGGAAGTGCCCTGTCAAGCGGCTGAAGCCCCGGCCGATGCGGCTCGTGACACCCCACCGCATAGGCGTGACGAATGTTTGACCGTATAATTCCGAGATCATGAAGAAGGTCGTCCATGCTGCCTGTCCGCATGACTGTCCGGATGCTTGCGGAGTTCTGATTACGGTGCAGGACGGGCGCGCGACGAAGATCCAGGGCGACCCTTCGCATCCGGTCACACGCGGGTTCCTCTGCGCCAAGGTGGCCAAGTATCTCGATCGGGTGTATTCGCCGGAGCGGGTGCTTTATCCGATGCGCCGGGTGGGGGCAAAAGGCGCCACACCAGCAGGTGCGGCCGTCCCCACGCAAGCATGGCGGCGAATAACCTGGGATGAGGCTTCGGAGGAAATCGCCGATCGCTTCAAAACGATTTGCAGCGAATTCGGAAGCGAGGCCATCCTGCCCTATTCGTATGGAGGGACGCTGGGTGCGCTGAACGGCGGCTCGATGGACCGGCGCTTCTTCCACCGGCTCGGGGCTTCGCAACTGGAGCGGACGATCTGCTCGACGGCCGGGGAAGAAGGCCTGAGGTCGGTCATTGGCAGGAAGTGGGGGACCGAGCCCGAGCAGTTCCGGCACTCGCGCTACATCATCGCCTGGGCAGCAAACATTCACGGCAACAATGTGCATCTGTGGCCTTTCATCGCAGAGGCCCGCCGCAACGGGGCGAAGCTGGTAGTGATTGATCCCTATCGAACCCGCACGGCGGCCTGTGCGGACTGGTATCTGCCCATCAATCCGGGAACCGATGGGGCGCTCGCGCTGGGCATGATGCACGTCATCCTCCAGGAAGGACTTCACGATGCCGACTACGTAGCGCAACACACGGTGGGCTTCGAGCAGCTCCAGGAAAAGGTGCAGGCATATCCGCCGGAGCGGGTGGCGAAGTGGACGGGAATTTCCGTGGCTGACGTGGTGAAGCTGGCACGCGAGTATGCCACCACGCGGCCGGCGGTGATCCGGTTGAACTATGGCGTGCAGCGCTCGGAGCGCGGCGGGATGGCGACCCGTGCGATCACCATGCTGCCGTGCATCACAGGATCATGGCAGGAGGTTGGGGGAGGACTGCAGCTTTCCACCAGCGAAGCCTTCGGGTTGAACGGCCAGACCCTGGAGCGTCCGGAACTGATGATGAAAGCACTGGGGCGGCCAGCGCGCCTGGTCAATATGGTGGAATTGGGCAAGGCGCTGAACACTCTTGACCATCCCCCGATCAAGGCACTGTTCGTCTACAACTCGAATCCGGCGGCGGTGTGTCCCAACCATAACGTGGTGATCCGTGGGTTGCTCCGGCCAGACCTGTTCACGGTAGTGCACGAGCAGTTCTTCACGGATACCACGGACTACGCGGATATTGTTCTGCCGGCGACCACTTTCTTTGAGCACAAGGACTTGCAGAAGGCCTACGGGCACTATTATCTGCAGATGTCGCAGCCGGCCATCCACCCGCTGGGGGAGTGTCGAAGCAACGTGGAGGTTTTCCGCGGGCTGGCGCAGCAGATGGGATTTGCCGACGACTGCTTCGCTGAATCGGTGGACCAGATGATCGATGCCGCTCTGGACTCCAAGAACCCCTGGCTCCGGGGGATCACGCGGGAACGGCTTGAGCGGGAAGGACATGTAAGACTGAATTTTGAAGAGCCCGGTTCGCAGTTGCCGGAGTTCTTCCTTCCATTCGCCCAGGGCAACTTTCCTACCGCGAGCGGGAAGGCGGAGCTTTACAACGAGTCGCTTAGGGCAAAGGGATTAGATGCGGTGGCGGAGTTCACGCCGCCGAGCGAATCGCGGCACGGTGGGCAGGCGAAGACGTTTCCGCTGGAGCTGTTGGCGCGAAAGTCGGACAATTTCCTCAACTCAACGTTTTGCAACGTGGCTGTGGTGCAGGAAATGGAGGAAGTGGGCCTGCTGGAGATGAACGCGGTGGATGCCAGGGCGAGGGGTATCGTGGAGGGTGACCCGGTACGGGTGTTTAATGGCCGCGGAGACCTGGTGCTGAAGGCGCAGGTGAACGGCACGGTGCAACCCGGTGTGGTGTGCGCGCGGCTCTTTTGGGCGAAGCTGACGGCGGGACGGCGAAATGTTAATGTCCTTACGTCAGAAAAACTTACGGACCTAGGCAACTCTGCTACGTTTTATTCCGTCTTGGTTGAGGTGGAGCTTTCCAGGCCGGCGTCGTGAGGGCGGAGACGAGGCGTGAACTTGGACGGTCGCCACTGCTCTACCGTATAATTGCGGTTTTCCATACTCCCGGAAGCTGAGGTAGTAGCGATTCTTCGTTCACATCAGGATAGCCCTGCAGTAGCGAGGAGCAGGTGCGGCCGCGTGCGGCCCGCCCCGGCTTTTCGGTCGTATCCATCTCATTCATTTACAGAGATTTGGCGCCGGGGTGGACGATCGCTCCTGAGCCTGCTGCTGAGCCTTTTCTTGTTGTGTTCTTTGGGTTCAGGACAGCAGGATGTCATCACCGGAATCGATATTCGCGGCAATCGCCGCATCCCTGCCGAGACCATCAAGGCACGCATCTTCACGCGGGAGGGCGACATCTACGACCAAGCCGCCATCGAGCGGGACTTCAACTCGTTGTGGAATACGGGGTATTTCGAAGACATCCGCTTTGAACGCGAGAAAACAGCGAAGGGTTGGCTCATCCACATCTATGTGAAGGAGCGGCCGACCATCCGGGAAATTACCTATAGCGGATTGAACTCGGTTTCGACCAGCGATGTGCTGGACCGGTTCAAGGAGCGGAAGGTGGGGTTGTCGCCAGAGAGTCAGTACGATCCGACCAGGGTGAAGAAGGCGGAAGTCACGATCAAAGAGTTGCTCTCCGAGCACGGCAGGCAGTTCGCCACAGTTCGTACCGAGATTCACCCGATTCCGCCAGCGGCTTTGAGCGTCACATTCGTGGTGAAAGAGGGTCCCAAGGTAAAGGTGGGGAAGATCAAGTTTGAAGGCAACAAGCACGTCAGCAGCCGCTCGCTGCGAAGTGCAATGAAGAACTTGCGTCCCATCGGGATTCCCCACTCCATCTTCCTGGAGAACCTGTTTTCCAAGACCTACGATGCCACCAAACTTGATGAAGACACCGAGCGGGTCCGCAGTGAGTTTCAGAATCGCGGATACTTCAAGGTGCTGGTACAGGATCCGAAGGCCGAAATCCGCGATACCGGACACCGGGGCTTTCACCTCCCCCTGCTGCAGAAGGGCCCGGGTAAGGCGGTGGACATCACCATGCCGATCGAGGAGGGCGAGCGTTACAATCTGGGTGCGATCACCTTCAAGAACAATAAGGCTGTGTCCAGCACCAAAGCTCTGCGTTCGCTGTTTCCTATGAAGGACGGCGAGATTTTTTCCCGCGAGAAAATCGCCAAAGGCCTGGAGAATCTCCGTAAAGCCTACGAAGCCGAGGGCTACATCAAGTTTACTTCGATTCCCAATACGACTTTTGATGAAGACAAGAGGTTGGTGTTCCTGGACATCGACGTAGACGAGGGCAAGCAGTTCAACGTCCGGCGGATCGAGTTTTCGGGGAATACCACGACGCGCGACAAGGTGATCCGGCGCGAGATTGCCCTCGAAGAAGGCCAGGTTTACAACCAGCGGCTGTGGGAACTGAGTCTGCTTCGCCTGAACCAGCTGGGCTATTTTGAGCAGTTGAAGCCGGACGACCCCAACGTCACCGACCGCCACCTGGACGAAGCAGCCGGTACCGTAGATCTGACGCTCAAGGTAAAAGAAAAAGGAAAGAACAGCATCGGGCTAACCGGCGGGGTGAGCGGCCTGGCGGGAGCGTTCATCGGGCTCACCTACAGCACGAACAACTTCCTGGGATTGGGCGAAACCCTGACGGTGCAGGCCAACATTGGAAACCGGCAGCGGGACTTGCTGTTTGGCTTCACCGAACCCTACCTGTGGGATCGTCCGCTGCAGTTTGGTTTCACGGTTTACACCCGGCGAACCAACTTTGACCAGGCACGGCAGGCACAAATCTCCACTGGACAACAATTGAATTTGCCATCACTGTTGCTGCAGAACCTGCAGAACTATACGCAGTCGAGTTCGGGCTTCACCCTGTCGCTGAGCTATCCGCTGCACCGTTCTTTCAAGCGGGTCGGGGTTACCTATTCCTACGACCGCTCGTCGCTGGTTGCGCTCAGCACCGCATCCCAGACCCTGTTCACGCAAATTAATTTCGAGGGCCTGAGCGGGCCCAACTCGCTCTCAGGAATTGTTACCAGCAAGATTCTTCCCAGCTTCACCAGCAACACGATTGATTCACCGATCTCGCCGCACCACGGTCGTCAGTTCTACGTAGGCGGTGAAATCGCGGGGCTGGGCGGGACGGTGAAGACGGTGCGCCCGATTGTGCAGTACAAGCGTTTCATCCCGGTGCAGAAGGGGCGCAACACCATCGGGTACAACTTGCAGGCTTCGTTCCTGACCGGGTACAGCGGAGTGGTGGCGCCGCCGTTTGAGCGGTCCTACCTGGGCGGGGAAAACGACTTGCGGGGGTTCGATATTCGTTCGGTCTCCCCCGTGGCTTTCCTGCCCTCGAAGATCAATATCCCGCTCACCAACCCGGATGGCAGCCACGTGCCACTGGATCCCAAGAACCCGCTGGCGGGCGGGTGTGGAACCCCGCCCTGTCCGTACACCATCCCCATTCCTTTGGAGAGACTGGTGTTTCCTGGCGGGGACACCAGCCTGGTAGGCAACCTGGAGTATCGGATCACCATCGCGGGGCCGGTTGCCCTGGCTCCCTTCATTGACATGGGAGTGAACCCGATCGTTCGCAGTTCGCAATTGAAAATCAACACCGGTGAGTTGGACCTGATCAACCAGACCCTGTTTGGCTGTCCAAACCGAGACGTGGCACTCAATTGCGTGGGGGGACAGTCGATCACTTTTCCGGGCAACTTGAAACCTGTTGCGGGGACGAATTGGATACCGAGAATGTCGACGGGGTTGGAGTTGCAGGTGTTTCTGCCCATCATCAACGCTCCCTTCCGCATTTACTATGCCTATAACCCGCTACGTTTGGACACGACCGCTACCGGACCGGTCCCCATTACTCGCGGCATGTTCCCAGCGGGGGCTGCGGGTGACTTTACCTTTCAACAAGCCATCCGGGTGTCCGCACCGACCTACAGGTTGAGGGAGCCACGCAAGACGTTCAAGTTCACGGTGGCTACGACGTTCTAGGGGCAGGTTCCAGGGTTTCAGGTCCCAGGTCCTGGCACGCCAGACGTCAATTCCCTGGGTGGCGGAGCGCAGCCGCGTTCCAGCATCCGGAGTCCGAGGCTCGGAGTCCGGTTTGACGCTGGGCGAGAGTGTTCCTATAATGTGAGGTATTCACCCCCCTGAAAAAAGACTGGCGACGGGGTGGTCACCACGCCTACAGGTTGGGCGTGAGGGGCTGGGAAAACCGGCACGACTTCCCCGGTGATGACGACACGTTCTGGTTGACCTCGGGGCGCGGCCCAGCATTGCCAGTGAAACAGATTTGAATAGTTTCCCGGAACGATTTTCCAAGGAGTCCAAAGCAACCCCATGACAAGCAAGTTTGCGCGATTTCTGATGGCCACTGCGTTCGTCTTCTCGGTCGCAGCCCTGGCTCAAACCGGCGCGGCCGCAACCCCCCGACCTGCAGACCCCGGTCCGGCCGCTCCCACCACCACGAATGCTACGGGAACCAAGGTCGGGACGATCAACATCGAGCAGGCTGTTTTCGGTTCTAATGAAGGCCAGCGCGATATCGAAGCCCTAAGCAAGAAATTGGCCCCCAAGCAGAACGAACTGAAGGGCATGAACGACGAACTGGACAGCTTGCAGAAGCAGCTGAGCGCCCAAGGCGAAAAACTTAACGATGAAGCCCGGGCCACGCTCGTCAAACAGATCGAACAGAAGAAGAAGGTTTTCGACCGCGCCGTGCAGGACGCTCGGGATGACGCGCAGAATCAGCAGAACGAGATCTTTCAACGCATTCTGCAGAAGATGGGTCCGGTGGTGCTGAAGTACGCTGGCGACAACACCTTCGGAGTGATCCTGGATACCTCCAATCAGTGGCCGCAGGGGCCCGTGCTCTGGACTGGACCTTCCGTGGACATCACCAAAGCGGTGGTGGATGCTTATAACGCGCAGTCGGGTGTAGCCGCGCCGGTGCCCTCGGCGCCCCAACCATCGGGCGCCGCCAAGCCGAGTGGCGCAACCACCAGACCCGTGCCGCCAGCGACGCCCAAACCGCAGCGGACCCAGCCTCCGAAATAATTGGGGACACCTCGAGCGAGGTGGAAGTTCCCGGAAGGCCGCGATTCGCGCGGCCTTTTTCTTTGCCTATTTCCTGACGGGGATGCGCCGGGAGACAGGGTGGCGGTGTCCTTAGTAATCTGCGCTCCGGAATTGCAAGCCGATATAATCGCAACATCGTGATCAGCACGGCCACCGAACGCAAAATCCGCCACGCCACTCGTCCCACCTGGGCGGAAGTATCTCTTGCGGCGTTGCGGGAGAACTTTCGCGCCGTACAGCAGCACCTGGGCGCGGGGGTGAGTGTGTGCGCCGTGGTGAAGGCAGACGCATACGGACATGGGGCGGTGCATTGCGCCCGAGCGCTGGAGGAAGAGGGAGCCGAGTGGTTGGGTGTGACCTCGCTCGATGAAGCGATTCCCTTGCGCGACGCCGGAATCAAGGGACGGATTCTGCTGATGACGGGTTTCTGGCGGGGCGAAGAGGAAGAAATCATTCGCCTGCGCCTGACTCCCACCGTTTGGGAGCCCGAGCAAGTCGCGCTCCTGGAGAAGGCGGCCGCCGGACTGGGCCAGCCCAAACATCCCGTCCACTTGAAGATCGATACTGGCATGGGGCGGCTGGGGGTCACGCTGGAAGGTCTGCTGCGGGTCTGTTCCGCGCTGAAGTCAGCACCCCATCTGGCGCTGGAAGGGCTTTCGACTCATCTGGCTTCCTCCGAGGTGCTGGACGCGCCTTCGGTCGAGGAACAGTTGAAGCGCTTCACGGAAGTGCGGCAGGTGCTGTGTCGCGAGGGATTCGAGCCGGCACTGATCCATGCCGCCAATACCAGTGCGGTCATCTCGCGATCGCAAAGCTGGCACAACCTGGTGCGACCCGGGCTTGCACTCTACGGGTATTACCTGCCTTTTGAGCGCGCGGGGCGGGAAGTAAGCGGCAGCGCACTGCGGCTGGCGGTGAAGCCGGTTTTGACCTGGAAGACCCGGATCCTGTCATTGCGGGAAGTGTCTGCGAACCAGGCACTGGGGTATGGAGGGACGTACATCACCAAGGCTCCCGCGCGAATCGCGGTGCTCCCCGTAGGCTACGCCGATGGACTGAACCGGCAGATTTCGTCCCGGGGACGGGTGATCGTGCGTGAGTACTATGCCCCGATCGTCGGCCTCATCTCGATGGACCTGACCCTGGCCGACGTAACCGGACTGGCTGGCGTGTCGGTGGGAGATGAGGTGATTCTGCTGGGGTCAAGCGATGGGCTGAGGGTGGATGCGCGGGAACATGCCGAGCTTGCCCATACCAGTCCGTACGAGATCCTCTGTAATATCTCGAAAAGGGTGCCGAGAAAGTACGGTAGCTAGTGAATGCCAGGTGCCGGGTGCTGAATGCTGATTTCTGACCGCTCGCTGTTGCCGCGCTGAGTGTTGTCCGCATCTTTGCTATAGTCCTAAACAGGCATGCCTTCACGCTACAGACAATGGATGTATGACTGGGAGACCCGGCTTACGTCGGTGGACAATAACCGCGTGGTGCGCCCGCTGGAATGGGGCGTGGAGTGGGCGCGGGACTGGCCCTGCCGCAACGGTTTCGCACCCGGGCATGTGCCGGACGACGGTGAGGAGTTTCTGCGCGCGTACAACCGGCGCATCGTGGCGGCCAGCGATGAATTTTTCTCCTATGGCACGCCGACCGATTTCCGCCTGGAGCGGCGGGAAGTGCAGGTGTGCAGCACGCGGGAAGTGCCGGACCCGGAACTGGAAGAGAGGGTCCGCGGCACGTATTCTGATTTCCTTCGTTTCACCTCGCCGGTGCGCACGCCGTATGCAGAGAACAACCTGGTAAATGCGCGCTGGTTTCCGGCAAGGGGGCGGCGGGCGGTGGTTTTGCTGCCGCATTGGAATTCCGATGCGATCGCGTACACCGGATTGTGCCGCGTACTTAACTGGTTGGGCATCGCGGTGCTGCGTTTGAGCATGCCCTATCACGACATCCGCCGGCCGGCGGAGACCAAGCGGGCCGATTACGCGGTCTCGGCGAATATCGGACGCACCCTCGATGCCTGCCGCCAGGCGGTGATCGATGTGCGTTGCTGCCTGGATTGGCTGCAGCAGCAGGGCTTCAATCGGCTCGGCATCGCGGGTACCAGTCTCGGCTCCTGCTATGCCTTCCTGGCCTGCGCGCATGACCCTCGCATCCGCGTGGCTGCTTTCAATCATGCCTCCACCTATGTCGCCGATGTGGTGTGGCACGGACAATCCACTCGCCATATTCGAGAGGGACTGGAATCGCAGATCGACATCGACCGCCTGCGCGAACTCTGGAGTTCCGTCAGCCCCATGTCGTACTTCAAGCAGTTCGCCCGCTGGCCGCGAAAATCGCTGATCGTGTACGCCAAGTATGATCTGACGTTTCTGCCGAAATTCTCCCGCCAGGTGGTGGAGGAATTTGAACGGCGCAGACTCGACCACAAGGTGGTGGCGCTGCCTTGCGGACACTACAGCATGGGGGAGACACCCTACAAATACATGGATGGATGGCAGTTGGCCTCGTTCATGCGCACCGCCTTTGAGAGCTGCTAGCCGCTAGCCGCCGGCTCCTGGCACCCAAACGCCAGGTGCTAAATGCCAAGTGCTTGCCTTAGAATGATCGGTTCTCCCTGGTAGCGGTGCCTTCCATGTCCCACGCGATGCAATCTGAGGCGACCCCGGAATACCGCCGGGGTGAGTTCGTTATCACTAGCGATCGCGCACGGCTGGATCTGGATGTTATTCATGGCTTCTTGACCGACTGCTAAGGAGACTTAGTTTTGAGAGCCAGAGCTGATCGCTGAGAGCTACATTATGAAAAACGAAACCATGTCGCGCTCCTTATACGAAGTTGATCCACAGGTCGCCACTGCGATTGAAAACGAAGTTCGCCGCCAGCACGAAGGGTTAGAGCTGATCGCCTCGGAGAACTTCGTGAGCGAAGCCGTGCTCGAAGCCATGGGCTCGGTGTTCACCAACAAGTATGCCGAGGGCTATCCCGCCAAGCGCTACTACGGAGGATGTGAGTTTACCGACGTGGTGGAGAACCTGGCGCGGGAGCGGGCCAAACAGCTTTTTGGCGCGGAGCACGCCAACGTGCAGCCGCATGCCGGATCGCAGGCCAACATGGAGGCGTACGCGGCCGTTTTGCAGCCAGGGGACACGATTCTCGGTCTGAACCTGGCGCATGGCGGACATCTCACCCATGGTCATCATCTGAATTTTTCCGGTAAGACCTATCGCATTGTTCCCTACGGCGTGACCAAGGAAACCGAGACCATTGATTACGACGATCTGGAAAAGCTGGCGGAGAAGGAGCGGCCGAAGCTGATCATTGGCGGGGGCAGCGCGTATCCGCGGATCATTGATTTTGCGCGCATGCGGCAGATTGCCGATAAGGTCGGCGCGCTTTACCTGGTGGACATGGCGCACTTTGCCGGACTGGTCGCGGGAGGGGTGCATCCTTCGCCCGTGCCGCATGCCCAGATTGTGACTTCCACCACCCACAAGACCCTGCGGGGGCCGCGGGCGGGCATGATTCTGTGCCGGCAGGAGTTCGCCGCCGCCATCGACAAGACGGTGTTTCCCGGCATGCAGGGCGGTCCGCTGGTGCATATCATCGCGGCCAAGGCGGTTTGCTTCCTCGAGGCTATGCAGCCCGACTTCCGCGACTACGCCCGGCAGGTGGTGGCCAACGCCAAGGTGCTGGCGGAGACGCTGGCGGCGGAGGGCTACCGCATCATTTCCGGCGGAACCGACACCCACCTCATGCTGGTGGATGTTTTCTCCCAAGGCATGCTGGGCAGTGAAGCCGAGAAGGCACTGGGCGAGGCGGCGATCACGGTCAACAAGAATGCCATTCCTTTCGATATCAACCCTCCCATGAAGCCCAGCGGCATTCGCATCGGCAGTCCGGCCATGACCACCCGCGGTATGAAGGAAGGCGAGATGCGGCGGATCGGGAGATGGATCTCGGAGGCGCTGCATCATCGGAGCGATATGGCGGTGCTGGAGAAAATCCGCAAGCAGGTGCTGGAGATGGCCGAAGCGTTCCCCCTGTATGCGGAACGGCGGGCCAAGGCGCAGGCCGAGGTGAGGGCCTGAAGCTTTTTCACCACACAAACGCCGAGCCACACAGAAAGCAAGTCCGGAACGGGTAACACTCACCGCTCGTTGTCTAGTGGCAGGAGTCCATGCCGCTCCCGCTTTCAATTCGTCCCTCGAAAATCGACAATCGTAAATTCTTGCCCTGTATGGTTAAATCTCTGCCGTGAGAGTAGCCATTGATATCCGGCGGATGAACGAGTTCGGCGTGGGCACCTACACGCGCAATGTGGTGCGGGCGCTGGGCCGGCTGGATCGCGAGAACAAGTACTTCCTGATTGGATCGCCGGACAAGGTGGCGGAAATTGAACCGCTGCCGCCCAACTTCCACGCCGTTCCGCTGCTCGATCGCGACACCTCGTTCAAAGGCTACGTTGAGTGCCGCACCATCCTGCGACGGTTACGCTGCGACCTGGTACATATCCCGCACCTGTTCTGGCTGCCGCGAACCCTTCCCTGCCCTTACGTGATGACGGTTCACGATGTGCTGGAGCACATGTACCGTGCCCATGACCGCTCCCAGTCGAGGCGGTTTTTGCACTTCTTTCTGACGCGGCAAGTGCTGCGGGGAGCGGCACGAATCTTCGCTGTATCCAAGTTCACCAAGAGTGAGATCGAAAAGCTGTTTGGCATTGGCGGTAGCCGCATCGAAGTGGTTTACAACGCCATTGACGAACGCTTCCTGCGCGGGCACGCCAGCGAGAGCGACCGCCAGTTCCTGGCGGAGCGGTACCTGGTGAACTACCCGTTTCTGCTTTATGCCGGGAGAATCAGCCCGCACAAGAACCTGGTGCGGATCATTGAGGCGTTCTCCGCGCTGAGAGCGGAGTTGGAGAAGGAGGGAAAGTTTCCCGACCTCAAGCTGATCATCATCGGCGACGAACTTTCCAAGCACCCGGACCTGCGGCGGACGGTGATTCGGAGCGGGGTGCAGAACGATGTGCGATTCATGGGATTTGTACCCATCGAGGTGCTGCGGATTTTTTACGATGTGGCCAAGATCTTCGTTTTCCCATCACTCTATGAAGGATTTGGCCTGCCGCCGCTGGAGGCGATGGCGCATGGCACGCCGGTGGTGACCTCGAATACTTCTTCCCTGCCGGAGGTGGTGGATAAGGCTGCGGTTCTGGTGAACCCGGAGAACGTGTTCGAGATCATGCGAGCCCTGCACCGTGTGCTGGTCGACCAGGCATTGCGGGACAAGCTCAAGCAGCGCGGCTACGAGCAGGCCAAGAAGTTTTCCTGGGACGCTTCCGCCCGGCAGATCCTTGAGGTTTACCAGCAAGTGGCGGGGCGGCGGCGGCAAACCAGTGCAGGCCAGCCCGCGGAAGAGGTCACCCGCAGGGTTGCGAACTCGTAGCCCCCAACCCCGCGATGGATTTCAGCCTCCCTCAGGCACTCTTCAGGAGCGGATGTCCGGGTGAATTGAGAGCCAGGCGCTGCAACTTGGCTGCGATTCGGCTGCGATCGCTCTCCGATGATGCCGCAGCATGGCGTTTCTGCAGCTTGACGATTTTCTCCTTGCGGGTGCGCCGGCGACGAATCTCGGGGCGGCGGCTGGGTGCGGACATGAGCATCTCCTCTGTGGGTGTGAAGAATAGTGGCGGCCGGACCTGTAAGCCGAATTCGCCGGGTGACGTTGCAGCCACGTAAGTTATTGAATAGGAGACCGCCAGAACTGTCAATGCCGTCAACCTTGGCAGCGATGGCAGGATTTGGGTCGCACGGGCGTCACAATGGTTTGCTTCCCTGCCTGCAAGGGCCCGCCCAACAATGCGAGCGGCATACCCGCGCTGCGTCCTCCGGGCTATTGTACGTTCAGCGTAAGCGCCGTGGTGGTTTGAACGGATCCCGCTGTGCTGGTGACCGTGATATTGAAACTCCCGGTCGGTGTCCCGCCGCTGGGAGTGTGAGGGCTGGCGCCGCAACCCACAGATAGCAGGAGCAGTGTTGCCACGGCAATGGACGCCATGCATCGCAGGCAGTTCCCTGACAACCGCCGTCGCTTCCAGAATCCTCCGCAAAAAACCACGGCGGGGAGGAGCAGTCCGGCGCCAGAAAGCGGAGCCCACGAGGACAAGCCAGGCGTCGCGGCACTGGAGGGGACGGTGGTGCTGATCGTCAGCGTGACCGGGGTGGGCGTCCCGCTGGCGTTCACAGAACTGGGATTAAATGAGCACGTGGCCAGAGCGGGCAGCCCGCTGCGCGCAAACGTCACGGCTGATGACAAGGTGCCCTGTGCGCTCACGTTCAGGGTGTAAGTCGCGGAGTTCCCCGCCATCACAGTTGCCGTGTTGTTCACAGGGGTGATAATGAGCGGCCGCGTTTGCCCAGTCGCAACGATCGTGAAGGGGTAACCGCCAATCAGTCCGATGACTGTTTCCGCCTGCGCAATGGCGGTCGCCTCCTGGCCGTCGCCTGCCCAGGCGAACAGCACGTGGTCACCGGTCGCCAATGAGGGAAGCTGCACGGTGAAACTGCTGCCCGATCCGGTTGCCAAAGCCCACGGCCCCTGCTGGCCGTCGACCTGGAAATACACCTGGTCCTGGGGTGGGACGCCCGCTGGTTGAAACGCATCCTGCACGGTGAAGCTGAAACTGGGGTTCGAAATCGGCGAGATCACTCCGGTAAACGAAGTCGGAGTGATTGTGGTGGTCAGAGGGACTGGTTGCACCTGCTGCTCGGTTAAGACGGTCACATCGCCGCTCAGCGCATTCGCGACATAGACTTTGTTCGCGACGGAATCGGCGGCCAGCGCCACCGGACCGCTGCCCACGGCCACGGTTGAGGTAGTATTGGTCGCCCCGTCTATTACTGTGGCGTTGTTGCTTCCGTCCACCACATAAATCTTGTTGCTGGCCGGGTTCACGGTCACCGCCAGGGGAGCCGAACCCGCTGGAACGGTCGTGGTCACGTTGGTTGCGCCGTCAATCACGGTGACGCTGTTGCCAGCCTGATTGGCGACGTAAATCTTGTTGGTAAGGGTGTCCACCGCCACCGAAACGGGACCAGTTCCGACCGCTACGGTCGCGGCAACATTCCCTGTGCCGTTGATTACGATGACGTTGTTATCTCCATTCGCTACGTAGGCGTTGTTGGTGGAAGGGTTCACCGCAACCGCAAAGGGAGAGTTGCCCGCTGCAACCGTGGTTGTCGTATTGGTCGCGCCGTCAATGATGGTCACGTTGTTGCTGCCCTGGTTGGCAACGTAAATCTTGTTGTTCGCCGGATTCGCTGCGACCGCCACCGGAGTCGTTCCCACGGCGACTGAACTCGTCGCGTTTGAAGCTCCGTCAATCACCGTCACATTGTTACTGCCTTTATTGGCAACGTAGATCTGGTTGGTGGCCGAGTTCACGCCCACCGCAACGGGATTTGTTCCCGCGGCAACTGGGGCCGTGGCGTTAGTAGCGCCGTCGATCACCGTCACATCGTTGCTGCCTTTGTTGGCGGCGTAGATCTTATTGGTTGCCTGATTCACTCCCACCGCCACCGGAGTTGTTCCGACCGGAATATCCAGGGTCGCATTGTTGTTAGCGCCGTCAATCACCGTGACGCTGTCGCCGTTCGAGTTGGCGATATAAGCCTTGCCGGTGACGGCATTCACGCCCGCCGCTGCCGGACCCGGGTCGGCCGACACATTGGCGGGGAGGTTCGTCGCGGTGTCAACTACGGTCACGGTGTTGCTGTTGGGGTTCAGGGCATAAGCTTTGTGGGTAACTGGATTCACCACGACCAAATTGACCGTATTTGCGACAGGTACCGCAGTGGTGGCCCCGTTGACCGGGTCGATGATGTCCAGAGAGTTGGTAAAGGTATTAACCCGGAAAACCCGATTGGTGCCCGGATCCACCGTCAAGTCCGTTCCAGGCGTCGCGGAAATGAGTCTCACGGCATTGGTTGCGCCATCAATCTCCTCCAAGCCATTTCTATCGAAGGCGTAGATCTTGTTGGTGACCGGGTTGACTGCATTGACCGTGTCGAAGCAGCACGCTGCCGCCAACGAGATGGTGTTGAGCACAAGACCCGAGTTGGCGTCAACCAGGCTCACCGTAACCGGTCCCGAGCAACAAACACTGCCGTCGCTGTTGCCCGCGTAAACCAGGTTCGAAGCCGGGTTAACCACCACGGAAAGCGGCAGAATCCCGACCGCCACGGTTTGGGTAATACTCTTTGAGACGCCGTTGACCGTGACCAGGTGCCCAATGTCACCGTCGGTGTCATCGTCCGATACATACACCAGGTGGTTGAGTGGGTCCACCGCAAGGCCGGACGTGCCGGCGGCAATATCCAGCGGCACCGCCGTAGGGGTATTTGTGGCGCCATCAATCACAGTTAGTACCTCTTGAGAGGAAGCGGTAAAGGTAACCACGTAAATCTGATTGAGAGCCGCATCTGTCGCCACGCAGAAAGCGTGACCGGTCAGCGCCACGGTGGCGGTGGCATTGGTGAGCCCGTCAATGATCGTCAGGCTATTGGCGTCTGGGTTGAGGACGTAGATTTTGTTTGCGACCGGGTTCACGGCTACGTCGCAAGCGGTAGAAGAGAACCCCGTTAGTGGGCCAACCGGCACTGTCACGGTGGCATTAGTCGCGCCGTCGATTACGGTCACATCATTGGTTCTCGCGTTGACCACATAGATCTTGTTGGTGACCGGATTTACGGCTGCCGATATTGGAGTCGTCCCCACCGGAATCGTGGCGGTCACGTACTGGCCGAATGAGGCGAGGCTGAAGAGAGTTACCACCCCGGCTAAACGCAGAGCCTTGACAAAAATGTGAGAAGGCGTAAAAGCCGTATTCTTCAGGCAGCGGATCATTGGAGTCTCCTGGGCGTGCGAATCGTTGGGTGGCGTCCTGGGCCAACGCTCCTCCTTCTCATATGCTCGTAAACCATTGGAAGCGTCAATGAATCCCGCCTGAGTTCCTCCTGAGTTTCTTATGAGGACGCCAAGTCCTGAATTGATAGGGGTTTGCGGCGATCTCGGCTATAATCCATAGCCACGGTTCGCCGCTTGCGTTGAGGGGTCTGCTTGGCCACTGCGTCAAACACCGGGAATCTAGTCCGCTTCGAAAATTTTGAACTGGACCTCGGCAGCGGAGAACTGCGCCGCGATGGTACCCCGCTGAAGCTCCAGCCTCAGCCCGCCAAGTTACTGGCATTGCTGGTCAGCCGCCCGGGTGAAGTGATTACCCGCAATGAGCTTGCCGAACAAGTCTGGGGATCGGAGACTTTCGTTGACTTCGAGCAAGGACTGAATTTCGCCATCCGACAGATTCGCACCGCGCTGGGGGACGACGCCGATCAACCTCGCTTTGTGGAAACCCTGCCCAAGCGCGGCTACCGGTTCATTGCCCCCTTAAAGGAAGTGGCGCCGGAAGCCACTGGCAGCGTTCCCACCCCCCGCCGATCGGTGAGAATCCCTATCGCGATCGGCAGCGCGGTGCTCCTGCTGGTCGGGGCCGCAGCCTATTGGAGGGTAGCTCACTCCAGACCACCGGTGGCGCAGCGCCCAATTGTCCTGGCTGTGCTTCCCTTTGACGACCTCAGCGGCGACCCTCAGGCCTTCCTGGTCGATGGCCTGACCGAGGAGATGGTGGCGCGGGTGACGCAGATCAGCCCCGAACATCTGAAAGTGATCGCGCGGACCTCGGCCATGCAGTACGAGCACACGAAAAAGAGCGCGCGCCAGATCGGAGAGGAACTTGGGGCCGACTACGTGCTGGAAAACAGCATCCGCCATGAAGGCGGACGCGTGCGGATTACATCCCAGCTGGTGCGGACCGCGGATCAAACCCACCTCTGGGCCGAGAATTACGACCGCGACACGCGCGAACTCCTGCCCCTGGAAAGCGAAGTGACCTCCGACATCGCGGAGCAGATCCAGGGGCAATTGCTGCCCACGGTCACCGTCAATCGTCCGGCCAATAGTCGTCCTGTGGATCCGGAGGCGCACGAGCTGTACCTGAAGGCGCGCTACGCCTTCAACCAGCGGTCGCGCGAGAGCCTGCAACAGAGCGTCGCTTATTTCCAGCAGGCGCTGGCTAAGCAACCCGATTATGCAGCTGCTTATGCAGGTCTGGCCGATGCCTATAACCTCACCGCGTACTACGGTTTTGATCCCACGCTCGAGACCTGGAGCCAGGCCAAGATTGCAAGCAACCAAGCCTTGCAACTGGATAACTCCCTGGCCGCGGCGCACGCTGCCCTGGCCTACACCGAGTTCACTTCGCAGGAGGACTGGGCCACAGCCGAAAAAGAGTTCCGGCGCGCCCTGGAACTGGACGACAATTACGTTCCGGCTCATCAGTGGTACGCGCTGTATCTGGCGGCCGTCGGCCGCATGGATGAGTCCCTGAATCAAATGCGCTACGCGCAAAAGCTGGATCCACTGTCGGCAGCGGTGCGCACCGGCGTGGCTTACATGTACTACTTCGCCCGCGACTACGAGCAGGCGGTTCAGCAGGCCAAGGTCGCGCTGCAATTGAATTCGAATTCCATCGCCGCGCACGCCGTCATCGGCTGGACATACACCGAGCAGAAAAAGTACCCAGACGCCATTCAAGAATTGCAAACCGCCGTAAGACTCTCCGGCGGGGTTACGGTGTACGTGTGCGCGCTGGCTCGAGCCTACGCTCTGTCTGGGAATTCACGGGAAGCGGAAAAGATGCTAGGGCAGCTAGAAGCCATACAGCGCCAGCTTCGGGGGGCCGGTAGCGGAATTGCCGCCACTTACCTGGCGTTGGGCAATTCCGAGAAAGCCCTGCGATGGCTTGAGCAGACCGCCCCGGGAGATCTTCAGGCCAATTGGCTTCGGGTAGACCCAGCCTTCGATCGGCTGCTCCAGAACCCCCGCTTCGTTGCCGTTGTCAGCCGCATCGGCACCAAGACTGAATAGTGGGAATGTGCCCAGCGCAGGTTGACCCACAGAGGACTGGTCTGCATAACCCAAGAATTAAGCTGTTCGCGGGGCGGCGGCACCAGCGCCTTCCACGTGGTTGAGAAGAAAAACATTTGGTAGCCGGACCTGTAAGTTGAGCCGCTTGGCGGGCGTGAGCGAAGCGGGAGCCCGCTGGCGAAATCCTGAGCCTGCCGAAGGACCTCTGGTAATGATTTGGCAGCCGGACCTGTAAGCCGAATTCTGTCTGCCGGATTGCTCCGGCAGGACGGTCATTCCTCTGGGCCACGCATTACTGCGCAGCTCAAGCGACCTACCCGGAGGTGGTGACGCGCCGAGCCAGCACGTATCCCAGGCGAACCCGGGTCCCTCCCTATTTGGTCTTGCTCCGTGTGGGGTTTGCCCTGCCCGCCGCATTACTGCGTCGGCGGTGCGCTCTTACCGCACCTTTTCACCCTTACCCGAGCCTTGCGGCCCGGGCGGTATGTTTTCTGTGGCACTTTCCGTCGAATCAACCCACCCTTGCAACGAACGCAAGGATGGGCCACCCTCCCGGACGTTATCCGGCACACTGCTCTGCGGAGTTCGGACTTTCCTCCCGTCTCGCGTCGAGCGACCGTCCGGTCCGGCTGCCAACAGATTTATTATAGTGCAGGGAGATCGAACCGCCGCATGGCGCCAGCAGATCGTGGTCGCCCGATGGGGCGT
>JBGPJK010000058.1:0-18757 GCA_041485425.1 Terriglobia bacterium | reverse complement strand
CGACATCGCGGTGTCGAGCGGTTCAGCCTGCACCTCGGCGACCCTGGAGCCATCCTATGTATTGAAGGCACTGGGCACGGGAGACGATCTGGCACACAGCTCGCTGCGTTTCGGCCTGGGCCGCTTCAACACCGAAGCGGAAGTGGATTATGTGGCCGACCGAGTAGTGGAAACGGTGCAGCGCCTGCGCGAACTCTCGCCACTTTACGAAATGGCGAAAGAAGGCGTGGATTTGAAAAGTGTTAAGTGGGCAGCGGAGTAAGCAACACGTTTCAAGGTTGCAAGGTTTCAAAGCCTCGAGGCTTGGCACCTTCTCCCGGTGAAACGTTGAGGCCTTGGAACTTTGAAATCTAAGAATTTGGAGATTACAAATCATGTCATACAGCGATAAGGTTCTCGACCACTATTCCAACCCGCGCAACGTGGGCTCGCTCGATAAGGGCAGCACTGACGTGGGCACCGGTCTCGTCGGCGCGCCCGAGTGCGGCGATGTGATGAAGCTGCAGATCAAGGTCAATCCGCGGACCAGCGTCATTGAAGACGCGAAGTTCAAGACCTTCGGCTGCGGCTCGGCCATCGCCTCGTCATCGCTGGCCACCGAGTGGGTGAAGGGCAAAACGGTCGATGAAGCGCTGCAAATCAAGAACACCGAGATCGTCAAGGAGCTCTCGCTTCCGCCGGTGAAGATCCACTGCTCGGTCCTCGCCGAGGATGCGATCCGTGCCGCGATCCACGACTGGAAGAAGAAGCAGGGCGTCGAAGCCAAAGCTCCGGTCACGGCTGAGGCGCGTCAGTAAGAGCTGCCCTCAGTACGAGCGGTGAAGGGACGCATGACAGAAGCAACGACCAATACGGCCACACCCACGGCTGCGGCTAAGGGGATTCTGGTGACCGACAAGGCCATCGCCAGGATCCGCACGGCCATGATCAAGGAAGGCATTTCGCCCGAACAGGGCGGGTTGCGCCTGGGGGTGCAGGGCGGCGGATGCTCGGGGTTGAGTTACAACATCCGCTTCGACACGCAACCCCGCGAGCGCGACCGCATCTTCCAGTTCGACGATGTGCGGGTGTTCGTCGACCCGAAGTCGTTCATCTATCTGCACGGCATGACGCTGGATTACCAGGAAACCCTCATGCAGCAGGGTTTCGTCTTCGTGAATCCCAATTCGTCGAAGTCGTGCGGTTGCGGCACCTCGTTCTCCGGTTGATTGTGCGGCGCGGGCGCTCTGGCCCGCGGCCTTTATTCCACCACGGCGCCACCTTGCACTGATCCGCGCCGGTACGGCACTGGGCGGCGCGACGGTTGAGCGACCGTGGTGATTGTGTTTATGACGAATCCAGAATCCAAGACGAGTTCATCGCTGATCATGCCGGGTGAGGCGACCTCCACCTGCTGGTCCTGCGGCACCATGCGCGCGGTGCATTTCTGCAGCGCCTGCGGCAAAGTCCAGCCCCCGGTGCCGGTGGACTATTTCAGCTTCTTCGCAATGCCACGCAAGCTCAATGTCGACACGGCGCTGCTGGAGCGCGAGTTTTACGAGCTGAGCCGGAAGTTGCATCCCGACGTCTACGCCCGGGCCGACAAGCAGGAACAGGAGTGGAGCATGGAGCAGAGTTCGCTGCTGAACGATGCTTACCGCACGCTCAAGGACCCGATCAAGCGAACCGAATACCTGCTGCGGCTGGAAGGCGTGGAACTCGAAGAGCAGTCAAAGACAGCCACCGAAAAGGCACGTGCCACGGGCGAGGTCAAGAAGCAGGTTGTGCCTCCAGATCTGCTGGAGGAAGTGTTTGAGCTCAACCTGCAACTCGAAGAGTTACGCATGCAGAAGAAGATGGGCGAGGACGATCCTGCCCTCATCGAAGAATTGGGCAAACAGAAGTTGAAGCTCGAAGAGAAGTATGAAGCTCTGTTGGAGGAGCTGAAGGGCTACTGGAAGGAGTGGGACGAGCTGGTCGACACCGGCAGCGAGGAAGATCGCCGCAGGGTCCGCGACAAGATGCTGGACCTGCTGAACCGGCGCAACTACATCCGGAACCTGGTGAGGGATGTGAATGAAGCCTTGGAGAATTGAGTAATTTTGTAATCGGGTAATTGTGTAATTTTTCGCACAACGGTTTTCAAGTTACCCAATTACCCGATTACCAAGTTACAAAATGAGTTCCGAACGCATCGTCGGCATCGATCTGGGCACCACGAACTCCCTGGTGGCGTTCATGGAAGGCGATACTCCTGTCGTCATCCCTGGCGACGACGGGCTGAACCTCGTACCCTCGGTGGTGGCCCTCGACGAGCGCGACCAGATCATCGTCGGCAACTCTGCCCGCAAGTACTTGATTAAAACCCCGGAGCGTGCGGTTTACTCCATCAAGCGGCTGATGGGACGCGGGATCGAAGACATCCGGGAAGAACTGAAGCTGTTTCCGTTCCGGCTGGCTGAAGACATGCAGGCCGGGGAAGTGTTGCGCATCAAACTCGGCGACAAGACGTTCACCCCGCCGGAAATTTCTGCCTTCATCCTGCGCCAGCTCAAACGCAATGCGGAGCGCTTCTTCAACGCACCGGTCACGAAAGCGGTCATCACGGTTCCCGCGTACTTCAACGACGCGCAGCGCCAAGCGACCAAAGACGCGGGCCGCATCGCCGGACTGGAAGTGTTGCGCCTGGTGAATGAACCCACGGCTGCCTCGCTCGCCTACGGCCTCGACAAGAAGCAAAACGGAATCGTCGCGGTGTACGACCTGGGCGGAGGCACATTCGATATCTCGATTCTCAAGTTACACGATGGAATATTCGAGGTAATCTCCACCAACGGCGACACCCACCTGGGCGGCGACGATATCGACAACCTGTTCATCCGCATCGCGCTCGACGATATCAAAGGCGACATGGGCCTGGACGTTTCCCGCAATGGAGAAGCGGTTGCCACCATTCGCAAAGCCGTCATCGAGGCCAAGATCGCGCTTTCGGCGCAGCCTGCGACCAAGCTCGACATCGAATTGCCTGGCAGCAAGCGCTACCGGCGCGAAATCACGAGGGAGCAGTTCGAGCAGTTGATCCAGCCGATCGTCGAGCGCACGGTTGGCCCTTGCAAACAGGCACTGAAGGACGCCAAGCTCAAGCCCGAGCAGATCGACGAAGCGGTCCTGGTCGGCGGCTCCACCCGCATCCCGAAAGTGCGCGCCCTGGTCGAGGACATGTTCCAGCGCAAGCCGCACACCGACCTCAATCCCGATGAGGTTGTCGCCCTGGGTGCGGCGGTGCAGGCCAACATTCTCTCCGGAGGCTCCGAGGCCACCGAGAACATGCTGCTGCTCGACGTCACCCCGCTGTCGCTGGGCATCGAGGTCGCGGGTGGCGTCACCGACAAGATCATCCTGCGCAACTCGACCATCCCTGCCTCGGCTACGCAGTACTACACCACACAGGTCGACGGGCAGGCTAATGTCGCCATCCACGTGCTGCAGGGCGAGCGTGAACTGGCCAAAGACTGCCGCTCGCTGGCCCGTTTCGATCTGCGCGGGGTTCCGCCCATGCCGGCGGGCCTGCCGCGCATTGAAGTAAAGTTCCTGATTGACGCAAACGGCATCTTGCACGTCTCTGCCCGGGAGCAGCGCAGCGGCAAAGCAGCCGAAATCGAAGTGCAGCCCAGCTACGGCCTCACCGATGAGCAGGTCGAGGGCATGATTCTCGATTCCTTCGACTACGCCGAGGAAGACTTCCGCCAGCGCCAAGTGATCGAAGCCCGCAACGAAGCCGATACGATTCTGACCGCGCTCGAAAAGGGTAAGAAAAGCCCCGCCTGGGAGCAGCTCACCTCGGATGAGAGAAAGCAAATCGCGAAACTGCAAAAGGCATTGAACGCGGTGAAAGCGGAGGACGACTACCAAGCCATCCGCAAAGCCATCGACGCGCTGAACCAGGGCACCATGCGACTGGCCGAACTGATGATGGACAGCGCCGTCAGCACCGCCCTGAAAGGCAAGACCATGGACCAGGCCGATCTGGGTGAGGGGCCCACGGCAGGACATCCGGTCGCTAAAGCCGATTTCAAGTAAGAAGAAAGAATCTTAAACCGCAGAGATCGCAGAGAAAGGCCGCCGAGGGCGCGGAGAAAGCACACACCAGGAGTAGTTATGGCGGATGAGAAAATAGAAGGAGCGGGGACGGCAACCATGGACGCACCCGGCGAGAATACGGTGCAAGTGACCTTTCTGCCTGAGGGAAAAACCGTGCAATTTGAGCACGGCAAACTCCCCTACAAGGATCACGGCAAGCCGGAGTCGCTGCTGGATGTCGCGTTGAACAACGGCATCCGCCTCGACCACGCCTGCGGGGGTAACTGTGCCTGCACCACCTGCCACGTCTGGGTCAAGGAAGGCACCGACAACCTCTCCGCGATGGAAGACGACGAAGCCGACCGTCTGGACATGGCTGCCGACCTCCAATTAAACTCGCGACTCGGCTGCCAGGCAGTGGTTACGAAACCGGGGAAAGTCGTGGTCGAGATTCCCGCCTGGAACCGGAATTATGTTTCGGAAGAGCATTAGAAATAGGGTTCAGGGTTTCCAAGTTTCAAGAATTAAGACCTTGAACCGCAGAGATCGCGGAGAACACCCGCTGAGAACGCGGAGAGAAGCTGCTATTTTGAAAGCTTGAGACTTTGCAATCTTGAAGCGTTCCAAGGAGCACTCCATGGCCCAAGAACTCACCTGGGATGACGCGGAAGATATCGGAATCCTGCTCTCGGAAAAACACCCGGGCGTTGATCCCCTCAGTGTCCGCTTCACGGACCTGCACCGCTACGTAACCGAGCTGCCGGAGTTCAAGGACGACCCCAAGAAGTCAAATGAGGGCAAGCTGGAAGCCATCCAAATGGCTTGGCACGAGGAATTGCTCGACCGCACCCAGGACTAAGCCCCACTCGTAAACTCTGAAGTGTCATTCCGAGCGAAGCGCGGAATCCCTGTCCCGCCACGAATCGTTGTTCTCCAACGCAAATGTGGGGGCGAGACGCCCCCACCCTTCGACTCCGCTCAGGGCAGGCTGCCGGCGGGACGCCGGCGCTACACCCCCCCCGAAACGAACGAACTTTTTACATATTCATGACAATCGTTGTCTCGACTCGCCTTACGCTGACACCCTCTCGCAAGCCCACCGAAATACGCAGGAGAAACGCCATGCTTTTGAGACGCTGGCTCGCGCAAGTTCCTCTCTTTTGCCTCTCACTTCTTATCATCACCGGCGCTTGCTTCGCGCAGACCTACACCGTCACCGATCTGGGCACGCTCGGGGGCAACGCCACCGTCGCCCACGCGATCAACAGCCTGGGGCAGGTGACCGGCTCGTCCAATCTGAACACAACCACTGCCCACGCCTTCCTCTACAGCGGCGGAACGATTAACGACATCGGCTCGCTCGGCGGCAGTAGCGCCCTCGGGCTCGGAATCAACGCCTCCGGCCAAGTCGCCGGGTACTCCACCCAGGCCGACGGTTCCTACCGCGGCTTCGTTTTCAGCAACGGAACCATGACCGCGATACCGCCCCTGAGCGGAGACTACGGCACGGCCTACGCCATTAACGACTTCGGCCAAGTCGTCGGCAATTCGGTCAATAGCAGCGGCATTCCTGCCGGATTCTTGTTCAGCAACGGAGTGCTCACCGATCTGGGCAACCTCGGCGGCGTGGATGGCACCACTGCCAGCGCCATCAACAATCGCGGCCAGATCGTCGGATACTCCTACAACGCGCACGGCGATTTTCTGGCCTTCCTCTGGAAGAACGGGAGTATGAGGAGTCTGGGCACGCTAGGCGGGCCCTGGAGCCAGGCCTACGCCATCAACAATACCGGCCAGGTTACGGGCACCTCGTACCTCAACGGCACCCTGAATGGCCCCCACGCC
Source organism: Terriglobia bacterium (assembly GCA_041485425.1). GTDB lineage: Bacteria > Acidobacteriota > Terriglobia > Terriglobales > Acidobacteriaceae > JAIQET01. The sequence goes on along the minus strand of JBGPJK010000058.1, from coordinate 12,853 downwards.
TTCCTGTTCCGCAATGGCAAGATGACCAACCTCGACAAGCGTACGGGACTGTTTCAGAGCTGGGGTTTTGGCATTAACAGCGCGGGCATCGTTGTCGGCAGGATGCAGGTGAAGGGCGGCGGTGGATTCGTCAATTTCCATGCCTTCGCCTTCATCAATGGCAAGATGACCGACCTGAACCAGCTCATTCCGGCCGGCTCGGGCTGGGTCCTGGATGAGGCTTACAGTATCAACGACGCCGGCCAGATGGTTGGCTACGGCGAGCACAATCAGCAGACCCGTGGCTTCCTGCTCACACCCGTTTCCAGGTGATCTTCTCTTCCCTGCCAACTGCAAAGGGCACGGCTCCCCGCCGTGCCCGATTTTTTTGGTAGCCGAGCTCACGTAGCGACGGCCGCCTCGGCCGTCAACCGAGCGGAGCGAGGTAGTTGGAAGCCTTCATGTGGGGCAAACACTCTTGTCCGCCGCCTTTGACCCCCTCGAATCAAGGTAGAGTCTGGGCCCTCGCCCAATAAGAAAGATTTCCAAGCGTCGCCGTTTTCCCTGTACCATGCGAATCGACTCAATGTGGAACTACCTCACCAGCCTCGCAGCCACTGCTCTTGCGCTACTTGAATTAGCGAAAGACTGGAAGGAGCAGAAAAGGACTTCGCGTCGGACGGCAGTCCTGAGTCTAATCATGCTCTCGGGAATCGCTGGCGCGCTAAGCACCTACTACTCAGCTAGGGATGCGGACAGGCAACACAGCGAGGACCAGGCGAAAATCGCTGGTTTGCGGGCGGGTGTTGACGATGCGAATGTAGCGCTCCGTCAGATATTAGTGAAGCTCAACCTGCCACAACTCAAGCAGACGACAGCGTCCGGCCCGTTTATCCCCACCCTCTCCTGGGAGGCCAACACCACCGCCACGATCGCGACCTTCAACGTTTATCGCTCCCGCACCAGCGGAGGCCCGTATACGAAGCTGAACAGTACTCCACTCACGTCCCCGTTCTACGAGGACAAGACCGCGCCCCCCGGCTCAACCTACTACTACGTGAGCACCGCGATCGACACGCGCGGCAGGGAAAGCCCGTTCTCGAACGAGAGGGAAGTCGTGGTACCAATGCGCTGAGCAAGGTGGGTGTCGTAGCCCCACTCATTCGCAAAGAACGTGAATGAGTGGCCTACCAGCCTAGACAAGAGGGACATCAAGAACATAACTTCTAATGTCAAAGCCTTCCTTGGACAGTCTCAGTGCCTGCTGAGAAAGCCGCTGCCTTGCTTCCTCAACGCTAACGCGAGAGCATTGCTTCTTTTTCGGATCATCTTCCTTCCATTTTGGGGAGCTGAACCAACCGACGAGGTAGATACCGCTTTGACAGCGATTGTTCCTGAGGTATCGGTCTCGGAGTTGAGTCTCCATGTTCTCGAAGAGTTCGCGGTTCCAATTCCCCTTACTTTCGATGAGCACGTAGAGGCGGGCATACGTACCTTGCCTCACCCCTGCGACGACCGCATCTACGTGAATATCAGTGAATTGCCCTGTGCCATCCCCCACGCCCCGCCTGATTTGCACCTCGCGATTGACGACCACACCTCGGCGTTGGATGTCGTCGTCCAAATGGCGCGCGACGTAGTCGGACAAGTCCTCCTCATCTTTCGGCCAGTAGCGACCCTGGTCGGCATTCCAGAGGTCTTTAGATGCGGGTAGCTCGCCAGTAAGCTTTGATTGGAGTCTATCCAGGGATTCGAAAACCACTGCAATAAGCTGTTGTGTACTTTCTAGCAATCGTTTTTGGTGATGCAATGCGAGTGCGAGAAATTGCTGCGGGGAAACTGGCTGCCAGGTCGCGGCACGCGCCAAGGACTCGGCTTGCTCCAAGTGCAGACCCAACCACTGATGTTGAGGAAGACTTGCCATTGCTTCGCGGATCGCTTCGGAGGCCGCAAAGGTGCCTCGGCTCTTCAAGTGTTCAAGTGTGAGATCTCGAAGCATCACAGCAGTCTGGCCTGGTCCGACCGCCCCGGCACTGCGGTGATCGAGAGGCGATGGCGGGTAGTTCACAAGCATCCAAACGTAGAACTCACCCAATTGTTCTTCGGTTAGTCTCGTTAGAAAATCGGCCGAGCCTGCATGTGCATAAGAAACGGACCCGATCACTAACCGTCCGAACTCTGGATAGTCGCGGATGACAGGCCAGATCTCTGGCCAGCCGGCATCTCGGGCACCTGACAGCAGTGCCTCAATGGCGCATACCATAAGGGCTTTCTGTGGTTCTGCATCTGGTGGCGGAACAGTGATGAAGGACTTTGCCACTTCCCGAGCGCCAGTCGTGTTGTGCTTAAGGAGTGCCTGCAGGAGTCCGCTCACAACTGATGGTTTCAGATGCGGTTCTCGTGCTTTTGTCAGCAACGCGCCGGCGAGCCGTTCACCCCAGCAGAGGTCCATTTCACCGCTGGCGAATAGATATCCATGGCGGTCATTATCAGAGTCAATCACTTGGTTTAAACGTGCGATGACCTCATCCGGCGTGCGCGCATAGGCAATCTCCAAGAGAAGCGACTTTAGCTTCTCTGCTCCTCCATGCGGGTATTTCAACAGGATAGGAACCCATTTGTTCCATGTCGTAGTCGAGATTGCATCCAGCTTCTCTGGTGCCATAGTGAGCAACAGAGCCAATGCTTGAAAGCCCCCGATGGCTGAGAAGTAAATTTCTGCGGTATTGAACCACTTTTCGTTTTCGGGTTCACCCTCATTCACGTAACAGAGAGCCGCTGAGACAATTCGCGCCCGTGTTTCCTCGCTCGCCGATTCCCAGCCAGGCAAGGCCGTCAAATCCGGATTATCGGCGTATTCCCAGTCGGTGCTGGTGGGTTTTAAAGAGAGATCTCTCGTCAGTCGCACCCATTCCAAGAGTTTCCCCTGCTCGACATTCATGAGGTCCTGCTCGATACGAATCTGCGGTGGCGGATCGAGTAGTTTTTCTTCCCGCTTCTGCTGGTATTGAAAGTTCTCCCGAAGCATGCGTGCCGAATCGGAATCCAGCGGAATCACAAATAGGTCTTTGCACTGTGCGTTCAAGGCCGGGTTCGTCTGGCACGCGATCCATAGCCTTCGCATCTGATCGGGATGGCGCGTGTCAACAACCCGGCGAACAAGCTTGATTTCCACGTGCTCTGAGGCCCCGGATTTCCCGGCTTCGATACGATGGATCAGCCATGGCAAGTCAGATTCAGGGACTACCTGTACACCTGCGTAATCCAAGAAGAAGAGTTCATCCTCGGATAGTTGCGGCAGCAATTCCCGCAAAAGCATTTGTCGACTCTTGTGATCATTTCGCAGCTCTGTGGCCAGCCTTCTGTCGTCATGCCCGCTCATAAGCTGATCGTGCAACTTGACTCTTGAAAGAACGGCTTTTGTCAGCCCTGCTAGAACACCCGGTGCTTCTATGTTTTGCAGCGCGAACCGAACAATGTCGTCCATCAAGCTGTCAATCGGGCCCATGTCTCGCTGCGGCTGGCCAGCGAACCACTCCAGTGCAGCTGGCAGATCGTCGGTTCGAAATGTTGGAGCCAAGTGGTAGAGGAACGAGCTATACGCGCCATGAAGATGGCGGTTCTTTGGTCTGGTTAGCAAGGAAAACAACTCCATCGAACTCATCAAATCAGGCCACAGGGCTGTTAGACCAATTCCCTTTAGTTCGTCGTCTGGATCATCGCCGACCTGGCCGACAGCGAAAGGGCGAAGTCGGGCTTTTACATCCCGAGATGCAATATCCGCGGCTGCGGCGCCGGCTGGGATTCGCAATACGCTTGGCTCAGAGGTATCGAGCGCAATGTCGGCCAGTTCTGCGCCTAGTTGCTCAACTCTGCAAGCCCGTGCAATATCGACAACTACCTGTCTTGTGTTTAGCTTCTTGCTGCCGTCGCGCAAGTAAGGCCGCAGTTGGTCGCCAATACCCGAATGACCGAGCTTTGGGTATAGCCGATAAAGGCTCCACCGCAAGCTCAGTAGTCGTCCTTCTTCGCATTGATGGAGGAGGGATTGGACGACCAATCTACGTTGGGTTTCCGAAAGGCTGGCTCCCGCAGCGCCAAGCAAGGATTCTGGATCGGCGCTAGCAACAGACTCCAGGTGCTCAGAGTCCATGACCGATATCCACGCCGCAAGCTCGTAGAGCTGAGGAACTAAGCGCTGTCCGCCCCCTCCTGGATGGAATATCAAGGCCTGTAGCTGTTGGCCGGGCATCTCATGGCTTATGCAGTAGTGGGCCGCCAAGAACTCCGCATACGTCTGATGCGCCCAACCAATTCGCCCTGCTCCGCGCGATGAGAACAAGCCTGTGTCCAGCACTTCACGAATGGCGTCCGGCGACACCGTGATCTCTGTTGCTCCTGCTGGTTCAGTGCCCGCCATGTCTTCTACGAGCACGTCCTCCTGTGGCGCAGTCGCTTCACTCGCGGTCCAGACAGCGAACCGGTTGCAGAACTGAGTCACCGCTGCAATTCGTGACGCAACGGCAAATCGCTGATCCACACTCAGGGCACCTCTCTTGCCTGAAGCTGCGCGGCTCTCATTCGACTCCTCACACAGTATTCGGCATCCCCTCTCATAAAGATCCATCTGATTCGCGGGCAAGTCCCCATCCCGCAGGTACGTGTTGATCAGGAAATTGAGTGTCACAGGTTTGATCGCAAAGGAACTCACATCGAGTGCTTCCACGCGATTAAGAAAGGCGTCCGAATCCCTTATGCCGCTTTGCTGTAGTGCGCGTTGCACATCGCACCGGCGAAGAGGAACCAACTCGTACGCTTCGAATCCGTCGGGGCTGAAAAGTCTTGAAAGTGCGTTTTCCAGGATTGCCGGCCACGGTGCCGTTCTGCTGGCAATTCGGATGCGGAGTCGACCCACAGGCTCGTGGGAAAGTTGATCGGCAATCAGGGCGGCAACGTTGTCAATGCGGAGGAGACATTCATCCAAGCTGTCGAGAAAGAGGTGCAGAAGGTAATCACCCTTGCGCCACTCGTTAAACTCATTGCTTTCAAACAAGGTTCTCCAGAGTCTATCTTCGCTTCCGAAAGCACGAAGATCCAACCAAACACTCCTCCCGCCACCCAGAGCTACCGACGCATCAGATTTCGCCTTCTCACCCTTCAAGGCCCAACTCTTTCCTATGCCTGGTTCGCCGAGTAGCGCGAGACAAGGCTTCTCGGAAAGGTGGTCGAATGTGACCAAATCAGGGTTTAGGAGATTCCCGTACTTGGAGTCTGGGTCGTACAAGAATCCGCCATCTGAAAGATTTATAGCTTTGCCACGGGGGCACCAGAAGCGCTTCCATTTAAAGGCGGTGGACATCGATACCATTCTAAGACCGTCCCGAATGGTTGAGGTCGGGCCCCTGGAGGTGGGGATCCTAAAGAATCGGGGGCACCCTGCGCCTTCGCTCAGGGCAGGCTCTCGCTTCGCTCGTTCGACGGCCGAGGGGGCCGCCCCTACGTGAGCTTTGCCTATCCCACCGCCACCGACGCCGGCTCTTCCATGCTGGCCTCACGCAGGAACCGCGCGGCTTCCTCCGGAGGTGTGGGGTTGATGTAGAACCCGGTGCCCCACTCGAATCCTGCCGTCTTGGTCAGTTTGGGCATGAACTCGATGTGCCAGTGATAATGATCGTTGGTGGGGTCTTGCACTGGCGAACTGTGGATCACCAGGTTGTACGGAGGATTGTCCAGCACCCGGTCGGCTTTCAGCAGCAGGTTCTTCAGCGCCTTCGCCAGGTTCTCAAACATGTGCGAAGAAGAGTTCTCAAACGCCGACTCGTGCTGCTTGGGCAGGATCCAGGTCTCGAACGGGAACCGCGGCGCGTAGGGAGCCAGCGTGAGGAAATCTTCGTTCTCTGCCACCACGCGTGTGCCGGTCTCGATCTCCTGTCGGATGATGTCGCAGAACACGCAGCGCTCTTTATAAATGTAGAATTGCTTCGCCCCTTCCAGTTCCTCCACCACGTAAATAGGCAGAATGGGCAGCGCGATCAGCTGGGAGTGCGCGTGCTCCAGTGAGGCGCCCGCCGCCTCGCCGTGGTTCTTGAAAATCAGGATGTACTTGAAGCGCCGGTCCTTCTTCAGGTCCAGGATGCGGTCGCGGAAGGTCCAGAGCACGTCTTCAATGCGCTTGGGCGCGAGCGTGGCCAGGCTGGCGTTGTGGTCGGGGGTCTCAATGATGACCTCGTGCGCCCCAATGCCATTCATCTTGTCGAACATGCCCTCGGCCTGGCGGTTCAGGTTGCCCTCAATGCCGAGTGCGGGAAACTTGTTGGGAACGACGCGGACGGTCCAGCCTGGGGTGTCGCGCTGCGGCGCCGGTACGCCATTCAGATTGGGACGATAGGCCTGGATCTCGGGCGGGGTCTTGTTCTCGTTGCCATAGCAGAAGGGGCAAAAACCGCCTTTGAGCTTGACTCCCTCCCGCACAAAATCCGATGGACGCTTGGCACGGTCGGTCGAAATAATGACCCACCGGCCAACGATGGGGTCTTTTCTAAGCTCGGGCAAGCACTAAATCCTTTCACTGGGCCGAATCACTAGGTCGAAACCAAACCGTCATTTTACGCCACCCGGAAGGCATTCTGAAATAGCTCGAACTGTGGCTGGCTGGGATGGCCCTCATAATATACGCTGACCACATCGAAACGCCACTGGCACGAAGGTGGGATACGGCGCAAGTACTCGCGGGCCACGGCTGCCAAGTCTCGCTGCTTGTCGCGATCCACGGCGGCTTCCGCGGGCTTCACGTCATGCGAGGTGCGAGTCTTCAACTCGATGAAGCACAGCACGTCTTTGTGCCAGCCAATGAGGTCAATTTCGCCGTGGTGGCGCGGCGAACGAAAGTTGCGGGCTACCATCACGTAGCCACGTTTGCGGAGGTGGAAGTAGGCGTCTTCTTCGCCACGGCGGCCGGTGCGCTGGTGGGCAGGAGCGGGATCGGGAACGAGAATTTTCTCCGCCAGTTTGTCGAGCAGCTGGACGGTGGTGTGGGTGAGACGGCCGGAAGACATGGTTTCGGGTTTCAGGTTCGAGTTTCGCGCGGTCGGCTGCAGCTCAAGCATCACAGGTTGTCAGAGGGCAAGTCTGTGACGGTCGACACAGGCTCTTGAGTTGAATGCCAAGAACGATTTTCGGAGCGGGCAGGGTTGCAGAACTCGCCAGGACAGCCCGGCTGGAAGGAAAAGAAGGGGACAAATAGGAAGGGCCGTGACATTGGTTATGCTCTAGCTGCCAGCTCCTGCGAGGGAGCTAACAGCGTGGAGACATGCACCGTCACAGCCCCTGATGCGATCACTGCTTTTGCAGTCCCAGACCCCGGCTCGTCCTCGCAGAGCAAGCCGGTTTTTTCGGGTCTAGCTGCTCAGCGGGTTGCCCCGCCTTGCGGATCACCCAGCCTACTTCGGACCGGCAAAATTTTATTTAAGCCAACCCTTTCAGCCGTCGACGGAAGTGACATTAAACACTCTCCCGAAAATTGTCAACGCCGCTTTTCGGTGCAGCCTGTGAATCTAAAGCTGTGCATTATGAAAAATGCAACCCATTGAATTGTCGACGCTTGCCGAGGACGGAGATCCTGGCCGCCAGTTTTTGCACAGAATCTTCCACCGTGCTCGGAGCGTCGCACCAGGGATTGGGTGAAACAAATTATTAACTTGACGCCGCAATCTTCCTAACGCATGTTGTAGTCAGGCACAGGATGCAATGTCAGAGTTGGTAGCCTACGTTGACGGCGGCTCGCTTGGCAATCCGGGACCATCCGGTATTGGGGTGGTGATCGAAGGTTCCGCCGGTGCCCGCATCAAAATCGCCAAATGGATCGGCCGGCAAGATAACAATGTGGCCGAATACGTTGCCCTGCTGGAAGCCCTGCAATGTGCGTTGGTACTTAAGGCCAAGGCGCTGCACGTCTACTCCGATTCCCAGGTGGTGGTCAGGCAGATGAACGGCGAATATGTGTGCCGCAGCCCGCGCCTGTATTCTCTCAACTGGGTGTGCCGCAAGTTGGCCCGCTCCCTCGAGTTCTCCATCTCCCACATCGACCGCGAACACAACGCCGAGGCCAACCACCTGGCCAATTCCGCAGTTCGCAGGCAATCCCGGTAACCCTCAATGCGACCGGTTGGCTGCGCTGGAGTTCAGTTCTCCACTTGCGTCGAGATCAGCGGTTGCGCAACTGGAGACGGGATCTTTCCCCACAGGTTGACCATCACGACCCCTGCCAAAGCAATCCCACCGCCGAGTAGCGACAACAGGTGCGGCACCTCTGCCAGCCACACCCACGCAATCCCGATGGCAAGCACCGGAATCAGATAAAGTAAGCTCGTCGTCCGTCCCGCCGGACCGTGGGACAACACGTATGCCCAAGCAAGGTAGGCCAGGGCGCCAGGAAAAATCCCCAAATAGAGGACGGCCGCCGTGCCATTCACCGGGGCCGTCCGCACCGTGTTGAGCAAGCCGCCCGCAAACGGCAACATGAGCAGCGTTCCCGCCCAGATGGAGTATGCAGTGAACTCCAGCGCGCTATAGCGCCCGAGAAAATGCTTCTGCAGCACCATGTACATGGCCGAAGTGACTGCGGCTGCCAAGATAATCAGCGCCTGCGGTGAAAAATGGATGCCTTCGCCTTCGCCGCTGGCGATCAGCGCCACTCCGGCAAAGCTCAGGAACACGCCGCACCATCCACGCAGCGTGAGCCGCTCATGCAGCGCGATGGTAGCCAGCAGAGCCGTCCAGATCGGGGTCGAAGCGATCAGCAGGCTGGCCGCGCCCGCAGTTACCCTAGTTTCCCCGTAATTCAGTGCCAGGTTGTAGAACGTGATGCCGATCGCCCCGGTCAGGATGAGTCCAGGAATATCGCGCACTTCAGGGCGTCGGAATTGCGCCAACCCGGCATAAATCGCCAACACGGCCGAAGCCACCAGGAAGCGCAGCACCGCCAGGTGCGCAGGAGAATAGGCCCGCAGGCCCGCGCGAATTCCCGCGAATGCCGACGCCCACAGCAACAGCGTCGCGGCCAGGGCCAGAAGAGCACGGGTTGTGAGATGCGACCGCATCTTGATAGGTGTCGATAGGTGATTCTTGATTGTTGATTGCAAATCAAGAGTCAGGTTCTAAATTACACTACCCGCATGACGAAGCAATGGCAGAATTCGCCGCTCGTCGTAGTTGTTGCACTGGCTCTTGGTTTCAGTGCTTTGGCGCAGCAGGCAACCGGGTCAAAGACAGGCGTTACCCCGTCGGTCCGGCCGCCGCAGCCGACCGAGTTAGACAGCTACATCAAGAACGTTCAATTCGTGGAGTTGGCGCAAGCAGTTGCGTCGATGAAGCCGTCGGCGGAACGCGACTACTTCGAAGGCATGCTCGCCAACCGCGAGGGGCGCCTGGGGGAATCGATTGCTCTGCTGGAAAAAGTGATTCCTCAGATCAAGGCGTCGAACCCGATGCGTGCCGCGCTTGCGCTTCACTCGCTCGCCGACGACTACGTAAAGTCGTTTCGTTACAATGACGCGATCCGCACCTACCAAGACCTGCTGGATAACTTCGGCGGGCAACTCGACAAGGCTGAACGCCAAAGCACCAAGGATGATTACGGCGGGGCGCTTCTGCTGAAAGATGTTCTTCCGCAGACGATCTCGTTCGAGGGACCGGTCGATCTCACGACTCACCGGAATTCTGTTCTCGACACGATCGACACCGACTTGACCGTCGATGGCGTCACCGCGTCATGGGTACTCGACACCGGCGCCAACTTCTCGACCGTTTCCGCGAGCTTCGCGCAACGTCTTGGCGTGCGCCTGGTGAAAGGCACGGCCCAGACACAGGGCATCACCGGCGCCGAGAATAAGATGCATGTGGCCGTCCTGCCGGAACTCAAACTCGGGGGCGCAACCGTGCGCAACGTGGTCCTGCTGGTGCTCGAGGACAGCAGCCTGAACGTGCCCTCCGGCGAGAATTCACGGTACCAGATCCAGGCCGTGCTCGGGTACCCGGTGTTACAGGCGCTGGGACGCGTAACGTTCACCAAGGACGGCCACTTCCTCGCCAGCCCGGGCCCGCCTGCTGTTGGCGGCGGCGCTCGTCTCTATATGAACCTGCTGATGCCGCTGCTGCAGTGCAAAGTTGAGGGCCGAGATGTAGTGTTCTCGTTCGATAGCGGCGCGAACACTTCGTTCTTCTCCGTTCGGTATCGTCGGGAGTTCGCGTCGCAACTGCGGGGTCTGCAAAAGAAGCCCTATGGGATGGGCGGTGCGGGTGGCATCAGAAAGATGCTCGTGCCTTACCTGCCGCAGGCATCACTCGGCATCGGTTCGACCACGGCCACACTGACTCATGTACCCGTGCTGCCACCGCTTGGAACCGATAACGACAAGCTGTTTGGCAATCTTGGACGCGACCTGACCGATCCGTACCGCAGCTTCACCATCGATTTCGTGAACATGCGGTTCGAACTCGGAGAGAAGATTCCGGACAAAGCGCCCGGGAAGTAACCGACGATTGTTCCGGCCGCGTTGGGCGGGTCAGAGACCCGCCCCTGCGCAAGCATTTGCCGGTTAGGCGCCCTTGCTCACGATGGCGATCGACTCTTCGAGAGCGGCCATTGCCACGTCGGCTTGGTCTTTGGTCACGATGAGCGGCGGCGCAATGCGAACCGTGCTCGGGCCGCAACCCAGGAAGAGGATACCGCGTTCGAAGGCAAGTTCCACGATGCGGTCGCGCTCGGCGGCGGCGTATTCCTTGGTCTGCTTGTCCTTGACGATCTCGACGCCGATCATCAGGCCACGGCCGCGAACATCGCCGACCAACTTGTGCTTGTTTGGCCAGTCCGCCATACGCTTCATCATGTGGTTGCCGACCTCGGTGGCGTTCTGCATCAGATTTTCGCCCTCGATCACGTCGAGCGTGGCCAGCGCGGCTGCGATGCAGACCGGGTTGCCGCCGAAAGTGGACGCGTGCGAGCCCGGAACCCAGTCCATGATGTCGGCGCGGCTGATCATCACGCCCAGCGGCATGCCGGAGGCAATGCCCTTGGCGCTGCAGATGATGTCGGGCTGCACGCCGGTGTGCTCGATCGCCCACCACTTGCCGGTGCGGCCGGCGCCGCTCTGCACTTCGTCCGACACCAGCAGGATGCCGTGACGATCACAAATGCGCCGCAGTTCCTGCATGAAGATGTTGGGCGCGATCACGTAGCCGCCCTCACCCTGCACGGGCTCCACGAAGATGGCCGCCACTTCCTCGGGAGGAAGCACGGTTTTGAACAGCTTGTCTTCAAGGAAGCGGGCGCAGCCGAGCGCGAAGGCCTCGGCATCCTGCGCGCCACCTGCGCATCCGCGATACACGTCGGGGTAACGGATGTGGGTCACGCCCGGAACCAGAGGAGCGAAACGTCGCTTCTGCTGCGGCTTGGAAGCGGTAAGAGAAAGCGAGCCCATGGTGCGTCCGTGGAACGCGCCGAAGAAGGCGATCACGTTCTGGCGCTTGCTGTGGTAACGCGCCAGCTTGAACGCGGCTTCCACCGCTTCGGTGCCCGAGTTGCCGTAGTAAATCTTGTGCGGCCCCGGCATGGGTGCGATCTTGGAGAGCCGCTCGCCGAGCGTCACCATGTTCTCGTAGTAGAAGTCGGTGCCCGACATGTGGATGAGTTCGCCCGCCTGCTTCTGAATGGCGGCCACCACATGGGGATGGCAGTGCCCAGTCGAGGTCACCGCGATGCCGGCGGAGAAGTCGAAGAACTCGTTTCCATCCACGTCGGTGATCACGATGCCGCGGCCGGTCTTGGCTACCATCGGATAGGACCGGGTATAGGACGGAGAAATGTACTTGTCATCGCCCGCGAGAATGCGCTTGGCATTGGGGCCGGGCAGGGCGGTCTTGAGCTTGGGACCGATGGCGAGAGTCTTGGTGGTCATGGGAACCTCCAAATTCAGTTGTCAGTTGCCGGTTGTGAGACCTCGACTAGCGACTTTTTGGGGGGCACGGCTTCGGCCGTGCCGATCGGGCCCTCAGATAAACTGGGCTTTCGCCCCTGAGGGGAACCCGCGACGCGGAGGATCGGGGAACTAGTCGCTGCCGAACAGGCTGGGACGCGCTTGCGAAGGTAACACTGCCAGATAACGGCGTGGGCGCACCAGGAAGTACAGCCAGCACGCGGGCAGGTGCGAATTGGGATTCTGCAAGCGCATGGTCAAACCCACGCTTATTATAGCTCGCCGCGGCAGCGGGCGTAACCCCCTGAAAACGGCCGATGGTCGTTCGTCACTGGCTCAGGCATTTACGACGGGTAGTATCGTCCAGGATGCCGACTTCGCGGGCGATGGCAGGGAGTAGGTCCGTGAACTCAAGTGAGTTGTTGGGGAAGTAACCGCACTTCTGCATCGCGGTGTGAGACCGTTCAGCTCTTCTCACCGGTCTGTCGGCCCGGGGCGATCGCCGCCGAAAGGCGGCGGATGCTGTCCCGGAGCTTACTCACGCTCTGGGATGCCAAGTCGCCGAGAGGGTGCTCTGTTTCGTCGACATCGCTGAAACCCGCACTCTCCATTTGCTTAGCGGCAGCAGCGAATCGTTCAGAACTTACGCCGTCCATGGCAAGAAAACGGAATGCCTGGGCAAGCGGAATCCCGTCCGCTCCAGTGTGCAGGAATTCGATCTGCGCCGTCACTGCCCCGAACACAGTGTTCAAACCCATTTTGGCGAGCGTTCCCTGAGGAATAGGGCCCTTAGCAAGAATGGCAGAACCTCCGGTGAGGGAGAGCCGCTGAATGATTCCAATAAAGTTGCAGGTGTCCACGGTGAATAGTGCCCGCTCACGATTGGGGACACGGATGCGCGG